>JALSTM010000129.1 GCA_026983715.1 Desulfobacterales bacterium
TAAAAAATTTTACTACCGACCAAAACGACTATCTAAGATTATTTTCCGAATGCTCATAGACCCGGCGGAAAGAAAAAGACGGCTGGAAGAAGGGCGGGAATTCAAGCAGTTTATCAAGAGGCGACAGGAAATCCTGGCCAACTGGCCAACAACCTAAACCAATGAAGTACCTCATTGTTAACGCCGACGACTTTGGTCTCACTGGCGATGTTAATTCGGCGGTAAAGCTGGCTCACCAGAATGGAATATTGACCAGTGCGACCCTGATGATAAACGAAGAGGGGGCACAAGAAGCCGTTTTGATAGCCAAAGAAAACCCTGACCTGGGAGTGGGGTTACACCTGAGCCTTGTGCATGGAACCGCTGCTCTTCCCAGTAAAGAAATCTCTGCAATCGTCACCCCAAATGGTAAATTCATTTCAAATCCGGTGGTGGCCGGCCTCCGTTTCTTTTTCCTTAGAAAATGTAAAAATGCCTTGAGAAAAGAAATTGAGGCTCAGATAATAAAATTCCTTGAAACAGGCATTAAGCCTACTCACATAGACGGGCATCTACATATTCACCTCCACCCTTCTGTTCTCAATATCCTCCTCCCTCTGCTGGAAGAATACGATATAAAAGCCGTAAGGGTTCCAAAAGAATCGTTGTTCCGTCACCTCGCCATAGATCCAGAAAATATCGTTTCAAAGGTTGCCCACGCCATTATTTTTGGTATTCTTGGTAAAAGAGCAAGAAAAATGCTCTTTCAGGCCCGGGTGGCTTACCCTGATTATACTTTCGGACTTCTTCAAAGTGGCAATATGAATAAAGAATTTGTCGTAAATTTAATTCCTGCGATCAAGGAAGGTTTTACCGAGATAAGTTTTCACATCGCGAGGAAAAAATTATCCCCCGAAATTGGGGCACCAAATTATCACTATACCGAGGAGTTAGAAACGCTGCTCGATGCCAGAATCAAGAATCTTATCAAAAAAGAAAATATTCAACTTGCAAACTATGGTACTCTTCGTAAAATAAAGATCGGGTAACCGGAATTTCAAATACCTTAGACAAAGCACTACGGTAGGAAATATGTCCTCAATATCGTAACAAGGAAGAAGCGAGGTAAAAATGGGTTTGGGCAGAGAAACGACAAATCTTCCCGTCATTCCTTCCAACAGGGGGGATGATCTTCATAACATCGAAATAGCGGACAAGGCAGACCTGGTACTTTTCGTGGCAGGCAACCAGTTCATGGTCATGGACGAGTTGATTGCTTCCTTTCAATCCGAGTTTCCCGAGGTAAAAAATATTTTTTACGAAACACTCCCGCCGGGGCTTGAACTCAAGCAAATCCTGGCAGGGGGTGCAATTTTCAAGGACACAGTGTTAGATATTATTCCTGACGTCTACGCATCTGTATCCGAAAAAGCCATGAAAAAATTGGTGGATGCGGGAATTATAGATGACGGAGATTACCAGTTGTACCTCCATAACCGGATAACCCTCATGGTTCCGGAGAAGAATCCTGCAAGGATCGAAAAAGTCATAGACCTTGGACGTGATGAAGTGAGGATTTCACAACCCAACCCGGAGTACGAGGACATTGCTTTTCATATCATAGACATGTACAGGGATGCAGGTGGTGAAGAGTTGGTTAGTAAGATAATGGAACAAAAGAGGGAAGAAGGTACCACTATACTAACCATCGTGCACCACAGGGAAACTCCTCTACGAATCCTTAAAGGTACCGTGGACGTGGGGCCTGTATGGGCAACAGAAATAATAAACGCAAGGAAAAACAACCTTCCAATCTCAGAAGTTGAACCTGGAGAGCACCTGGATCAAAGAAACAAAATAAATTACTACATCACGAAACTGAATAAGGCTCGAAATCCGGAAAATGCTCTAAAATTCATGGAATTTATCCTCTCGGATAAAGCCCAGAACATCTATGAAAAATACGGATTTGTGCCTCACAGGTTGTAAGGAGGGGAAAGAACATGGAACTGAAAGGAAAAAGAGTAGCCATCTTGGCAGAAGAAATCTACAACGAACATGAACTCTGGTATCCTTATTTCAGGCTCCTTGAAGCAGGAGCAGAGGTAACAATTGTCGGGTCAGGATCTTCCGAGACCTACGTTGGAAAGTACGGTATCCCGGTAAAGGTTGATAAGAATGCAGATCAGGTGTCGGAAAGCGATTTCGATGGAGTAATAATACCTGGAGGATATGCTCCTGATCACATGAGGCGATACCCTGCAATGGTGAAATTCGTCAAGGACATGGCTGAGAAAGGTAAAGTCGTGGCATCCATCTGCCACGGAGGTTGGATGCTTGCCTCGGCAGAAGTGATTACGGGTAAAACCGTAACTTCGTTTTTTGCGATAAAAGACGACCTGATTCATGCGGGAGCCAATTTCGTGGACGAAGAGATAGTAGTTGACGGGAACATTATCACCAGTAGAAAACCGGAAGATCTGCCTGCTTTTATGAGAGCAATCATCAACGCATTGAAAGAGCACTAACCTTAGCCAGTTGAAGCGGATTCTGTATGCCTGTACCTCAATTTCCCGAATTTAGGCCGATCGAAATAAATCACAAAAATACAATCAGCACAATATTTGAAACGATTGACCCGGTTATTTCGGAATTTACCTTTACAAACCTTTTTGTGTGGAGGCATAGTTACCAGTTCCAGGTATCACTGCTCGACGGAACTCTCCTCGTTCTTGCCTGCCCGGAACACGATTCCCATTTTTTCATGCCTCCCGCAGGAGAAACTATTACCATCCAGACCCTGGAAACAATGTTTTCCTTCATGTCAAAAGAAGGATGGCTACCAGAAATAAGAAGGTTCTCTAGACAGTTAGTCGAGGAACTTGATTTATGGGACAATCCTCAATTCAAGGTTACTCCCAACAGAGAAGACTACGACTACGTGTACAGAACAAGGGATCTGATTGAACTTAAAGGAAAAAAATTAAGGAAGAAAAAGAATCACTTGAACTACTTTTTAAAACACTACGATTTCGTTTTCGAACCTTTGACCACAAGCACGGTAAACTTGTGTCTCAAGATGCAGGAAGAATGGTGCAACCTTAGAAACTGTTCCGATCATTCCATGCTCACCAGCGAGGACTTCGCGGTATTCGAGGCTCTCCATCACTGGGAAGACCTCAATTACGAAGGCGGCATTATACTGATTGACGGAAAGGTGGAAGCGTTCAGCCTTGGAGAACGCCTCAACAAGGTAACTGCTGTGGTACATTTTGAGAAGGCAAATCCTAAAATTAGAGGGCTGTATCCCGCCATTAACCGGTTGTGTTGCAAAAACCTCTGGTCAAACTATACCTACATCAATAGAGAGCAGGATCTCGGAGAAGAAGGACTGCGACAGGCAAAACTTTCATACAACCCTTGCTTTTTAGTCGAGAAATATACTATTACACCCCGGTAAAAATTCTGACAACGGAGCGACAAAATGGACAAGAAAAGCTATGTGGAAAAGTGCATAAGCGAAATCGGACCTCTCGACCATGATGCCATGGAACAAGCGGCGGCGCGCCAGGATCAACTGACCAAACCCCCGGGATCCCTGGGTAAACTTGAAGAAATTTCCGTAAAACTTGCCGGAATTACCGGGAAACAGATCTTTACAGTTAGTGGTAAACATATCTTCACGATGGCAGCCGATCATGGGGTGGCAAAATCAGGGGTAAGCCCTTATCCCCAGGAAGTAACAGCACAGATGGTGCTAAACTTTTTAAACGGGGGAGCAGCAATAAATGTGCTTGCGAGGCATGGAGGAATCGATTTGATTGTTGTTGACATGGGAGTCGCAGCAGATCTGCCGGCTTCTCCGGGGGTAGTTGACCGTAAGATCGCTTACGGTACCGCCAATATTTCAGAAGGGCCTGCCATGACGGAAGAACAGGCATGGACGTGCCTTTATGAAGGCATAAGGCTTGTTGAAAGCCTTCCTGATGGGTTCAGGCTAGTAGGAATTGGAGATATGGGCATCGGAAACACTACTCCTTCAAGCGCCATAGTTTCTGTTGTTACCGGCAGGTCCCCCGACGAGGTCACCGGCCCAGGCACCGGCCTGGATCACGATGGCGTGAGGCGAAAGGCTCAAATTATTGAAAAAGCAATCATCATCAACAACCCTGAGAAGGAAAACGGAATCGATATTCTTGCCAAAATCGGGGGATTTGAAATAGGAGGTCTCGCCGGGGTAATTATCGGTTGTGCCAGGCGAAGATTTCCCATACTGGTTGACGGATTCATCACCACCGCTTCCGCCCTGGTTGCGGTAAGTGTTGCACCTGACGTAAAACCTTTTCTTTTTGCAAGCCACCGGTCAGCTGAGCCGGGGCACAGGATAGCCTTAGAATATCTCGGGCTTGAACCGATTCTTCAGCTTGACATGAGGCTAGGTGAAGGAACGGGAGCAGCTCTTGCAATGCCAATTGTAGAAGCTAGTGCCAAAATACTATCAGAGATGAAAACCTTCGAAGAAGCAGGAGTTTCGTCGAAGTAGGTTTTGGATGTTCACCGAGTAGTGGTTTTGGCTATGTATCGAAATACTTATTTTAGGAAGCCCTGATCAATTCCGATTTTTAGGACGAGCACAACTCAGAAAGCATCATTCCGGCAGGAGCGAAGCGTATTCTGAGCGCCGTCCTGAGCGCTGATTATCAACCACTCATTAAGGGAAGGCTAATTTTCACTTGCCTAGCAATCTTTTTCCGCCCGGCGGGTCCGCCGCCTGCACAGCATTTGTGGTGTCATCTCCAGCCAGATATAGCGAGCTACAGTCTGCACTGTTCCTCCCTGCATTTGCAGCCCAGATGACCGATCACGGATTCAGTTTGCAATCAAGGGTGTGGAGGTAGCTGGTATTACTCCTCAAGTAGTAAAATGTACCTGCAAACACTCTAGGTTTTATTTTCCACTCTCGCATGATATTTTTAGCAACAACCATCTGGATGAATTTTTAATTCAGAACAGCAGAAAAACTGATGGGAGGTCAAAAAATCAATGATAGAACATTACAGAGATTACGCAGCAAACGAAAGAACGTACCTTGCCTGGGTTAGAACAGGAATAACTGTTATGGCCCTTGGATTCATAGTGGCAAAGTTTGAATTGTTTCTCCTGGCGCTCAACCAGCAACTGGGGTCTTCGAGGAATTTGCTATCCGGATGCCCAATAAGGCATGAACTGGTAAGCGTTGCTTTCATCGTACTGGGGATACTAATGATTATTTCTTCAACTGTCCGTTTTTTTATAACGAAAAGGAAAATTGATGAAGTGAAACCAAGTTCTTTCGGCTCTATCGTTTTCCACATCGTGCTTTCGATTTTCATGGTAATTTTCGGTTTTTATCTCATCGTATGTCTAAGCCATGTTTTTTGAATGTCTTACCCAATTTCCAATAAGGGAAGGAAAATAAGCAAATTAAAATATTTGACAATAGTTATGTTTTTTTTATAATTAATGACTCCCCTCTGAAAGGGGAAATAGTCCGCCCCGCTGGGAAACCGGGGCAGTAAATAGAGGTAGAATATGAAACTTACCGGAGCACAAATATTCTTCGAATGTCTGAAAAAGGAGGACGTAAAAGTCATTTTTGGCTATCCAGGCGGTGCAGTCCTCGACATTTACCATGAAATGAGAAACCACGATATTCGCCACATTCTTGTTCGTCACGAGCAGGGTGCAACACACATGGCGGACGGGTATGCAAGGGCCACCGGAAAGGTCGGGGTATGCCTTGTTACATCTGGCCCAGGTGCAACGAACACTGTTACGGGTATCGCCACCGCTTACATGGATTCCATCCCCATTGTGGTATTTACTGGCCAGGTGCCGACGCCACTGATCGGTAACGATGCCTTCCAGGAAGTTGACATAGTCGGTATCACCAGGCCGTGCACCAAGCACAACTACCTTGTTAAAGACGTAAGGGATCTTGCCAGGATCATTGCAGAGGCGTTTTACCTGGCGAGGAGTGGAAGACCGGGGCCTGTACTAGTCGATTTGCCAAAAGATGTTATCCAGGGAGAAACTGAATTCAGGTATCCGAAAAAACTAAACTTGAGGGGCTATAAGCCGAACCTTGAGGCTCACCCCAAGCAGATAGAACGAGCCGGGAAGGCAATTTTGAGTGCCAAGAGACCGGTGATTTACGCTGGTGGTGGAGTTATCAGTTCAAGTGCTTCATCGCTGTTGCACGAGTTGGCTACCATGTTGCAGATACCAGTGACTACCACATTGATGGGGCTTGGGGGTTTTCCGGCGGTTCTAGAAAAAGATCAAGGGACCCAGGAACTTCACCCGCTCTGGCTAGGTATGCTGGGTATGCACGGGACTTTTCGGGCAAACATGGCGGTTTCAAACTGCGACGTCTTAATCGCCATTGGGGCCCGTTTCGATGACCGCGTGACGGGAAAACTTAGCGAGTTTGCTCCCAAGGCAAAAATTATCCACGTCGATGTAGACCCGACCAGCATTAGTAAGAATGTTCCGGTTCACATACCCATCGTTGGTGATTGCAAAGATGCACTTAAAAAATTCATCGAATTTTTTAAGAGTGAAAAGCTTGGTGATATCGCGAAAAAAAGGGATTCGTGGCTGAGCCGTATAAACGAGTGGAAGAAGACCTATCCTCTTGCGTACGAAGAACGAAACGATGTGATTAAGCCACAGTTCGTTGTGGAAAAGATATACGAATTAACCAGGGGGAAGGCAATTATTTCCACCGAGGTTGGACAAAACCAGATGTGGGTAGCCCAATATTACCATTTCACAAAACCGCGAACATTACTTACTTCTGGGGGGTTGGGGACCATGGGTTATGGCTTTCCCGCGGCCATCGGAGCCCAGGTTGCGTTTCCGGATAAAATAGTATTCGATGTTGCGGGTGACGGGAGTATCCAAATGAATATCCAGGAGATGACTACTGCAGTCACAAACAATCTTCCCGTAAAGATTGCCATTTTGAATAACAGCTACCTGGGAATGGTGCGTCAATGGCAAGAACTTTTCTATGAGCGTAATTATTGTGCCACCTGCTTAAGTGGTTCGCCAGATTTTGTGAAACTGGCGGAAGCCTATGGAGCGGTGGGTTTCAGGGCAACCAAACCGGATGAAGTTGAACCGATAATCAAGAAGGCCCTGGAAACTGACAAACCTGTAATCATGGACTTTGTAGTGGAGCCTGAGGAAGGGGTTTACCCCATGGTTCCTGCAGGTAAAGCAATAACAGAGATGTTACTGGTGTAATTATGAAAAAGAAAAATGATAAAGATCTAAGACACACGTTAGGAATTCTTGTCGAAAATCAACCGGGGGTTTTATCAAGGGTGGCCGGGCTTTTTAGCGGGCGCGGTTTCAACATTGAAAGTTTAACCGTTGCTGAAACCGCTGATCCCAATATTTCCCGGATAACACTTGTCACCATTGGAGACGAAAGAATCGTTGAGCAGATAGTAAAGCAACTTAACAAGTTGATCAACGTGATCAAGGTAATAGATTTTACCAGTACTGATTTCGTTA
Organism: Desulfobacterales bacterium; assembly: GCA_026983715.1. Classification (GTDB taxonomy): domain Bacteria; phylum Desulfobacterota; class Syntrophobacteria; order B119-G9; family B119-G9; genus B119-G9. The sequence continues at coordinate 7,543 of JALSTM010000129.1, forward strand.
ACCGGGAGATGGCCCTTATAAAGGTAAAGGCAGATGCAGAAACAAGGGCTGAAGTCCTCAGAATAAGCGATATTTTCAGGGGAAAAGTTGTAGACGTGAGCCCTCATTCCTATACAATTGAAGTCACCGGAAATGAGGACAAGATTGGAGCCATTATGAACCTGCTTAAGCAGATAGGTATTATTGAGGTAGTTCGTACCGGGAAAGCTGCCATATCAAGGGGTAAAAAATAGAAACAACAAGCAACATATCTTAAATTATTACTAGAACTAGCCGGGGAGATTGAAAAATGAAAATTTACTATGATGATGACGCTGATCTGAAAGTTCTCGAAGGTAAAAAAGTGGCAATTATCGGTTACGGAAGCCAGGGCCATGCTCAAGCTCTAAACTTGCGCGACAGCGGAGTGGATGTAATTGTGGCCCAGAGACCCAGGTCCGCAAACTATGATCTTGCCGTGGAGCACGGGTTTAAACCTGTGTCAGCGGCGGAAGCTTCGAAGCAGGCCGATGTAATTCAGATTCTTACCCAGGATCACGTCCAGGCCCATATTTACGAGCAAGACGTAAAACCGAATCTCGACTCAGGAAAGACGCTAGTTTTTTCCCACGGATTTAATATCCACTATAACCAGATTGTTCCGCCTGCTGACGTCGACGTAGTCATGATTGCTCCCAAGGGGCCGGGACATCTGGTGAGAAGTGAATATGAAAGGGGTAGAGGGGTCCCCTCGCTGGTGGCAATACACCAGAATGCATCCGGGAAAGCCCTCGACACGGCTCTCGCCTATGCCAAGGGCATCGGAGCAACCAGGGCCGGCGTTATAGAAACCACTTTTAAGGAAGAAACGGAAACCGACCTTTTTGGAGAACAGGTAGTTCTTTGTGGCGGCGTTACAGAACTGGTAAAAGCCGGCTTTGAAACACTTGTTGAAGCAGGCTATCAGCCTGAGATTGCCTATTTCGAATGCCTCCACGAACTTAAGCTCATTGTCGATCTTTTTTACCAGGGCGGTATCTCGTACATGAGATATTCCGTTAGCGATACCGCTGAGTACGGTGACCTTACCCGGGGAAAACGGATCATCACCGATGAAACCAGAAAAGAGATGAAAAAGATACTCCGCGATGTCCAGACAGGGGTTTTTGCCCGGGAATGGATTCTGGAAAACAAGGCTGGCAGACCGGTATTTAATGCCCTGAGAAAAATGGAAGCCGAGCATCCTATCGAAGAAGTCGGGAAAAAGTTAAGAGCCATGATGCCATGGTTGAAAGATAAAAAGTAGTTTCACCTTCAACTCGAGCCGAACTGCTTTCCTAATTTAGAAGCTTCGGCTCTTTTTATTTGTGGGTGTTAATGTGCCATCGATTGCAGACAGATCCAAAATACCAATTGCTAAAGAGGGTATTCCTTACATATTTCTTGCCACTTTTTTCACCGTCGTTTTTGCCATTTTGCATTGGGTAAGCTTGACGTGCGTTTTCTTGGCAACAACGGTTCTGGTGGTGAATTTTTTCAGAGATCCCGAAAGAATTATCCCCTCGGAACCCGACCTGGTAGTATCCCCGGCTGATGGAAGGATCATTGCCGTAGAAAAAGTTCAGGAAGAAATTTTCCTACACTGCCAGGTTATCAAAATTAGCATCTTTATGACCATATTCAACGTTCATGTAAATCGCGTTCCTTGCTCTGGAAAGGTTAAAGAAGTAAAGCACTGGCCAGGGAGATTCCTTTCCGCTAACAAGAAACGATCATCTATTGAAAATGAAAGAAATGCGGTTTTACTTGACATGGAGGGCAGAAGACAGTTAGTAGTGGTGCAGGTGGCGGGACTTATTGCCAGGAGAATTGTCTGCTGGGCAAAGCCAGGCGATTATGTGGCTAGGGGCGAAAGATTCGGAATGATTCGTTTTGGTTCTCGCCTGGATGTCTACGTACCCATTGACAGTAATATTATGGTGAAGCGCGGAAATAAGGTACGCGCTGGGGAGAGTGTGTTATGCAGGCTAACGTGAAACGAAAATATTCAAATAGGAGGCGGAGGAAGAAGTCTGACGATGAAATAAGGAAAGGCATCTTTATTTTACCCAACCTCTTCACAACGGCAAACCTGTTTAGCGGATTTTTCGGATTAATTGCGGCGGTACAGGGGAAGTTCAATGTAGCCGCAATAGCTATATTGGTGTCATGCATGTTTGATATACTGGACGGAAAGGTTGCCCGACTTACCAAATCGAGTAGTCGTTTTGGGGTGGAATATGATTCCCTTGCAGATCTCGTTGCCTTCGGTGTCACCCCGGCAATCTTGATGTACCTTTGGACTCTGCAACCTTTCGGACGTCTCGGCTGGTCAGCCGCTTTCTTCTTCGTGGCATGCGGCGCACTCAGATTGGCTCGATTTAATGTGCAGGTTGACTCGGTGCAGAAAAAGTACTTTGTCGGGCTGCCGATACCCGGGGCGGCATGCATGGTGGCAACTACAGTGCTGATCTTTTATCACTTCGACATTTTTCGGCCACTTAAATCATACATACTGCTTCTGGCAACTTTTGGTTTAAGCTTCCTCATGATCAGTAGCATAAAATACAACAGCTTCAAGGACTCTGATCTATTCAGGAGAAAACCGTTTCAATCGCTGCTCATGATGGTTTTTCTGTTTACTATCGTTGCTGCCAGACCCTCGGTCATGCTTTTTTCTTTGATGTTACTTTACACCCTCTCGGGACCCGCAAGATACATTTTCGGGTTACAGAAGAAATTGCAAGAAAAAATCAGCCCAACTACAGTTGATACGGGTGAAAGCGAAGAAGATCAAGTAACTACGGTTAAATAGCTTAAAAGCGAAAACGGTGTACTAATGGGAATGACTATTACTGAAAAAATTATCGCTGCACACTCAGAAAAAGACTCAGTGGTCCCTGGGGAAATAGTTGAGTGTAGGATTGACCTGGCGCTGGCAAACGATATAACGGCACCTTTATCGATAGAAACCTTTGAAAAATCGGGCACAAAAAAGGTATTTAACCCGTCCAAGATTGCCTTGATACCTGATCATTTTGCACCAAACAAAGACATACATTCTGCCATTCAGTGCAAGATTATGCGAGAATTTGCCCACAAACATGGGCTTGAGCTCTACTTTGAAATCGGGCGCATGGGCATAGAGCATGCTCTTTTACCCGAACAGGGACTCGTGCTTCCCGGTGATGTAGTGATTGGTGCGGATAGCCACACCTGCACATACGGCGCGCTTGGAGCATTTTCAACGGGTGTTGGTAGCACTGACCTTGCCGCCGCGTGGATAACTGGCCGCATATGGTTTAAGGTCCCCAAAAGCTTGAAATTCATATATACGGGGACGTTGAAACCTTGGGTGAGTGGTAAAGACCTAATCCTCTATACCATAGGGCAGATCGGAGTTGATGGTGCCAGGTATTGCGCCATGGAATTTGCCGGAGATACCGTAGCTTCGCTTACAATGGACGACAGGTTTACCATGGCAAACATGGCTATTGAAGCCGGTGCAAAAAATGGTATTTTTGTTCCCGATGAGACTACGAGGAAGTATGTGGACGAAAGGGCCAAGCGAGAATATCGCTTGTACACCAGCGATACAGATGCGACATACGAAAAGGTGTATGAATTTGATGTAAATGATATCGAACCCCAAGTGGCCCTTCCTCACCTTCCCGAGAACGTAAAACCGATTAGCGAACTCCCGGAGGTCAAAATCGACCAGGTTGTAATAGGTTCGTGCACCAACGGAAGGCTGGGCGACCTAAGGGTAGCTGCTCAAGTGTTAAAAGGCCGAAAGGTAAACTCAAACGTCCGCTGCATCATAATCCCTGCCACCCAAAACATATACAGGAAGGCACTTGAAGAGGGATTGATAGAGACCTTCATCGACGCTCAAGCCATCGTGAGCACTCCCACTTGCGGCCCTTGTTTGGGGGGACACATGGGGATACTCGCCCCCGATGAACGAGCAGTGGCAACGACAAACAGGAATTTCAAGGGCAGGATGGGGCACCCAACAAGTGAAGTATACCTTGCTAGCCCCGCCGTGGCAGCGGCATCTGCGGTACTTGGGAAGATTGGAAGTCCCGACGAACTATAAAAAACGGAGATGGAAACCAGCTATGAAACTTAAAGGAAGGGTATGGAAATTTGGTTCCGATGTGGATACCGATGCAATTATCCCCGCCAGATACCTGACAACTACGGATCCCGAAGAACTGGCCAAACATTGCATGGAGGACGCAGACCCGGATTTCCCCGGAAAGGTAAAAGCCGGGGATATCATAGTTGCCGATAAGAATTTCGGATGTGGGTCATCGAGAGAACACGCTCCCATAGCCATAAAAGCTTCCGGTATCTCATGCGTAATTGCCCATAGCTTTGCCAGAATCTTCTACCGGAACGCTTTTAACATGGGCCTTCCTATTTTAGAATCTCCCGAAGCGGCTTCCGATACTGAAACGGGAGACGAGCTGGAAGTTAACCTTGATACCGGAGAAATTGTTAACTTGACCAAGGGTAAAAGGTTCAAGGCTCATCCTATACCCACGTTTATGCAGGAACTGATTCAAGCCGGAGGACTAATACCGTACGTTCGGCTAAGAACAAACAGAAGGTAGTTGAATAGTGTTACTTTTCGAATGGGATGAAAATAAAGCACATCGAAATATTAAAAAACATGGCATCTCTTTTGAAGAGGCGGCAACAGTATTTGGAGATCCTTTTTCAGTTACAATTTATGATCCTCTACATTCTCAGGATGAAGATAGATATGTTATTTTAGGAATGTCAAATAAAAATAGACTATTGGTTGTGGTGCATACTGATCGCGATGATAAAATTAGAATTATAAGTGCCCGAAAGGCCACTAAGAAGGAGAAAAAACAATATGAAAGTAATGAAGAATGATCCAGACATGTTAGAGGAGTATGATTTTAGTGGCGGTGTACGTGGGAAGTATGCCTCTAAATACAAAGAGGGAACCAATATAGTAATGTTGGATCCAGAATTAATAGAATACTTCCCAGATTCGGCTTCTGTAAATGAGGCTCTTAAGTCATTAGCTAAACTTATGAAAAAATATAGAAACAAAAGAGCCGAACAAGTCGGTTCAGTGGACGCCTAATCGCTGCGCCTTCGGCTTGCGGTTTGGCGCCACTGACCTCTGTCGTTATGAAAAATGTTGAGGGAGAAAGCTCAAATGGGTAGATCGTACAAGATTGCGGTTATTCCTGGTGATGGGACCGGTCCGGAAGTTGTTCGCGAAGGGCTTAAAGTACTCAAAGCGATAGGTGAAAAAGAAGGATTTAAACTTGATTTTATTCATTATGATCTGGGAGGAGACCGGTATCTTAAGACCGGGGAGGTGCTTCCGGACAGTGTTCTTGACGAACTCAGAAAAGTAGATGCCATCTACCTGGGAGCCATCGGGCATCCTGATGTGAAGCCGGGAATTCTGGAAAAAGGTTTGCTGCTGAAGCTCCGTTTCAGCCTCGACCAGTATATCAACCTAAGACCCGTCATTCTCTACCCAGGGGTTAATACACCTCTTAAAGACAAGGGGCCAGAAGATATTAATTTCGTGGTCGTGAGGGAAAACAGCGAAGGATTGTACGTAGGAGCCGGTGGAGTGCTACGGAAAGGAACGCCGGACGAGGTTGCAATTCAGGAATCGATTAACACCAGGAAAGGTGTTGAACGCTGCATACGGTATGCTTTTGACTACTGCCGGAAACGCAACCAGAAAAAATTGTTAACTCTCTGCGGAAAAACTAATGTCCTCACCTACGCTTTTGATCTCTGGGAAAGAACCTTTTACGAAGTGGCAAAGGAATACCCTGACATAAAAACCGACTATGCCCACGTGGATGCTACCTGCATGTGGATGGTCAAAAACCCCGAGTGGTTTGATGTCATTGTCACGGATAACATGTTTGGAGATATAATTACTGACTTGGGTGCCATGATTCAGGGTGGCATGGGGATAGCAGCGGGAGGAAATATCAACCCTGAAGGGGTTTCCATGTTCGAACCCATTGGTGGTTCGGCTCCCAAGTATACTGGGAAAAATATCATCAATCCGCTGGCAGCCATCGCCGCGGGTCAAATGATGCTTGAGACCCTGGGCGAGGAGAAGGCTGCAACCAGGATCGA
>JALSTM010000130.1 GCA_026983715.1 Desulfobacterales bacterium
CCTCAAAGACCTACTTTTAGTTTAACTCGGAATTCATCATCTTCAACCCCTTATTATAATAGACATTTAGTCACGTGGGATGGTAACCAAGGAAAGAAACTGCATAATAGATCGTAACAATGCTGTGAATTGAGACTATCCAGCATGACTGGACCGCTTTGGTAAGCCAAAACGAAAAATGAAAGTCTCTTTGGAGATTCATTTAGATACAGGGGCAGAATATATCCCGCATGACACCCTGCGCCACAACCAACCATGAAATCGGTTATTATTCTAGCCAACGCTTGCGGGAATGGATAAATCCGTGGGCTCGTTTCATCATCACCTGATGTTGCGACCTGCGAGTAGCCAAAAGTTACCGACCTAGGGGTCGTTCACTTGCACCGCATCTGCGGACCAGGTGAACAATCACGAATTCAGGAATTAATTAGAATTTCCTTAAATAAATTCTTGCCCGCGGCCAGCAGGCCACTATATTTCCGCAACTTTAACGTGCAACTTTCTCGTTCTCGGGCCATCAAACTCACAGAAAAATATTCTCTGCCAGGTACCTAAAACGAGCTTGCCATTGCTGATGAATATTCTTTCCGAGCTTCCCATCAAGCTCGTTTTTATGTGTGCCGCTGCATTTCCTTCCATGTGGCGATAGTTGTTTCTCCATGGAACCAATCTGTCGAGGGTTGTGAGTATGTCCACGACAACATTGGGATCCGCTCCCTCGTTTATCGTGATGGCAGAAGTTGTATGCGGGACGTAAAGGTAGCAAATTCCTTCCTTGACGCCAGAGCTAGAAACGACACCTTGTACTTGACCTGTAACATCTATCATCTGGCTTCTTTGAGATGACTTAACTTGCAAGGTCGTAAACATGGAATCCCCCTTTGAAGATGGTTACTCATTATTATTTCGGCACAATAATAAGTTCCTCCTCATCCTCGTCATCATCAAATTCGTCTACTTCCTCCAACAACTCTCCCGGAGTTAAAATTAACCTCTCTTTTTCTTCCCTTTTATCCCCTGTCTTGAGTTCATCGAAAGTTTCTTTAAAGAAAATTTGAAAATCATCATCGCTGAGAAAATCTCTCAGGATAGCCGCAGCGGTTCTGTAGAATAGCTTTTTGATAAAGGTGTTCTCGGTAACCTCTTCGGGCTTTTCCCTGAGATGTTTCACAACACCCAAAAGGTCGGTACTGTCTGTTTTTTCGCCGCAAAGGTAAAGATAAAGAGCCGTTTCTTCAAGGCACCTGAGATACCGTTCAAGATTGTCACCCGATAAATAATCGCGGATAGCTTCTTGTATGATATCTTCAAGCTGTTCCTTGCGAATGGTAACATTCACAATCAAAGTACTTTCAAAAACACTTCTAAGTCTATCGGAGGAGATGATTTTGTCATTAGCCGGCAATGCTTTGATAGGGAAATTCTCTTTCCCTATAAGTCTTTCGCCTCTATCGATAACTTCTCGGGGTAACTTTATTTCTTCGTCACGCACATAATTATAAATCAAAGGCCTTGTGTCTTCCTTGCGATACCTCCCAAGATCTCTTCTGGCTTCGTTGATTTTATCTTCACCCTCAATAACTCCGGCAGACATTCCTTCTTCAAACAGAAAGGCGCCATAAGAGATGGGAATCTCAACGAAACGCCTTTCATAGTATCCTTCTAGATGTTCCACTAATCTTTTGGCCATGCTTCTTTTGTAGTAAGCTTTGTCATAGACAAGGAGCCCAAGATTTCTCTCCGCAGTAAGGTCAAATTCAATAATTGTATCTCTGTCAGCACCACCGGGAATATAGGCCAGAACCAGTTCCTCACCAACCGGCTGCAAAACCGAGAAATAGCAAATTGCGAGAGGTTTTTCAGCAGCAGTGACAAGGTAGCGGACTTCCGTCGATTTTTTCTTCTCCTTTTCGTCCTCCTTTAATATCCCTTTCTGGACAAGCCGGAACTTGGTTCTTCTTACGGCCTTTCGGTATGACTTATCGTCAAAGAGACTCTGTATCTCTCTGAATACACTTGCAGCTATGGGTAATTTTAAGCCTCCCAATTCCTCCACAAATGCCGTTGCCAATTCCCGGTTCGCCCCCAGAGATTCCTTCAGGGATTCCATAAAATGATTGAGCGTTTCCCCGTTCGGATCCTGGGCTTTGAGTCTGTCAATAAGAATTTCCGTTTGCGTCTTTATCTCTACGCTTCGAACCGAGCTTTTTCTCTTTTTCTTAGATCTTTTCGCCATGTTTCAATCCCTGACACGAAGAAATTGCGCCGAGCAAGAAAGAGCCCCCCGCAATCTACCAATAATTTTCACTAAAAATACAAAAATACAAAGAAGAAAGAAAGCAATAATTTTAATCTTTCGACCCAATAGGCTGCTTCCAATAATTTGATAGTCATGGGCCAGAGCATTGGGATATATAACTCCATCGGGGCACCGGACTCTGTCAAATATCTTGGAATTTGAGGGATATTGAATGGTTCAGTTTTTAATGACTATTTCTCTTAAAGGGTTTTAATTAAGTAAGGATAACCGATGCCTTATACTGACATTTGCAGTAAATTTGGTAAATAGAACCATGGTAAATCTACAATTTCTTTGCTCATAGATACAACAATCATTTTGCACAGGAGTCGCGCAAACTAATGTCGTTGCCTACTGTTATTACGCCCAAGAGCCATAGTTTCAGCTTTACTTTGTAAATAACACCAGTCAGCAAGTATCTCTTTTGATTACAACTTCAAGTTATCAACTCAGAAAATCTCAGCATTCGTCGGAGAAATCGTTTCATCAAGCAGCGGATCGATTCATTCCTAGTCAGAGAGCTGACCACTATCGCAACAATGAACCTTGCGGATCCAGAGCTTGTTCGTTTTTTGAAGAAAGCGCCACATCTTATCTACTTATTACTGCTCTGCCAGTTTTAGGTTTCTCATAGTTTTCTAGAGCAAAGTTCCTCATTCATTTCTATTCTTGCTAGCAGAATCATGTAA
>JALSTM010000131.1 GCA_026983715.1 Desulfobacterales bacterium
TATGGCTAACAATCGGTTAAAGGAAGCGGTACAAAAAGGACTAAAACATCTGTCATCCCGATCGGAACGAAGCGTAGGTACAGAATCAATCAGCCTTTATTCGGATGTCTGATCAAAGTCTACCCCTGACCGGATCAGGGAGAACGACATTGCGTGCAAATGACCCATGACTATTTAAGTAATTCTTCAGAGGTCACTTTAATCAATCGGCTTCCCGGCGTAAGTTTTTGCCAGATGAGGAGCCAGCGGTCGCAGATCTTTCCTGGCGTAAAGCTTTGCACAAGTTGGGCAAAGCACGTGGTGCTCTTTTTTATCCGGGTGTTTCTCTCCTTCAATCTCCTCAACTCGCTTGAGGAATTTTGTTGTAGCAAACCTGCGCCCGCAGATTTCGCATCTTTCTAGCGAGTGTCTCCCTATTATTTCATCCCTTATCTTTATAGTTCTTATATCTTCCTTGTCAATGCACTGGATGGCTCCGGTTGGACAGATGCTGACACAGGTTGCGCATCCGATACATTCCCCTGTCTCAGAAGGCACAACGTAGCTTATATCTTTTCTTTTTTCCATTTTCAGGGCTTTTGCCCCTATGATGTTTTTGCAAACTCTGATGCACAGGCGACATCGAATACAGCCATCAGGCATTATGCCGGTAGCAAGGCTGAATTCTTGGGCAACACGATGAATGATTTCTGCCTGTGGTGCCATTTTGAGGAGATTACCTATAGCCTCGGTCCTGAGCTTGTAAATCATGGCGCTCTCGGTAACGATGTCCATGCCCTTTTTGACCTTCAAGGCACACGCATACCTTATCCTTGGGGGTTTATCGTCCTCCCTGACTTCTACAACGCACAACTTGCACGAAACGGCAGGAGTAAGCGCATGATGAAAACATATGTGAGGAATCTTGATTCCCAGTTTTTCCAGTACCGGGATCAATCTTTTCCCTTCTTCTACTTCATATTCCTGGGCATTTATCTTAATTTTTACGAGTTCCGACATTCTGACCTCCCACCCCTCAAATACGAGGGTACGGAAATGGCTTTTGTATTCATAAGTGTTTGGCTAAAAACGCCAGCTTACACCTACAAACCGGTGCTAAAAACCGAAGGGCATTTTACCAACCGGAAATTCGGGTGCAGGTACGGGACGTTCAACTTTCCTTGCGCAATCAGGGCAAATGATCTCAACCAGTTGCAGGCCGCGAGGTTTGTATGCCTTTTTAGCCATGTGTTCCAGGTATTTCTTGGGAGCAAACGGTTTTCCACATTTTTCGCATTTTTCAAGTTTCAACCGTGCAAGGATTTGTCCCCACTTGTATATGATTCGTTCATTTCCCCGGTCTTCCATTTTCAGTGCGCCTGTAGGGCAAACCTGCACACATGATCCACAACCGATGCAGTACTCGGAGATCCTGTCGAAATCGGTGGTGACGGTTCGCTGATAGCCGCGATTCACCCAGCAAAGAGCATAAGCACCTATCTGATCTCTACAAACTCGCACACACCTTCCGCACCTTACGCAATCATCAAATTCTTCAGACTGGAACCTGCTCGTAACGACTCCAATTTTTCTTGCGAGGTCGAGAAGTTCCTTGCTATAAGGCGTGCGAGCAAGGAGAAGTTCCATCAAGACTCTTCGGTTTCTTTTTATTCTTTCGGTATCGGTTTCTACTATCAGCCCCTCCTTGACTTCCTGTATGCACGATACTCGTATTGAATGTCGAAGCGATCCACTGACCTCTACAATACAAAGCCTGCAAGTACCCTCGGGCTCAAGAGCGTCCAGGTAGCAAAGGGATGGTATAAAAATTCCTTCCTTTTTCGCTACTTCCAGTATGGTCATACCCTCGGGGGCTTGAATTTCCCTACCGTTTATTATTATATTGACCGTTGAAGCCATCAGAAATCTCCTACATTTTTAGTACAGCACCGAATTTACAGTGTTCATAACACATTCTACACTTGATACACTTGCTCTGGTCTATAAGATGGGGTTCTTTCTTTTCCCCTGTTATTGCCCCGACAGGACAATTTCTTGCGCACATTGTACAACCGGTACACTTCTTCTCATCTATAACAAATGTTGTCAGCTCACGGCAAACACCCGCCGGACACTTCTTGTCGAATATGTGAGCTTCATACTCGTCTCTAAAATATCGCAGGGTGGAAAGAACCGGATTGGGAGCAGTTTTACCAAGGCCGCAAAGAGAAGTGTCAATAATAACCTCGGAGAGTTCTTCTAGAAGTTTTATGTGCTCTTCGGTCCCACGGCCCTCAGTTATATCCGTGAGTAATTTTACCATGTGATAAAGGCCTTCACGGCACGGGGTACACTGGCCACATCCTTCATCAACGCAAAATTGCACGAAGTATTTGGCTACGTCCACCATGCAGGTGTCCTCATCCATGACTATCATGCCTCCGGAACCCATGATCGATCCGGCCTTCGAGAGATTTTCAAAGTCAACGGGCAGATCAAGTAAGCTTGCTGGGATGCAGCCGCCTGATGGTCCACCTGTCTGAACTGCCTTGAATTTCTTTTTCTTAGGAATCCCTCCGCCAATGTCAAAAATAATTTCCTTCAGAGGGATCCCCATTGGGACTTCAACCAGGCCGGTGTTCTTTATCTTGCCAACGAGAGAGAATATCTTTGTTCCTTTGCTCTGTTCGCTTCCGATGCTCGCGTACCAGTCTGCCCCTCTGTCGATTATAAGAGGCACATTGGCCCATGTTTCCACGTTATTTAAGTTACTGGGCCTTCCCCAGAGACCTTTATCCGTGGTATGAACATACTTGGGGCGTGGAAGTCCGGGCTTGTCCTCAATGGAGGTCATAAGAGCCGTTGATTCTCCGCACACAAAGGCTCCCGCACCAAGCTTTATTTCGATGTCAAAGTCAAAATCTGATCCGAAGATATTCTTACCAAGGAAATTGCGCTCACGGGCCTGGTCCAAGGCAAGGCGTAAACGGTCAACCGCCAGGGGGTACTCTGCTCGGATGTAGACGAACCCTTCATGGGAACCTATCGCATAGGCGCCAATGATCATACCTTCAATTACAGCATGAGGATTCCCTTCGATGATAGATCGATCCATAAATGCCCCGGGGTCTCCTTCATCCGCATTACAAAGTACATACTTAATTGTACCGGCGGCACGTCGACAACTTTCCCACTTGATACCGGTTGGAAAGCCTCCTCCGCCGCGCCCCCTCAACCCCGAATTCTTGATTTCTTGAATGATTTCTTCGGGTTCCATCTCAAAAATCGCTTTCCTGGCCGCCTTGTATCCACCCGTAGCTATGTATTCATCAATGGATTCAGGATCAATACGTCCGCAATTATGCAACACTACCCGCTGTTGCTTGGTATGGAAGGCATGGTAATCATCTTTTACTAGCCATTTCTTAACGGGTTCTCCACCGACCAGGTGTTTTTCAACAATGGCCTTTGCCTTTTCAGGGGTGACAAATTCGTATGTCACCACATCCTCACCCACTGCAACGTCCACAAGAACGTCTTTTGCGCAGAAACCTCTACACCCTACTTTGTGGGTCCTGGATTTGAATTTGGCCTTAAGACCGTGTTCTTCAAGGGCTTCCTCAAATGCATCAATTACCTTGAAAGCTCCAGCGGCAATTCCTCCAGTTCCCGTGCAAACACTTATCACTATTTCTTTATCATTTGTTGAACCCATATCTCAAAACCTTAGAGTTGGATTGTTAATAGGTAAGTTACAAGGTTCGACCTCTTACATAAAAAGATGATTCTATTTGTACTTTGCCAAGATTGACGCCATTTCTTTTGGTGTTACTTTTCCGTATGTTGTGTCATCTACAACCACGGCTGGAGCAAGACTGCACGCTCCAATGCATCTAACCTCTTCCAAAGTATATTTCATGTCATCGGTGGTTTCACCCACGTCGATGTTTAACTTCATCTTGACTTCGTTAATGACTTTTTCCGCACCTTTCACGTGACATGCTGTGCCCAGACAAACACAGATAACGTGCTTGCCTTTTGGCTTGAGACTGAACCGATTGTAGAAATTTACAATACTGTAAATCTGGGTAATCGGCACCCCCGTTCTCTTGGAAATATAGCGAAGTTCTTCTTCTGGAAGATAACGGTAGTGGTTTTGAACCTCGTGGAGAATTGCAATAAGATTGCCCTTGGGTTGCGGAAATTTAGCAAGAATTGAATCAATGGTTTCTACGTCTAGCATCGCCCACTCCTGATATATTTGAAGGCGTATATACTGTTGCGTTAGATGGTCAGTGCTTGATGCAAGCACTGACCATGTCTAAATATTGTCATGGGAGCAAATACCACCTAAATTGGTTCCGCAGTGATGAGTCGTTTTTATTCCAATATCGCTGCGCCCTTGGTTGATGCCATGGCAGTTGCATAACGGACGCGTTTCACTGCTGGTATCTTCTCTGTAACGTTGAATGTCAAGCAGTGGGTTGTACATATCGTCACGCATGCCGGTTTCAATCCCTGGTCGATGCGGTCCATACAATAGTCACACTTGACAACTTTCCCCATGTCAGGGTTCCACTGGGGAGCACCCCACGGACATGCAGCAATACATGTTTTACAACCAACACAAAGATCATGGTCTACGAAAACAATGCCGTCTTTTGACCTTCTTTGCATTGCTCCAGTGGGACATGCAGCTACGCACCACGGATTTTCACAGTGAAAACAGGGCATAAATATAAAAGACGCTCTTGGTCTTTCATTAAAAAATTTAGGTCCTATGGTAATAACCTGACATGGGCGTGCCCCCGGGGGTAGCCCCTTGTTGACCTTGCATACAATCTCGCACGAGTGACACCCAATACATTTTTGTTGATCCTGCAACATAAAATATTTGCTCATTGCTCTCCTCCGGATATATTTGAAACAAAACTGTTTTTGCTAACCATACGCGTCACAGATTAACCTAACAATTATCCTTTTACACGGGTCTCTTAACAGTTACAAATGTGTCATGGAGCGCAGGACTTCCTCCCACTTTATCGGTAATGTTTTCCTGAAGGACTGCGTCACTAAGTCCCTTTCTGTAAGACCTGCTGGCAAGTTCAGCTTCATGGCCAAACCCGTGAAGCATAAAGGCTGCTTCAGGATGGATTAGGTCACTTACCTTGACCGTGATCTTTCCGGATCCGACCCTTGAACTAACCTCGACAAGATCCCCGTCTTTTATCCCGAGTTCCTGGGCACGCTTATCATTAATCCAGAGAACATTCTCAGGACAGAGCTCGTTAAGATAGGGGTTATTTTGAGTAGAAACGTGAGTATGAAGAGCTACGCGGCCAACTACAAGCCTGAATTGGTCTTCCGAAGGACTCGGTACCGGTTCATAAGCAGGGAACGATTCAAAGCCGGCGTCTTCGAGCAACGAAGATTTAAACTCGATTTTACCTGACGGAGTCTTAAACTTGATCCCGTCTTTACGATCCCAGAGAATTTGCTTGTCTGTATATGCTACAAATCCCTTGCTCTCAAAACTCCCTATGGAGAAACCGGTGCCTTCAAGCTGCCACTTGACGAGATCTTCCATGGTCTCGTATGGAAAGTATTCTCCGATCCCCAATCGTTCTGCAATCTGTTTTAAGATAATGGCCCCTTCCCTGGTGTCGTATCGAGGTGGTACCGCCTGGCGCCTGAGGAACATCTGGGGTTTTAAGCCGTTTGCCTGCTGTACGCAATCGGTTCTTTCAAAGTACGTTGACTCGGGTAAAATCACATCTGAATACCAGGCTATGTCGCTGTAGTTGATGTCTATTGCAACTACCAGGTCGAGTTTCTCCAATGCCTTTTTCATTAAGTTCGTATCTGGAATTGACATGAGAGGATCAAAACGAAATGCGATTAATGCCTTGATTGGATAAGGATCCTCGTTCAGAATGGCGTGGGGCAACATCTGGCCAACGCCATGATTTGGGTCTGGTAGCGGAAAATCAGGAGTGCCAACTTTATCGAATCGAGGGACGGTAATTTCAGGGAATTTTTGCTCGGTTAACTTCCTTGCAGGTTTCCTTCCTACTTCACCGGGTCCCTTCTTAAAAAAGAGACCGCCCTTAGATTCAACACTTCCCATCAGCGAGTTTAAGATCAAAATTGATCTGCGGACATAAATTTCGTTGGCATGGCTTGCACACCGGTAACCGTAATGGAAAATTACGGAAGGCTTGTCCATGCTCATTTCTCTGGCAAGCTCTACAATCTCGTTTGCAGGAATTCCGGTTTCTTTTTCGGCCCATTCAGGGGTGTAAGGATTTACAAAATCCTGCAATTCCTGCAATCCTACAACCCACCTGTCAACGTATTCCGTGTCGTACAATCTTTCCTTCAAAATAACGTGGATTAGAGCATAGTTAAGGGCTAGGTCGGTTCCAGGGCGAATCATCCAGTAACGGTGAGCCTTTGTAGCGGTAACAGTGACCCTTGGGTCAATGTATGTTAATTTTGCACCATGTTCCAGTGCATACATAAGGTTGTTTACCTCTTTTACTGATACCGCCTCAAAAATATTTCGCCCATACAGAACGATGTGCTTGGTATTCTTGTAATCAATTCCCATCTGGCCATCGGTATAACCAAACATTGATCGACATGCGGTATTCATCGATCCTTTACATAGGGCATCATGAGTAAAGTGATTCGGCGAACCTATTGCTTTCAAGAATGTTTTGCTTACATGAGTTGCCAGATTGGTACGTTCCCCTAAAACTACGCTCTGCCCGCCGTATTCGTCGATAATAGCTTTAAGTTTCTCCGCAACATAATCCAATGCCTTGTCCCAACTTACTTTCTTCCAGTGTCCTGCCCCTCTTTCGCCGACTCGCATCATGGGTCCCTTGACCCTTTCATCGTCATAAAGAAGAGCCACTCCGGCTGACCCTCGAGGACACAAACTCCCCTCCATCCCTGGCACATGAGGATTACCTTCCACCCACTTGACCAGGCCTTCTTTCACTAATATCCTGATCGGGCATCGAATCGAGCACATAAAACACAAGCTGTATACTTCTTTCTCCATGTTTGCCTCCCTATAAATGATTTCTTTAATTTAAAAACTCCGGAAACTAACCAAGGCGAAGCCCTACTCCCGTACCTGATCAATAAGCTTTTCAACAAAATTGAACATACTACATCGTGTTGAAATGCTCAAGCCCCTAGATGGATACCTGCTACAAAAAGAGGGTTTAAACTCGAACATGTATAGTAAAAGTCTCCTTTTTTGGCTTTTGGAACCGATTCGAGTTTTGGGAAGGCTCTGTTGTAAGCCATGCGTGATATCCCACACAATTACAAGCAAATATCATGCCCTAGATTTCATGTGATACGAAAGCGCTGGCTCCCTTTGGCAAGTGTTCGTATAACATCTTATATTTACACGCCAAAATGAGATTTTGCTTGAAAGTTCTGAATCTTTGTGTCTTTCTTGACATAGATTTGAAAGGTTTTTTGCTTCTTACGATTGCTTGAAATGAACCGGAATGCTGCAAAAAAATGTTGCACCAGGGCAAGGGATGCTTAGAGAGAAACAGGAAGTACTATCACTTCATTATGGATTGTTTAGAATTTTAACATGCAACAAATTTTTGCACAATTGCGAAAGCTTGTTCTTGAATGGATTAACTGCTAACATTAGAAAGAAAAGAATAAGTCCCTAAGGCAGAGAAGCCGCAACCAAAACTCAGGACAAAGATTGATGGTTTCGTAAAAAGTCCTAAAACCGGTCATTGCGATCCCGCACCTACTTCAAATACAACTATTTGCCATTGCTCCTACAATTCGCAAGAAGTGGGTGCGGGATCGCAATGACAAAAGAGGAGATTTTTTGCGATACTGTCAGGATTAAGACACGCTAAAGCGTTACATGTTTATAGGGAAGTATTCTAACATAAATCCTGAATCTGTGACGAAACTTTATGACGGATCCGTCTAACATGTCTACCATGCTGATTATAGGCGAGGTAGGGTGGATTATTCTTTACGTTATCAAGCAATCTTTTTCCGCCCTGCGGGTCGTCCATCTGCACCGCATTTGCGGCGCAAGTGAACGATCTCGGATTCAGGATAATGTTATCGAACCTATAATTTCACCGAGAGGTATTATTGTCAAGGAATGCTCCAGTAGCGGAAATAGCCGTTTTTTTACCTCTAAATAGCTCACTTCACTACCTTATACCGGAGTCACTCCAGGGGAAGGTGAAGCCTGGGCAGAGGGTCATAGTGCCCGTAGGTAAACGTGATCTTGTTGGGGGTTTGATATTATCAACCCCACCTGATATTCCAGAGGGGGCAGAAATTAGTCCCGAGCGGCTTCGACCTATTACCGCACTTATTGATGAAGTGCCTATCCTCCCAGAAAGCATGATCCCTTTTATTAGGTGGATTTCTTCGTACTATTTTTATCCCATAGGAGAAACCGTAAATACTGTTCTACCTTCAGGCTTGAGGGTGGTGACTTCCATAAAACTTACCATCACCGAAAGTGGCTTAGAAGCCCTGAGCGAAGGAAAGTTATCTGACATGGATGAAAAGGTGGTGCGAGCAATCCTTGCTCTTAACAATCCCACTGTTACGCGGTTGGTAAGGCACCTTGATATTCCAGAGTGTTTTAAGATTTTGACCCGCTTGAGACGAAAGGGGCTGGTGACCACCCTAGAGTCGCTGAGAAAGGAAACCAGGGGAGATAAAACGGTTAAATACGTGGTTCCAAAGGTTAAACGACTGCCTCCCTTGAAAAGTAAATCTGAGAAACTCAAGGAGCTATGGAACTTAATAAAAAACTCCCCAGAAGGTATCAGACTTTCAGAACTCGGCAAAAATGTAAAGAATTCCTATTACTGGATCAAGAAGCTTGAAAAAACGGGCGCTGTTTATATTGAAGAAAGAAGAGTCTCTTATGACATAATTGACGAAAAGGACTTGGAGAAAGACACGGTTCTTATCCCTACGGCTGCACAAGAAAAGATCATTCGAAGGGTTTCAAGATACATTTCAGATGGAACGTACGGTGTGTTTCTGCTCCACGGTGTGACAGGAAGTGGGAAAACAGAAGTTTACATTAACCTTATCAAAGCAACCCTGAACCGGGGGTTGCAAGCCATGGTGCTAGTGCCTGAAATCGCTCTTAGTACCCACCTTGAAAGGATCCTCTTTAGCAGGTTTGGAGAGATAGTTGCGGTTCTCCACAGTAGGCTTTCTCCCAGGGAAAGGTTTAACCAATGGAAGGGTATCCTGGAAGGGAAGTACAAAGTTGTCGTTGGAGCAAGGTCTGGGGTATTTGCGCCTCTCGGCAAGCTTGGACTGATTATCATTGACGAAGAACAGGATTCGTCGTTTAAGCAAGACAGCGGTTTGAGGTACCATGGTAGAGACACAGCAATAATGAGAGCGAAGCTGGAAAACATTCCCGTAGTTCTCGGTTCAGCAACACCAAGCCTGGAATCTTACCATAATGCTCTCACCGAAAAGTACCATCTTCTGGAATTGCCGGAACGAATCCATAAGCGTGAGTTGCCTCTGGTGGAAATTGTTGATATGCGCCGCGAGGGGAGGAAAACAACCATTTTTTCAAGGCAACTTCTAGACGAAGTTAATCGTACAATTAATAAAAGAGGGCAGGTACTCCTTTTTTTAAATAGGCGTGGTTTTGCCAGTTTTCTTATCTGCGTCGTTTGCGGAGAAGTTATAAAATGTGAAAGATGTGCGATTAGTCTCACGTATCATAAGAAAACCAGTGAACTTAGGTGCCATTACTGCGGCTTTGTGCGGCCAGTGGTCACCAAGTGCCTGAAATGCGGGAATCCCACTATTAAGATGTATGGTTTCGGCACTGAAAGAGTAGAAGCCGAGTTCAAGAAACTTTTCCCTCGTACCACGACAAGGCGCCTTGATAGTGATTCCGTTCGAACCAGAAGACTTTACCGCCAAATATTTAAGGCAGTTAGAAGCAGAAAGGTCGACTCGCTGATAGGAACACAGATGCTAGCTAAGGGACATGACTTTCCTGGTATTACCCTTGTAGGTGTTGTCTCTGCAGATACAACACTTCAACTCCCTGACTTCAGGGCAAGTGAAATAACCTTCCAGCTCATTACCCAGGTTGCCGGTAGAGCCGGCAGGGGAGATTCCCCTGGGAAAGTGCTTATCCAGACCTATAATCCTCACCATTACGTTTTTCATCACGCCAAAAATCATGACTTTAAGAGTTTTGCCGCAGAGGAGCTCAAGTTACGGGAACAGCTAAATTATCCTCCGTTTACTAGACTAATAAGGATTCTTGTCACGGGTTCAAAAGAAGAGAGAGTGAAGGAAACTGTAACGAAAATAGCATCGAGGGGCGCTAAACTATTAAAAGAATCCTCACAATTCTCAAGAGTTAGCATTCTAGGTCCTGCCGCGGCTCCCCTGCACTATATGAAAAGACAGTTCCGGTGGCATTTCTTTGTAAGAGGCCCAACCGCCGGCGAGGTTCAGAATTTTACGCACACGCTCATGTCCAATTTGTCACAAAAACGGGCTGTTCGAGGTGTTAAAGTAATTGTTGATGCTGACCCCATAAACGTGATGTAGAAAAATAGGGATTGAATCTTAATTAGGAGTTGCTTAAAATTAGTTAACGAGAGATCTGAGTAGAGAATTTATTTTGCTAGCAAAAGAAGGAAGCAGCACGATGGCCATTTTGAAAGTTAAGACCTATCCTGACAGCGTACTAAGGTGCCATGCTAAACCAGTAGAAGGTGTTAACAGGGAGATTTGGAAGCTTATAGATGACATGGCTGAAACGATGTATGATGCACCGGGAATAGGTCTGGCAGCGAACCAGGTTGGAGAACTTAAAAGGGTTGTAGTGATTGATATTCAGAAAGAAGGAGAATCCACTGGCCTCATTGCACTTGTAAACCCGGAGATTGTTGAGAAAAAGGGAAACATAGCAGTTGAGGAAGGATGTTTAAGTGTCCCTGAATTTTTCTCCGAAGTAAAAAGGGCCGAAGAAGTCAGGGTGCGCGCACTTGATCTGGACGGCAAGGAGATAGAAATTGATGCCAAGGGACTCCTTGCCGTTGTGCTTCAGCACGAGATAGATCACCTTGATGGAAAGCTTTTCATAGATAGGCTCAACCCCATAAAGCGGGAAATATTCAAGCGCAAATGGAAAAAGAAGAAAAAGAAGGGATAATTTGAAGCAAGAACTTCCAGGGATCATATTTTTCGGAACTCCCGAATTTGCTATTCCTTCCCTCCGCGCTCTGGTTAAAGGAGGAGTTCCTGTAAAAATCGTTGTAACCAAGCCTGACCGGAAGAAGGGAAGGGGGCAAAGGTTAAGTGCACCTCCTGTCAAAGAACTTGCCCTGGAGTTTGGGCTTGAGTGTTACCAGCCAGAAAGCCTTAAAGAAGCGGAGGTCTTGGAAAAACTGGGGAACTTAAAAGCAGATTGCCTTGTTGTTGTTGCTTATGGTGAGATTATTCCGAAGGAACTCATCGAACTAACTCCTATGGGGGCAATAAACGTCCATCCTTCTCTTTTACCGAAGTACCGGGGAGCTGCGCCAATACAGAGAGC
The DNA here is from genome assembly GCA_026983715.1 of Desulfobacterales bacterium. Taxonomy (GTDB): domain Bacteria; phylum Desulfobacterota; class Syntrophobacteria; order B119-G9; family B119-G9; genus B119-G9. Next base: position 11,588 of record JALSTM010000131.1, read on the forward strand.
AATTATGGCAGGTGAGAACGAAACCGGGGTCACCATCATGTTGCTGGACGAAGGGATGGACTCGGGGCCAATTCTGAACCAAAAGAAAATAAAAATTGAACCATATCACAACTTAGGGGTTTTGCACGATGAACTAGCGAAGCTGGGTGCAGAACTACTTGTGGATACACTGGAAAAGTACTATCGCGGAGAACTGAAACCGGTTCCCCAGGACCACGACAGGGCCACGTTTGCACCGCCCATCAGGAAGGAAGAGTGTGAAATAGACTGGGAAAGGACATCACGAGAAATTTGCAACCTGATTAGAGCCGTGGATCCGATCCCGGGGGCTTACACGTACTGGGATAATACCTTGCTCAAATTATACAGCCCGAGGGTTGAAAATATTAGTCTTTCGGGGAAACCAGGGGAAGTAGCGGAATCTGCTCCTCACGGATTATTGGTAACCACAGGAGATAGGTGTGGTGTAAGGATAAGAGAAGTTCAACTTGCCGGCCAAAGACGCATGACATTTGCTGAGTTTGCAAGGGGAAAGGGGAAAAAACTTGTGCCTGGAGTTGTTTTGGGAGGAAGATAGATGTTTTATGCTGAGAAGTGTGACCTGTGCGGAGAATGTCTCTCTAGCTGTCAGTATTTGAATTACGACCTGGAGCGAGCCAAAAGAGAAATGGAAGAGCTTGTAAACGGCGGATGTCCGCCGGTGGTGGAAAGTTGTGTTACCTGTGTTGCCTGTAACCAGGTTTGCCCAAAAGGGGCAAATCCGTTCGACCTGATAAATGAACGCCAGGAAGAAACAGGAGCCCTTGGTATTCCCGAAGAATCCTTCGAAAAGTTTGCCCAGCTACACAACCTTCCCACGATGGTATTTGAAGGGGATGCGGACAAGCCTGCTATGAACTTGTGTATTGTTGGCAGCATGGTAAGAGAGCAGTTAGAAGGTAGCTTCTTTAATGGACTTACCATGGTGGAAGGAGCAGATTATTTCTGCACTCTGGGATACGTTCATCTCGGGCGTCCTGGCCTGGTAAAGGAAAACATGGCCAGATTTGTCAAAAACCTTACTGCCCTGGAAAAAGATGAGATCATCTGTTTTCACGATGACTGTTATGCGGCGTTGAAGGTAAAAACGAAAGAGTACGGCATTGATGTTCCTTTCAAGGTAACTCACCTGTTTGAATACATTGCCAATCAGTTGAAAATGAGAAAAGACGAGATCAAACCTGTTCGAATAAAAGTAGCTTACCAGGCTCCCTGTGCTTCAAGATATTGCCCAGAAAAAGATCGTTTCCTTGAAGAAATTTTTGATCTGCTGGGTGTTACCAGGGTGCATAGAAAATATGACGGTGAAAATGGGCTTTGCTGTGGAGCTCCCCTCATGGCAAGGGACAGGGCGAGGGCACTGGAAATAAAATTGAAAAACGTGGAAGACGCGGTCGAACATGGAGCTGAAGCGATGATATTTCTTTGTCCAATGTGTTTTTTGAACCTGAGGAAGCTCTGCAGGGAACGAAACGTAAGGCCCGTTTTTATTTCTGAGCTCTGTTACCACGCTCTTGGGGAAAAAGATTATTGATAGTTAAAAAATAATGATTAAAATTATTGACGAGGCTTTAGTCATGTGTTAAAAAACCAAGCTCGATTGTTTTTAAAGGGCCGTTAACTCAGCTGGTAGAGTATCTGCCTTTTAAGCAGAGAGTCGCTGGTTCGAATCCAGCACGGCCCATGAAAATAGCGTCCCCATCGTCTAGCCAGGTCCAGGACACCGGCCTTTCACGCCGGCAACACCGGTTCAAATCCGGTTGGGGACGCCAAATCTTTGATAGTAGTTTTTGAATAGCGCCTGGTTGACGATAAAATACCAGCCAGGCGTTTTTTTTAGCATCAAATCCGTGTGTGGGATCCCATCTAATTGAGCTATTTATCTGACGACTTGGAAAACTACCCCAAAGATTTTTTTCTTCCGAATTAGAATACTTCCCTATAAACATGTAGCGTTTTATCGTGTCATAATTCGTATACTACCAGTGTCCGTCATAAATGAACCGCCCGCTTCGCTTAAGGCGTGAAGAAGGAAAATATTGCGGCC
>JALSTM010000132.1 GCA_026983715.1 Desulfobacterales bacterium
GCTTGAAGAGTCGTTTGAGGAGCTCTATGAAAAAACTTTTAAACCGATAACCGAAGGCGAATTGATTCGCGGAACCATTATCCAGGTTACCGACGATTATATAATGGTCGACATCGGTTACAAGTCAGAGGGTGCTATCCCGATCAAGGAATTCATGGACGAAAACGGTGTCGTTCAGGCCGAAGTTGGTGATGAGATAGAAGTGCTTCTTGAACATCACGAAGATGAAGATGGAACTATCATCCTAAGCAAAGAGAAGGCGGCCAAGATAAAGGTTTGGGACGATATAAGCAGGATTTACAACGAAAACGGTACCATCAGGGGAACAATTGTATCAAAAGTAAAGGGGGGCCTCTCGGTAGACATTGGCATCCAGGCCTTTTTGCCTGGCTCCCAGGTAGATTTAAGGCCAATTAGGAACCTGGATGAGCTGGTGGGTAAGACCTTTGATTTTAAGATACTCAAATACAACAAGAAGCGCCGAAACGTGGTTCTGTCCCGGCGTGTAATCCTTGAGGAAGAAAGAGAAAAGCTGAGGCAGGAAACTCTTGCCAAGCTCGAAGAAAACCAGGTTGTGGAAGGCACGGTTAAAAACATCACTGACTACGGGGTCTTTATTGACCTAGGTGGCATCGACGGATTGTTACACATAACGGACATGAGCTGGGGGCGCGTTAATCATCCCTCGGAGATGTTTTCAATAGGGGATAAAATAAAAGTAGTAGTGCTGAATTTTGACAGGGAGAAGGAAAGGGTTTCCCTGGGACACAAGCAGCTAGTTCCAGATCCGTGGACTACCGCCGAGGAAAAATACCCCGTTGGAACGCGGGTGAAGGGGAAAGTTGTAAGCATAACGGACTATGGCGCATTTGTGGAAATTGAAAAGGGTATCGAAGGCTTGATCCATGTGTCGGAAATGTCATGGACGAGGAAGATCAGGCATCCCTCGAAGATCGTGAACGTGGGGGATGAAGTTGAGGCGGTGGTACTCAACATAGACGCTGAAAACAGGCGAATTTCTCTTGGCATGAAGCAGATCGAACCCAACCCGTGGGATGTTGTTGCTGAAAAATACCCCGTAGGCACCACCATTGCCGGTAAAATCAAAAACATTACTGATTTTGGCCTTTTTATTGGAATAGATGAAGGAATTGATGGCCTTGTGCACATTTCAGATATCTCCTGGACAAAAAGAATTAAACACCCTTCCGAGATGTTCAAGAAAGGCCAGGAGGTACAGGCGAAAGTGCTCAACATTGATAAAGAAAATGAGCGATTTTCCCTGGGCATCAAGCAACTTGAACCTGATCCATGGGAGGAAATACCGAACAAGTACCCTATAGGTAGTGTGGTGAGTGGAACGGTGACAAACGTGACTGACTTTGGCATCTTCGTGGAACTCGAAGAAGGTATCGAGGGCTTGGTTCATATTTCCGAAATAAGCAAGGAAAAGGTTAAAACACCTGTCGGAATGTTCAATGTTGGCGACATTATAAACACGAAGGTAGTTAACATTGACAAGAAGGATCGGCGAATCGGGCTGTCGCTTAAACAGCTTGAGGTGGAAGAAGAAAAAGAGAACTACTACGATTACGTTAATAAACCGAAAGCGGCAACTTCCAATCTTGGAGAACTTTTGAAGGAGGAACTTAAGAATCAGAACCCCTTCCTTCAATCGAGTAAAGAAAACGAAGCTTAGATAACAGAGAACTTGTTCAAGAGACCGGTAGAAAATTTTCTACCGGTTTTTTCGTTTGTCATGTAAAAAGATATCTTGAGGTTGGGATGATGGGAAAAAGTTTCATGCCCCGGTTTGAATCTTTGGACGAATTGAAGGCTTTTCAGCTAGAAGGTCTCAAGTGGACAGTAAATCACGCGTATCAAAATTCAGCCTTTTACAGAAAGAGGTTTAATGATGCCAAGGTTAAACCCGATAAAATAAAAAGTCTTGCAGATATCAAGTACCTTCCATTTACCACGGCATCAGACCTCCAGGAAGGGTATCCCTTTCCCCTCAGGTCTGTTCCATTCGATCAAATCGTAAGGATTCATGCTTCTTCCGGAACTACAGGGAAGAGGAAAATCCTGTGTTACACGGCCAAAGACATTGACGACTGGGCTAACATGTTCGCCCGCTGTTTCGAGATGGCTGAATTGAACAAGGAAGACAGAGTGCAGATTGCCGTAGGATATGGTTTATGGACGGCGGGTGTTGGGTTTCAGCTTGGATGCGAGAGGTTCGGGGCAATGGCGGTACCGGTAGGGCCTGGCAATACCGAGATTCATTTGCAGATGCTTATCGATTTGCAGAGTACCGTGTTTTGCTCAACGGCTTCCATGGCTTTGCTGATGGCCGAAGAAATCGAAAGGAGGGGGATAAAGGATAAAATCAGCCTGAAGAAAGTAATCCTGGGTGCTGAGCGCCATAGCGAGAGAATGCGGCGGCGGATAAAGGAAAGTACGGGAGCAGAGCATGTTTTTGACATACCCGGACTAACAGAGCTTTATGGTCCGGGTACCGGTCTTGATTGTTCACTTCACCAAGGCATTCACTACTGGGCTGATTTCTACATCCTCGAAATCCTCGATCCCGAGACACTGGAGCCCGTACCTGATGGCGAGGTAGGGGAAATGGTGGTGACAACGCTTAAAAAGGAAGGTTCTCCTCTTATTAGGTATCGAACTCGAGACCTCACCAGGTTGATCCCTGAACCTTGCCCCTGCGGAAATATTTTGCCCAAGCATGACAGGATAATGGGGAGGTCAGACGACATGTTTATATTCCGGGCGGTCAATATTTACCCGAGCCAGATTGATCACGTGCTTAGCGGATTTGAAGAGATCGGGAGCGAATACCAGGTTCATCTTTACCACACGGAGGACGGCCGAGACAGGATGATAATAAAAGTTGAGAGGGCATCTGGCTTGTCAGTGGCAAGAGACGGTGAAATAGCGCAGATGATATCAAGAGAAATTCGGAAGCAAATTCTTGTTAGAGGTGAAGTTGAGATCGTGGATTACGGGACATTGCCTCGTACCGCTCGAAAAAGTAAACGCGTGTTTGACCACAGAACAGACCTGTTTTCTGAAGAAGGGTAGGCTAGTGGATCGATTCCAAAAAACAGTTGCAACACTTTGTCATTGCGAGGATCCCGCACCCACTTGTGGTCCAGCAACGCTGGTTAGTTTTTTATTTTACGCAATATTTGGGAATCGCCCTGCTAGCAATGAGCACGTGATCAGAATGGGGAATATTTTTAAAATCTTAAAGAGGAGGGAAAAATGGGGAAGATACTCAGAACTTTAACGATCTTGGCAATTGTTGTGGCAGTGTGTGCCTTGGTACCTACAGCAAGAGCAGGTAAAAAAGCGGAACCTATAAAAATAGGTGCCTTTTTTGCGCTTTCAGGGCCTGCCGCCTTCATTGGAACTCCCACAAAGCTCGTAGCCCAGATGGTTGTTGACCAGATTAATAAGGAAGGCGGGATAAACGGTAGACCTCTGAAGCTCATAACCGGTGATACCGAGGGAGATCCCACGAAAGCGCTCATGGTGGCCAAGCGGCTGGTGGAAAACGAAAAGGTGGTGGCTCTTATTGGGCCAACCAGAACCGGTACCGGAATGGCGGTTAAGTCTTACATCGAATCGCATCATATCCCCACGGTTATGACCGTAGGGGGAGACCCGGTTATTGCTGGAGGTAAGTTTGGTCCGTATAAATGGACTTTTAAATCACCCCAGAGAAGCTCGATAGCTGTAAAGAAAATATATGAGTACTTGAAAAAAAATAATATCAAGAAAATAGCCCTTATTACAGCTTCTGATGGGTTCGGCAAAGACGGTTTGCGTTGGCTTCAGAAATTTGCCGGAGACTACGGTCTTGAAATTGTTGCCAAGGAATCCTTCCACCCGAAGGATACAGACATGACCACCCAGCTTGTCAAAATAAAGGCAACGCCTGCTCAGGCACTTATCTGCTGGACCATCGGGCCCGCAGGTGCGCTGGTGGCAAAAAATGTCAAGCAATTGGGAATGAAAATACCCCTGGTTCAGTGCCATGGCTTGCCGGGTCCGAAGTATCTTGAACTGGCAGGTTCAGCCGCAGAGGGAAATATTATGCCTTCCACCAAATTGATGGCCGCCGACCAGCTACCTGATTCTGATCCACAGAAGGCCGTTATCAAAAAATTTATTCATCTCTACAAAGATGTCTATCACTACGATAAAGACTTTCCAATAAATACGCATTCGGGGTACGCTTGGGATGCCATTTATATTGTGGCCAACGCCATGCGAAAGGCAGGTACTAACCCAGACAAATTGAGGGACGCAATTGAGAACACCAGGGGATATGTGGGTGTAAGTGGAGTATATAACATAACTCCTGAAGACCACAACGGTCTCGGAACCGATTCCATGATTATCGTGAAAATCGTGAACGGAAAGTGGGTGATGCAAAAGTAGTAAATTGAAAGTAAAAGCCCCCCTTGTAACTTGCCTGGGGGGCTCTTAATCCCAAACAAATATTTTCAAGAACAAAAACGCCTTATATCGATATTGACTGCAAGGCTTAAGTAACGATCTCCCTCCCTGAACATCACTCTTTTTTTCACCAACGTATCGAGAAAAGAAAGAAGCTCCTCCGTGGGGATAGACGGAAACTGCTTGCAGATGGATCCGAGGCTTCTCGTTGTTTCACAGAACATGTAGATATCTCTAGATGTGCCCCTCAACCTTAAAGACTCGGACTCCGGTGAATCGTAAGACACCCGTGAAATGATGAGAAAATCCCGGGCATCTCTGAATTTTAGAATTGGCAGATTCGGATAGCGCCTTTTTGTGTTTTCGTAGAACTTTTTCCATTCCTTTACCTTTTTGATGACAGGGCGCCATATCCGTTCCTGTTTTTTCTTGTCGAGGTGATAATCTTTTTGAATAAGCTCAAGCTTGTTGTATAAATCCTCCGGTAGTACGCAACGATAGTTGGGGTGATTTCTTATATTTTTGATGCCCAGTTCCTTGGCCCTGTAATATATCGGGCTATTGAAACCTAGCCAGAACTTAACTATTCTTAACGGTCTGTAAATAAAAACGTATTCAAGTGCCCTGAGAGTTTCTTCCACTTCAGGTTCGCGACTTCCGGGAAAACCGACTAGTAGGTTCGAAATATTGTTTATTCCGAGTTCTTCGCAGTTTTTCATTATTTCAATGTTTTGAATTGCAGTCGTACCTTTGTGGATCCTATTCAGGTAGCTTGTGCTAAGTCCTTCAATCCCTATCTGAACGTCAGTTACCCCAGCCCGGCGCATTTGGAGAAGTGTCTGCCTTTTTACCGATGCCCGTGTTTCCAGGAAAATATCATATGACCTTTTTTGTTTTTCGAGCTTCCGGAACAATTTGTCAGTTTCCCACCGCGGAAGATTATTATCTACGAAAAAGAAACGCGTGGTTCCATACTTACGTGCAAGGTATTCGATTTCATCTGCCACTTTTTGAGCGGTTTTATACCTGTAACCTTTCCACTGAAGGTTCAGATTGCAAAACTGGCAGGCTTTCTGTGGTGCATCCGGGGTTGCATTATGCCACCAACAGCCCCTTGAAGCTTCAACGGGAAACCCGGGTATAAGGTTATGAAACCCTGGCAGCCTGGAAAGCTGAAAAAAGTAATCGTCGTAATCTGGTGGAGGTAAATGTTCTAAGGATTCCAGTTGGTTACACTCGGATGTGACTCCCCTACCTAAATGGTCTCTCAATATCAAGCCGCTTATGGGATTACTGGTATCTTCCCCGGAATTCCTTAGTTTCTTTATCAGGTTCGAAAGTGGTAATTCTCCCTCTCCGTTGACTATAAAATCTATCTCCGGAATGTTTTCAATAAGTGATCGACCGAGGGCACCGGCTACTGCTGATCCCCCCACCACAACTTTTTTATCGGGAAACCGTTTCTTCAATTCCCTGATAAAATAAAGCGAGGAAGAAAGCTGGGCTAAGCATATTGAAACACCCACCAGGTCGGCCTTTTCTAGTACTTTCCATATGGTTGATCTTTCGTGGAGCGATTGAATGGACTGTGCAATCTCTTCTATTTTTTTTGCCTTGAGAACTGGATTCTTGCGTGTTGTTTTTTTAAACAAGGGAGTGATTTGTGATCGTAGTTCGGGGTTTGAAATGTAAGAGTAAACAAGTTCTGCTATCCATGTATTTTCCGCTATGGCATTATAGGTGAACAAGCCCAAATGGTGAGCCACATCGAGGAATACGTGAATGTTTAATACTCGGATATCGTGTAAATTGTGTCTTAAGAAACTCTTCAATGCCCCCAGCTGAATCGATGCTCGATTCGCCAGGGGCCAAGGCATGGAGACTAGCGCTACATTGTAAGGCATCTAACTTTCTCTAGTTTTCTCTCTTAATCCACACCAGATTCAAATCCCCATGTTCATCATATTTGCAGAATCTCGGCAGGAAATCGTCATCCAATTCCTGCTTCAGGTTGATTAACCTATCGAAGTCTCTTTCTATCACGACGTCGCAAAACTGTGATTCCGTGGCCATCAAGAAAGCCAGCTCATCGTCGCTCCATATTTCAGAGGCAATATGCACCATGCTATTTTCAATGTTGTTTCCGGAACAAACCTTGTAACACGCTCCACACTCACAGTGATAAACAAGATCGAAATCGAGCGGTATCGGATGATTGCTCTCGCAGAATGGGCACCTGATTTCGAGTTTCATACGAACATGTCTCCTTTTATCCGGTTATTTGAATTTCTTTACCCAGATTTCAAAAAGCATAACTCATATATGCTAATAAAGTAAAGCCTTTCTTCGTGTCTCCTAGTTAAAGTCACGTGGTATTTAACAAAGTTTCTTCAAAAAGTGAATAGAGTGAATGAAAAAATTTAACCACTTGTGGTCAAGCATATCTCGAGGTATGATATCAACAATTTAAAGATTTCATGTCACCACAAAGCTCTGTGCTTCTGTGGGGGACTTGTGAAGGTATAAGAGAAACCGATGAACCGGTTCGGTGATATGCAACTAACCCTTATCCACGGTTAAAACCGGGATTTAAGGGATTGTGGTAAGCCCGGGCTATGGGTAGAGCAGCCTGGGGTTTTTCACCGTTGGTGGCTTTTTCTAGGATGGTTTCAATCCCGGCTTTCAGGCGAAGAGAAATTTTGGATGAACGCAAAACGACTTGTTATCCTCGCAGAAGAGGGTATCCATTGATTGTAGGGCTTGCAATTCTAGGATGCCGGATCAAAGCTGCCCTGGCAAGATCACGGGGTGATACGACGACCGGATCTGTCCGGCTCCAAGAGCTGACTGGAATCAACCGTTATAAGGCCCCTTGGTTTTATAGAAGAGGGTTGTTTAGTTAAGGTGAATAGCTATGAATAAACCAACAAAGGTAAAAGCTATCTTAGAAATCCTGGACAAATTATATCCTGATGCGAAGTGTTCCCTCGATTTTACCAATCCCTTGGAACTTCTTGTGGCAACGATCCTCTCCGCTCAGTGTACCGATGAACGCGTAAACCAGGTCACCAGGGAGCTTTTTAAGAAATACAGGTCGGCGGAGGATTATGCAAAGGCATCCCAAGAGGAACTCGAGGAAGATATTCGTCCTACAGGTTTTTATAAGAACAAGGCCAAAAGCCTTAGAAAGTGCTGTAAGGCACTTGTAGAAAAATTTGAAGGAGAAGTGCCTGCGGATTTGGATGAGCTTGTAAAGTTACCCGGAATAGGGAGAAAAACGGCGAACGTGGTTCTTGGGGCTGCTTTTAATATCCCAGGCATAGTCGTTGATACTCATGTTAAAAGAATTTCACAGCGATTGGGACTCACCAGGGAAAAAGATCCCGTTAAGATTGAGTTCGACCTCATGAAAATTATTCCCAAAGAAAAGTGGACGAAGTTTTCTCACCAGTTAATTTACCACGGGAGGGCGGTTTGCAAGGCGAGGAAGCCACTTTGCGACCAATGCGCCCTTAAGGAATACTGCGAATACTACAGGTCCAAAGAGACTCGCTGAGATAGGGAACACTTTTTAGCCAGTTAAAAACATACCCGAATCGGTGACGAAACTCCATGGCCGGTTTGCATAGAATGTCTAATTTGCTGATTATTGGCCATACAGCCAAGGCGGGTTATTTTTCGCTTGTTAAGCAATCTTTTTCTGCCTTCAGGCTCGTTCACCTGCAAAGCGTCTCTGGCGTCATCGCCAGCCGGAGATGGTGAACTATGGTCCGCCAGGATATTCCTTTCATCTGCAGCCCAGGTGAACGATCACGGATTCAGAATGTTTTCGGAGTTTGTATGAAAGTCTATTTTAACTCTGGCTCTAGTTGGACCTTTGTAGAGGCTTTCATCCGTTTTTTGTTGGATGCCCAATGTGGTCCAGCCATGCTGGTTAGTCGGAAAAATGCCTGCTAAAAGTCAGATATCCGACTTTTATACCCGATCGTGTATTACCGCTTTCTGGAACTGGCAATCAATTAAGGAAACAGGACGAGCACAATTCAAAATCTGTCTTTGCGGCCTGGGTGAAACGTGGAGCCGGAATTTGAAATCCCGTTGCCGGATACCGGGTAGAGCCTGACGTGGATTAGATCAGGGAGCCCGTATGACGTAGAAGAGGCTTCCTGGCTAGCTGAAGAACTAATCAGAGGTTCCTCATATTAAAAGCAAATAGCGGGGTGGAATGGGAAATTTCAATGTGAGCGTACAGAGCTTTCTCCAAAGTGTCTGTTAAACCTTGTAGACAAGTGGCACATATATTGTATACTTAGCACATAAGTAAAAGGAGAAAGTTCTCCTCAGACGGTTGATCATGGATAATTTTCTGTTCAAAAGCTATTTTAATAGGTGCAGCTTTACAATCAAGTAGGGGACATTTATGGCTCTTAAGGGAGATATCAAAACCGTACCAGTTCCCGATATATTCCAGTGGCTGGGAAATAACAAGAAAACCGGAATTTTGATATTTAACAAGAGAAAAATCCAGAAAAATTTCTTTTTTGAAAACGGTTTAATAGTTTTCGCCTCGTCAAATAAACCCATGGAAAGGCTAGGTGAGTTTCTGGTAAACATGCATGCCCTTAGCCGTCCGATCGTGGTGGAAGCATTAAAAAAAGCTCGGAAAACCGGGATGACCTTTATTGAGTATTTGATCAAAAATGACCTCATTGAACAATCCGAGCTTGAAGAAATGATTGCAAAACTCACAACGTACATTTTTACTAGCCTTCTGGCATGGAAGCATGGGTTTTTCATGTTTCTCGATGACGCGTATACGAAAGAACCCGTCAGAATAAAATTAAGCCTCAATGTTATATCCCTTGTTCTTAACGGTTCAAGGGAACTTGATGAAACCCTGGATACAAAAAACCTGGAGGACAGCATTGAAATCGATATGCCTTTTGGTGATGTTGTTATCCTTGATGAAGAAGATTACCTCTCTTCAAGTTCTTCCTTTGAAAGTTTTGGAGGCTGGGAAACGGGGGAGATTATATGTCCGAAATGCAAGACATCGATCCCTCTGGCCATACAGAAAATAGAAAACAAGCATTTTAGTATTGAACGATTGAGAAAGCATTACTCGTAGAAATTTACGGGTGCCTTTTCGAAAAGAATTCTCGTCGGTAACCGCTTTTTTTCCGGCATGCACGGGCTTGGAATACTTCCCTGTAAACATGTAACGCTTTAGCGTGTCTTAATCCTTACAGTATCGCAAAAAATCTCCTGTTTTGTCATTGCGAGCGAAGCGAAGCAATCTCACTGATTATGGGGGTAAGACCCGAGTAGGAATTGATGGATTAAGAAGTAAAGCAGAAGTTGATTCATCCCTAATCCTCAATCTCTTGCTAATGAGATTGCCGCGTCTCCCACACCCACTTTAAGCCATACATCTTGATATTAAGTCGAAAACATTGTCATAAAGTGGGTGTGGGATCCTCGCAATGACCGGTTTTAGGACTTTTTACGAAACCATCAATCTTTGTCCTGAGTTTTGGTTGCGGCTTCGCTGCCTTAGAATGTTCTCCGTGTTCGCCTCAGGTGCCTCACCTATATCCGCTGCGTGCGTTTCAGGTTTCTTCTTGACATCACCTGTCTATATTGCTACGGGTATAACCCAATATTTCTGTTCCCAGAAGGAGCAAGAGGAGGATTATTGGAATGGATTTCCAGGAGGTTATCTTATCTTTGGAGCGGTTTTGGGCTGACAGGGGATGCGTCATTCAGCAGCCTTACGATTTGGAAGTAGGGGCCGGAACTTTTAACCCGGCAACGCTGCTTAGAGTGCTGGGACCCGAACCGTGGAAAGTGGCTTACGTAGAACCATCCAGAAGACCCACCGATGGCCGTTACGGCGAAAACCCGAACAGGCTTCAGCACTACTACCAGTACCAGGTAATACTCAAACCGTCACCCCTTGAGGTCCAGGATATATATCTCGAAAGCCTCAAAAGCCTTGGGATTGATCCCCTCGATCACGACATTCGGTTCGTGGAAGACGATTGGGAGTCACCGACGCTTGGTGCTTCGGGTCTCGGCTGGGAAGTATGGCTGGACGGGATGGAAATAACCCAGTTCACCTATTTCCAGCAAGCCGGCGGAGTTACCCTAGATCCCATTAGCGTGGAGCTAACTTACGGGCTTGAACGAATAGCCATGTATTTGCAGGAAAAAGACAACGTGTTTGATCTGACCTGGGTCGATAATGTTACCTACGGAGACGTTCATCATCGGGGTGAAGTCGAATTTTCAATTTACAATTTTGAAGAAGCTAACATTGATATGCTTTTTAAGCTTTTCGATATGTACGAAGAAGAAGGAAAACAACTTCTCAAGAAAGAACTCGTTTGGCCTGCTTACGATTATTGCTTGAAGTGTTCACACGTGTTTAACTTGCTGGATGCAAGAGGGGCAATCAGCGTGGCCGAAAGGACGAATTACATTGCGCGGGTGAGGAACCTGGCGCGCCTTGTGGCTCATGGATACGTTGCGCAGCGTGAGAAAATGGGACACCCGTTACTTAATAGAGCTTTTAAAGATTAATTATAGAAAGCTCTGATAAACGTCGATTTCTAGAACCCGCAATCAATTATGGAAGTAAGACGAGCACAATACAAAATCCGTCATTGCGGCCGGAGCAAAGCGTAGAGCCGGAATCTACCACGTTCTGGCTGGATGCCGAATCGAGCCTGACCCTGACTAGGTCAGGGGGGCGGCGTGACCTAAAGGAGGCTCCCCCGGCATCTGAAGAATTAGTCAGGGGTTCCAAGAGAACGTTCGGAATGCTGATATTGGGTCAAAAAAATGACAGGAATGCTTAATTGAAGAGAAATTTCAAGGGTAGTTTTTAATTTTTTATATGGAAGAGGAAGCATATGGGGAAGGAATTTTATTTAGAAATTGGCACCGAGGAAATACCAACCAGCTATATTCAACCTGCACTTGAAGCAATGCGCAACCTGGTGACAAACTACCTGAAAGATCAAAGAATCGCGCATGGGGAAGCGTTCATTGCCGGAACTCCGCGAAGGCTATGTCTTGCTATTAGAGATGTAGCCGAAAAACAGGAAGCGAGAACTGTTGAAATAATTGGTCCGCCTAAATCCATTGCCTTTGATGCAAACGGCAATCCCACTAAAGCTGCTTCCGGGTTTGCCGGCGCTCAGGGTGTAGAAGTGGCAGATCTCCAGGTTAAAGAAACTTCCAAGGGGGAATACCTTTGCGTGGTGCGTGAAGAAACAGGACAACCTACCCTGGACATACTTCAAAAATTCTTGCCCAACATGATTGCCCGAATTCCTTTTCCCAAGACCATGCGTTGGATGGATCTACACGTGACTTTTGCAAGACCTATTCATTGGATTGTGGCTCTTCTCGGAGACCAGGTCGTTCCATTTACTTATGGAAATATAAAGAGCAAGAATATCTCCAGAGGACATAGATTTATGAGCCCTGTGGAGATAGAAGTAAAAAGCTACAATGAACACCTGGAAAAATTGAAAGAGCATTTCGTGATTCTTTCCATCGAGGAACGCAAAGATAGAATCAGGAAAGTAATAGCTGAAGCAGCAGAAGAAGTTGGAGGCAAAATATTAGACGATCCGGAATTGCTCGACGAAGTAAATTTTCTTGTTGAATATCCTTCTGCTGTGGCAGGAAAGTACGATGAAAAGTACTTACGATTGCCCCAGGAAGTGCTGATCACGGTCATGAGAGAACACCAGAGATACTTTGCCGTCATAAATGATCAAGGCGAGCTCTTGCCCTACTTTGTAACGGTGAATAACACGATCACGAGAAATCCCGATGTCGTTCGGGTGGGGAACGAGCGAGTTATAAGAGCCAGGCTCGAAGATGCAAGGTTCTACTTCGAAGAAGACCAGAAGGTGAAACTCGAAGACCGGGTAGAAGAATTGAAAGAAGTGGTATTTCACTCAAAACTGGGAACCTCCTGGGAAAAAATGGAGAGATTCTCCGCTCTGGCAGAATTTATCGCCCAAAGGGTTGCTCCCGAAAAACAAGACATGGTCAAAAGGACCGCTTACCTTTGCAAGGCTGACCTTGTCACCGGCATGGTGGGAGAATTTCCGGAATTGCAGGGGGTAATGGGGCGAGCCTATGCGAAGTTGTCCGGCGAACCGGAAGAAGTTGCCGAAGCCATCTACGAACATTACTTGCCCATAAAGTCCGGAGGAGAATTACCTAAAGGTGTTGTGGGAGCAATCGTAAGTATTGCAGATAAGCTAGATACCATCGTGGGATGCTTTGGGGTGGGGATCATTCCTACAGGAGCCGCGGATCCCTTTGCCCTTAGAAGGCAAACGCTCGGTATTATCAGGATAATACTGGAACATAAATTCGACCTGTCTCTTGATGAGCTGATCGAAAAAAGTATATCCTTGCTTCAGGATAAAATCACCGAGCCAGGAGAACAGATAAAGTCCGGTGTAAAAGAATTTTTCAAAACGAGGTTCCAGAATCTTTTGATTGGTGAGGGGCACAAGCCAGACGTTGTGGATGCGGCTTTGAGTGCAAGGTTCGATAATATCCTTGACGATGCGAGGAGGATAGAGGCACTGTCCGAAATTAAAAAAAGACCCGAATTTACGTCGCTTGTTATTGCCTTTAAGAGAGTCGCCAACATTACCAAGGACCATGAACCCGGAAAAGTTAAAAAGAGGCTTTTTAAAGAGGAAGCGGAAAAGAAGCTTTACGAAGCATTCCTCGATGCCAGGGAAAAGTTTGAAAAATGTCTCGAAAATGGGAACTATTTTGATGCCATGGAAGAAATGGTTAAATTGAAAGAACCCATCGATCAATTCTTCGATGGCGTTATGGTAATGGATCCTGACGAAAAACTTCGCGAAAACAGGCTGAATTTACTTTCATCCATCGGGAAGCTCTTTTTCCAGGTGGCCGATTTTACAAAAATCAGTACATAACTGCTGAAAAACTGATTGATCAATTGCTAAAAAACATATGCAACATCCTGTCATTGCGAGGATTCCGCACCCACTTTATGACAATGTTTTCGACTTAATATCAAGATGTATTGCTTAAAGTGGGTGCGGGAGACGAAGCAATCTCCTTGGAATATCAAAGCCTTGCAG
>JALSTM010000133.1 GCA_026983715.1 Desulfobacterales bacterium
ATTGTCTGTACCAACAGCATGCCTGAAGGGCAGGCTTCTTTCCTTGAGCAGTTACACACTGCTCAAGGAAAAAAGAATATCCCTTTGCGCTCTTAGCGTCTTAGCGGTTCAAACTTGGTTGCGGCTTTGCTGCCTTAGAATCATAGCGAACCGTGAAAACGGTGAATTTCATTCCCTACGGATAAATCCGTGGGCTAGTTTGCCCGTGATCAAGGGTTGTCATCGCAGGGGTAACCCTTCGTGCAAATTGTCGCTTAGCCTGCTCTTCATCCGGGGTTACCTTACTCCGTAGCCCACGGTTTTAACCGTGGGTACTGGTCGAAGGTTTATCTCTGAACCGATTCATCGGTTTCCCATATATACAGAGCGGGTTAAAATAGACGACGAAGCAATTCTCCGCTATTCTCGCCTGGATTCATATATCGCCTCGTCGTCCCGATACTCCATTTTCTAACGGTTATTATTTGCAAAGTACCGGTTAAAGGCATTCAAATAAGCCCTTACACTTGCCTCGATAATGTCAGGGCTCGTACCTGTGCCGGAATAAACGTTGTTCCCTATTTTTACCCTCACCATAGCTTCTCCAAGGGCGTCTTTCCCGTGAGTGACAGCTTTGAGGTCAAAGTCGAGAAGTTTCCCGTTTTTGCCAATAATTCTCTCTATAGAATTAAATGCTGCATTAACGGGCCCGTTTCCGATGGATGCGTCGGTCAGGGTTTCATCGTCTTTTTTGAGAGTGACGGAAGCCATGGGTGTTATGTCGTTTCCGCTGAGAATCTGAAGGCTCACAAACGAATAGGTTTCGGGAACCTTGGTAAGTTCAACTTCTACGATGCTCATCAGGTCTTCGCTTCTTATTTCTTTTTTTCTATCCGCCACATTAAGAAATCGCTGGTATACGCGCTCGAAAACATCTTTTTCAAGTTCGTACCCGAGTTCTTTGAGACGGTGCCGCAAGGCAGCTCGCCCTGAGCGCGCAGTGAGGACTATCGAATGTTGTTGTATCCCTACGTCTTCGGGGCGTATTATCTCGTAGGTGGACCGATCCTTGAGGATGCCGTCTTGATGTATTCCCGACGAATGGGCAAAAGCATTGGAGCCAACTATTGCCTTGTTCGGTTGAACAGGGATGTTCATGATCCTGCTGACAAGCCGGCTGGTTCTGTAGATTTCCTTGGTATTTATTTTGGTATCTACCCCGAACTTGGCGCTTCTGGTTTTAAGAGCCATAACGATTTCTTCCATGGAAGCGTTTCCGGCTCGTTCACCGATGCCATTTATGGTACATTCTACTTGCTCGGCACCTTCCCTGATTGCTGCAAGGGAGTTGGCTACCGCCAGTCCGAGATCATTGTGGCAGTGAACGCTGAGGGTTACGTTGTCAAGCTCTGGCACGCTTTCTTTTATTCTTCTAATCAGCGCACCAAATTCCTCCGGTACTGCGTAACCAACAGTATCCGGGATATTAATAATGGTAGCGCCTTCCTTGATGACTGCTCTTATGACCCTACAGAGATATTCAAAGTCACTCCTTGATGCGTCTTCAGTTGAATATTCCACCTCGGGACAGAGAGACTTGGCGTATCTTACGGAGTCAACGGCCATCTGGAGGGCAGTGTCCTTGTCCTTTCTCAATTTTTTCTGAACGTGAATATCGGATGATCCGAGAAACACATGTATCCTTGGATACTTCGCTTCTTTCACTGCTTCCCAGCAGAGATCAATATCTTGTTTTACCGCTCTTGCAAGCCCGCATACGACGCAGTTTTTAATTTCCTGAGCAACGGCTTTTACGGCTTCCAGGTCGCCGGGAGACGAACACGGAAATCCGGCTTCTATAACATCTACGTTTAATCTTTCGAGCTGCTTTGCTATTTCAAGCTTTTGCTTCTTGTTAAGTTTAGCTCCCGGTACCTGTTCTCCGTCTCTCAACGTTGTATCGAAAATATATATTTGTCTTTCCATTTGTATCTCCTTTTTTGTTCTTTTAAATAGTGCTTGTCACTTGTAAATAGTTGCGAAAGATTATAGTGTAGAGTGCCACAGGCTTTTAGAACGGAATTGTTTAGCCCCATTGGCAACACCTCCTTTCTTTTTACAGCAATGAATTCGTATCAATTTTGCTTTCCAGGAAATAAAAAAGCCGTGGGTTTTAGCACCCACGGCTTATGGCTTGTTCTATCTAGATATTTTGCTAACCAGAAGATTCACCAAAAGCCATGGGTGTTCCGTCTAGGCATAATAGCCCTAGCAATAGGAACTCACCCCATAGTATTCTGGTGTCTTTCTGGTTCATCTCTAAGTTAACCTGTTTTAAATATCCCTTACTTTAAAAAATTCAATGACACGTACACGGCAAGGAAAAATTCGGTCATGAACAGCGCGAATAACACAAAATATTCCCACGTAGGAAAATCCTCAATTATTTTGTTAGCTTCCGCCATGATCTTGAGGGCTCTTTGCTTGGAAGCTTGCTTTTCCCACGGTGGAAGATCAGCTAACAATTCCATCTGTTGATCCACGGTATCTCCAGCGTGCATTGTCGTCTCCTATCATAATAACAGGTTGAAAGGGATTAGCAAATTTTTTATTTATTTAAGCCTTGACGTCCAATTTTTTTCATTATAAAAGGGCTCTTCTAAAAATCAATAGTAAATTGAAGAAAATTGGAAATTTTTGATTTTAATTCCAGGAATTATGGTGTCAAGGGAGTGTACAAGCCTAAGTTTTTGGTTATAATAGTGTAGAAATACTGAATTTATTCAATAAAGTTGCAATAGGTAAAAGGGTCTATTTTTTCTATTGACATAGCAGAGAAGGGAATATATATTTAGACGATTTGCTGGCGTAGCTCAACTGGTAGAGCAGCTGATTTGTAATCAGCAGGTTGCGGGTTCGAGTCCCATCGCCAGCTTCATGGTAGATCGAAGCGGTACATTGGGGAGAGGTTCCCGAGCGGTCAAGGGGAGCA
>JALSTM010000134.1 GCA_026983715.1 Desulfobacterales bacterium
CTGATTCCTGGTAGGATACTTTCCATATTATTGTATCAAACAAGAAGCTAAGGCTGCGAAGCCGCAACCAAAACTGAGGACAAAGATTGATGGTTTCGTAAAAAGTCCTAAAACCGGTCATTGCTTCTCCCGCACCTACTTCAAATACGATTATTTGCCATTGCTGCTACAATTCCCAGGAAGTGGGTGCGGGATCGCAATGACAGAATTTTGCAAATGTTTTTTTGAATCGATCCACTAGTCCTGGAACTGACAATAAAAAGTGAACTTGCCTACTTACCGAGGAATTCCGTAGCTTCCCATCGTCTTCTGGAGGTAACATCGGTGATATCGGAAAGGATGTAGTCGTATGTTTCCTTTGAAATGGTTAGCTTTTCAAAAGTCTTCAGTCGAGCTTCTTTTACGGCATTTCTCCAGAATTTATCCCTTTCGGGACTTTTTGATTCATACTCGTGCTCGTAATATACCGCCACAATTCCCGCGGAAGCTATTAACTTGAGGCACACGTAGCATGGAGCAAGCGTTGAATAGAGAGTACTTCCGTTGATGGATATACCGTATTTGGCAGCCTGGGCAATCGCGTTTGCCTCCGCGTGAGATGCTTTACAAAAATTGTACTTGTCAATGTCAGGAACCCCCAGGGATCGCCTGAAACAGAAGGGTTTACCATTAATATCCGGTTGATCGATACAATGGGGCGCACCGGGCATAGATCCGTTATACCCGGTGGCCAAAATATGATTATCTTTGACAATCACAGCCCCCGTGGGTCGAGAATTACACGTAGACCTTGTGCTAACAATCTTGGCTATGAACATAAAATATTCATGCCAGCTAGGTCTCTTTTTCACCTAAACCTCCATGGCGCTAGGCGCCACAACAAACGACCAAAAACCGGTATCTATTCCTGCCAGGGACAGAGGAGGCTTTTTTTAAGCCATTGTCTGAAAGCTTGCAGGAAAAAGTTTTCCATCTCCCCGGAGACGAGTTTTTTCAATTTCCCTAGGACCTAAAGTGAAAATAATTGAATTTATATTACCTTTTCAAAGGCGTCCTTGCAAACCACCCCAAAAATACCCAGGTCTTCAACCACAGTGATACCCGCCTTTTTCATGGCATCTATTTTAGCCTGAGCCGTTCCGCTGCCGCCGCTGATTATGGCTCCCGCGTGTCCCATGCGCCTTCCGGGAGGAGCAGTGAGCCCTGCAATGAAGCCTACTACTGGCTTGGTTACGTTTTCTACAATGTACTCACAGGCTTCTTCTTCGGCATTACCGCCAATTTCACCAACCATCACGATCCCCTTGGTGTCGGGATCAGCCTGAAAGGCCTCAAGGCAATCGATAAAATTGGTTCCGTTAATGGGATCCCCGCCGATTCCTATACAGGTGCTCTGGCCAATATTCTGCTGACTCAACTGGTATACAACTTCGTAGGTAAGGGTTCCTGACCTGGATATAACACCTATGGGCCCAGGCATGTGTATTGGTCCTGGCATAATACCAACCTTACATTCTCCAGGAGTAATAATACCGGGGCAGTTTGGACCTATTAGCCTGGAATTTGTAGTGTTGAGAAAATTTTTTACCTTCATCATGTCAAGAACTGGGATCCCTTCGGTTATTGCCACGATTAAAGGAACACCAGCATCGGCCGCTTCCATGATAGCATCTGCGGCAAAAGCAGGCGGAACAAAAACCATGGAGCAGTTGGCTCCGGTTTCCTTTACCGCGTCTTTCACCGTATTAAATACGGGTATGTCATCCATTTTTTGGCCGCCTTTACCAGGAGTAACACCAGCCACGACGTTGGTGCCGTAAGCCACACACTGACGGGTATGAAATTGCCCTTCCCTTCCCGTGATACCCTGAACAAGTAGCCTCGTTTCCTTATCTACAAATATGCTCATGATTCATCCTCACTATATATCTCTAGATCCGTTACTCTTTAACTATCGACGAAATTTTCTCGGCTGCGTCCTTGATATCCTTAGCCACAATCAGGTTCAGCCCGGATTCCTTCAGGATCTTCCGTCCTTCTTCCACGTTCGTTCCTTCCATCCGGATCACCACGGGTACCTTGACTTCAACCTTTTTGGTTGCTTCCACAACCCCTTTTGCGAGAACATCACACCTTAAAATACCTCCAAAAATATTGATCAACACTGCCTTGACCTTCTCATCACTAAGAATAATCCTAAAGCCGTTTTCAACCATCTCGGCACTGGCTCCGCCACCGACATCAAGAAAGTTAGCGGGTTCTCCGCCGGCACGCTTGATAACGTCCATGGTCGCCATGGCAAGACCTGCTCCATTGACCATGTTACCTATGTTGCCATCAAGTCGAATGTAGTTGAGGTTGTATTTTGAAGCTTCCACTTCCAATGGGTCTTCTTCATCCAGGTCCCTGTACTCCAGGATATCCTTGTGACGGTAAAGAGCATTATCGTCAAAGTTTACCTTGGCATCCAGCGCGATCAATTTCTTGTCTTTCGTGATGACCAGAGGATTTATCTCTACCAGTGAACAATCGTAATCAAAAAACAGCCTGTAGAGCCGAGGAATCAGCGCTCCGAATTGTTTCACCACTTCCGGTTCAACATTCAACCTGAAGGCAACCTCTCTTGCATGGTAAGGCTGTATTCCGAAACCGGGGTCAACCCAAACCTTGATTATTTTTTCCGGTGTTTTGGCCGCCACTTCCTCTATATCCATCCCACCGGCTTCGCTGGTCATGATTACCACCTTTGCAGTGGACCTATCGGGGATAACGCTGAGATAGAGCTCTTTATCAATGTCGAGTCCTTCTTCAACCAGAACTTTTCTGACCACCTTCCCTTCTGGGCCGGTCTGGTGTGTCACAAGGGTCATCCCAAGAATTTCATCAGCCACCTTTCGTACTTCTTCGATGGAGTTGGCAAGTTTAACTCCACCCCCTTTTCCCCGTCCACCGGCGTGAATTTGGGCCTTGACCACCACGGGAAACTTACCAAGCGACTCTGCCACCTTCACCGCTTCATCCACGGAAAATGCCACACTTCCCCTGGGAATAGGAATCTCAAACCTGTCGAACAATTCCTTAGCTTGATACTCATGAATTTTCATAACCACTCTCCAGAAGTCAGTCCTATTTGTTAAACAATTCACTATAGCGTCCAAAACCTAGGCAAATAGGATTTCCTTGTCAAGAGAAAAAGGTATGAACGGGGCATTGAAGAAACTTATTTGTCGAGACTCCTTGAATTAGACATACCTTTAGTGCTATAGAGACAAAATGGAGGGATAAGTCATGGATTACGAGGTTATAATCGGACTTGAAGTACACGCGCAGTTGCTTACCGAAAGCAAGATTTTTTGTACATGTAGCACCACCTTCGGGGCTTCTCCCAACACGCATACCTGCCCGGTTTGCCTGGGAATGCCTGGGGTACTACCGGTATTGAATAAGAAAGTGGTAGAATTCGCCCTGAAGCTCGCGCTTGCCACCAATTGCAAAATAGCTTCTTTCAGCCAGTTTGCAAGGAAAAATTACTTTTACCCCGATCTTCCCAAGGGTTACCAGATCTCCCAGTACGAATTGCCGATCGCTGAACATGGCTGGATAGAGATAGAAGTAAACGGCGAGAGGAAAAAGATCGGGATAACTAGAATACACATGGAAGAAGATGCGGGAAAACTGGTTCATGACGAACTGAAACCGGTTAGCTATGTCGACTTTAATCGAACAGGCGTACCATTGCTTGAAATAGTAAGCGAACCGGACATAAGAAGCTCCGATGAAGCCGTGGCGTACCTTAAAAATCTCAGAGACATCGTACGGTACCTGGGAATCTGCGACGGTAACATGGAAGAAGGAAGCTTTCGCTGCGACGCTAATATCTCGCTACGCCCTGTCGGACAAGCAGAATTTGGCACCCGCACCGAGCTCAAGAATATGAACTCTTTCAGGCACGTTCAGCGAGCCCTCGATTACGAAATCAAGCGCCAAAAGTCCCTGCTCCTTGAAGGCAAGGAAATAGTTCAGGAAACACGGCTCTGGGATGAAAGCAGCGGAAAAACCCTGGGAATGAGAGGTAAAGAAGAAGCCAACGATTACCGCTATTTTCCTGACCCTGACTTGGTACCGATCAGGGTAGATAGTGACTGGATCCAAAAGGTAAGGGAAACATTGCCGGAGCTACCAGATGAAAAAAGAGCAAGGTTTCTATCAGAGTACCATCTGCCGGCGTACGACGCGGAAGTTTTGACCACATCGAAAGACCTTGCCGATTACTTCGAGGAGTGTGTAAAAGTTTACCCCCAGCCCAAGAAAGTAAGTAACTGGATAATGGCGGAATTGATGCGCGAACTTAACCGTGACAATCGTGATATCACCGAATGTCCCGTTTCCCCGAAAAACCTGGGTATTTTACTTTCCATGATTGATGACGGAACCATAAGTGGTAAAATCGCAAAAACCGTATTTGCAGAAATGTATAAAACGGGCAAGGATCCAAAATCTATTGTCGAAGAGAAAGGTTTGGTGCAGGTTACCGACAGGGGCGAAATATCAAAGGTTATAGACGAAGTTCTCTCGGAAAACCCCAACCAGGTCAAGGAGTACAAGGAAGGTAAAACCAAGCTACTCGGTTTCTTTGTCGGGCAGGTTATGAAAAAAACCCGCGGAAAGGCAAATCCAAAGCTCGTAAATGAAATACTTCGTGAGAAACTAGGCTGATACCTGAAAGCGGGGCAACTTAGCCCCGCTTTTTTAATACAAGGAGATATTCAAGAACAATTACAATATTGGAGCAAAAACCTCTTCTTCGGTAAATTCAGAGATAGGAGGAGCTTCTCTATAGAGTTCCATCTTATTTAAACCATTAACAAAGGCCTTGGCACTTGCCATAACCACGTCAGAATCAATTCCTCTCCCCATAACTACCAGGTCGTCTTCTTGGAGTCCCACAACAACCTCGCCAAGGGCATCGGTTCCTGCTGTTATTGCATTAACAAGGTACCGGGTGAGTTTCGGTTTCCTCCTTACAATCTTTTGGATGGTTTTGAAGGTGGCGTCCACGGGCCCTCTTCCGAATGCAGCATCCTGAATCACCTGTCCGTCAACCTCCATTTGCACCGTGGCGTTGGGAACGGAAATGCTTCCCGCGGAAACACTTAGATACAGCAGCTTGTACCTGGCCGGTACCTTGAGGATTTCCTCCACCACGAGCGATTCAATGTCCGCGTCAAAAATAGTTTCTTTTCTCTCCGCCAGTTCTTTAAAAGCCTCGTACGCCCTGTCAAGTTCCTCCGGATTTAAGCTGAGACCCAATTCTTCCAGCTTGTGACCCAATTCTTCCTTAGTTGCATCTTTCTTAAGAAGCTCGGGCTCCTTTTTTATTCCCAGCTTATCGGGATCGATTACCTCGTAGGGAGGTTTTTCCTTTACATCGGCAACCTGCGGGACAATCGTTTCGTAAACAAAAGCGTTGGGGCCCACAATAGGTTTTCCCGGCGGAATCAAAAGCCCGGTTATCTGGCTGACGGATCGGCACGTCGGGTATATCTCCTCAAGATTAATGGAAGTAGAACAGCCGTAAATATCCTTTCTTGTTTCCAGAATCATAACGATCTCTTCCAGAGCAGTGTTTCCGGCGCGCTCCCCTATTCCGTTTACTGTACAGTGTACCTGGGTTACTCCTTTTTCAATTGCAGCAAGGGAATTAGCCACGGCCAATCCCAGGTCATTATGGCAATGAATACTCAGGGTTACTTCGCCAATCCCCTTAACTTCTTCACGAGTTCGTTCAATCAGGCTAGAAACCTCCCGGGGGGTAGCATATCCCACCGTATCGGCAAAATTGATACTGGTAGCCCCGGCATCAACTGCCATCTGTACAAGGTTTACCACGTGACCAGGGTCAGCCCTCCACGTATCGACCAGGGAAAATTCTACTTCCTCGGTGTATTTTTTTGCATAGCCGATTGCCTGTTCCCCCACCTTCAGAACTTCTTCCCTGCTTTTTTTAAGAAAATGCTCACGATATGCATCGGAAGCAGGAACAAAGGTATGAAGCCCCTTGTTTTCAGAATTATCAAGTATTTTCCATGCTGCCTCAAAATCTTTTTTGCTGGTGGGTCGAGCCAGGCACACGAGCTTTGGCCCTGAAACATTGTTAACAATTTCCTTCGCGGCCTCAAATTCGCCTTCTGACGCCCCAGGAAATCCCACTTCCAGTACGTCAACCCCAAGCTTGACTAGCTGCTTGGCTATTCTCACCTTTTCATTAACGCTCAGTATCAGACCCGGAACCTTTTCACCATCCCGCAAAGTCGTATCGAATATCAAAACCTTACGCTCACTCATTAATATACCCCTTTCCGCCTACCAAAAGTTGTAGGAATACCTAATTACTCATGAACTGCCTGGAACTTCTGGCTCAATTACGTTCAATAATATGAGTGTTATGGCTTTTGTCAATGTTTTTTAACCATCACCAGGTACAATAACTAGATGTTGTCCGGATGCAAAAAAAGAGTTGCAAACCTTAAAAAATTCCGTATACTAGGCCTGTTTTAGTTTGATCCCCCTCCTATTGTGGGACATATAAAGGTGAGGTTTTAAACCTCCCACCATGATTGGAGGTTTTTTTGTTTTTAACCCGAGAGAAGGTAAGTAAAGTATGCCGATGACATGAGTACCTAAAAGAGAGCGAAAAAGTTACGATGAAATCACTTGGAAGACACCTGATTTTAGAACTCTACGATTGTGACCCCGAAGTTATCAATGATCTGGCTGCCGTTGAGAAAGTTTTAACCGAAGCCGTTAACATCTCACAAGCCACGGTTATCCAACCCTATTTCCATAAATTTAACCCCCACGGCATAAGCGGCGTAATTGTTATCGCCGAATCACACTTCACCATTCATACGTGGCCGGAATACGGATACTGCGCCATTGACATTTTCACGTGCGGAGAACAGATTGACCCCGCAAAGCCCCTTGACTTCATAAAAGAAAAACTAAAGGCCAAGCAAGCATCCGTGATGGAGATTAAGCGAGGCGTTTTAAATCTTCCCGACGAGGAGTTAAAGCACAAACCATGAAAATAGATCCTACTAAGCTTGAAATTGACGGATGGTATCGAGAAGATACCGTCGAAGACATGGTAATTTTTTATAAGAACAAGAAGGTTGTTTATTCAGGACAATCCAGGTTCCAGAGAATAGACATCATTGATACCATCGGTTACGGGCGAATGCTTTTTCTAGACAGGATAGCTCAATCTGCTTCTGCCGATGAATTCATGTACCATGAAATGCTGGTTCATCCTGTTATGGTAATGCACCCCGAGCCTAAAAACATCTTCGTGCTTGGCGGTTCTGAAGGAGCTACAATCCGGGAAGTTTTCCGCTATCCCACGGTGGAACGTGTCGTAATGGTAGATATAGATGAAGAGTTGGTACGGCTATGTCAGAAATACCTGGCAGACTGGAGCGACAACGCATATGACGATCCACGGCTGGACCTTCACTTTGAAGATGGAAGAAAGTACCTTGAAGAAAACACGGAAAAATTCGATGTTATGATCGTTGATTTAAGTGATCCCATGCCGGATAGCCCGGCGCTTTTGCTTTTTACAAAGGAATTCTACACACTGCTTTCCGACAGGTTAACCGAACAGGGATTGGCCGTAATCCAGGGGGAAACGATAAATCCGGAAAGGATTTCATTCCATGCACGATTGGTAAATACTCTTAAAACCGTATTTCCAACCGTGTTGCCTTACCCCTACCCTATCCAGAGCTTCCACGACCTTCATGCCCATATCATAGTGAGCAAACAACCGGGTGTCGACCTGAAGAAAGCAGAAGAAAGAATCAGGAAATATAATTTGCCGCTACGATGCTTTTCAGACGAGCTTTTTGGTTCTCTTTTTAATCTTCCGCTTTTCATGAGAACTGCATACGAAACCCACACCGAGATCATCAAGGACGATGACCCGGGGATAAAGGAATAATAAGAGATCCTCGATCCTTGCGAGGTTAACCCAGGCCGAGGATAAATACAGCTCAGGAAGAAGGTTTGTACCGGAGTGCACTATAGATGAGCAAAACACCGGAGAGAAACAGTATCCCCACAATCATAAAATTCGTAGTACTGGCAATGAATGCTCGTTCAGGCCTTTGTGGATCATAGTATATCGTTACTTTTCTACCAACCTTGGGCTTAATTACCCTGGCACTTTTGTACTCGTTTGTCACAACCCTGTATGATTTGCCATCCACCACATACTCGATAATCGGTGCGTACTTATTCTTGGAACGTTCGGCTTCTACCGTGGGTAGGTTCATATGATGCGGCTCTAAACCTACGATCTTGCCCTCCGCCTTCTTGTAGTTTTTAGAAATATTTGTTCTCCCAAGTAGTATGAAGCATCCCGCACCAATAAAAGCAAGGCCTGCTAAAATTATAATCAACCTTACCGCAAAATTGCCCTCTCGATTTCTTACTATTTGCCTCATAATACCCCCCCCTCGCCTAAGTGTGTTTATTAAAGGCTTCCTAATACTCACCAGTCAAGAAAAGGATAGATTCTACGCTAACCCCCACTTATTGATGCACTTTTGATCATCACTATAACCAGCATCCCTAACCAACTTTAACTACAAAAGAACCATGCTCTTGTCAAATTCCGCCAGAAAGTATTCTCATTGCATAGCGAGAATCTCACTTTCTGGCTGCAACATGAATGACACCCCAGTAAGTTATATTTTCTTACGCTTAAAAGATGCTGAAGGTGCCTCCAACTGTAATCCCGGGTTCAACTTGCCTTTTCGATATTTGAAAGCATGTAAGTAATCGAAATATTAAAAAATCGTAAGTTTTCAGCAATCTTTTCTCAAGCACATGAACACTAACATGGGAGCAGTTCAAGGCGCCAGCAATACATGCAATTGAAAAGGAGGCAAGTATGAAAGGAAATGGCTGGAGGAAAACGTTACAAACAAGGAAAAAGAGGCTTGTTGTCACTCGTTTTCTGGTTATTTTCGTTGCATTTCTTTTGGTGATGAGCGGAACAGTTGAAGCAAGGGTAAAAAGAAGATGCCAGAAAGCTTGTACCATGACAGCAATAGCGGCATTTAAGGCTTGTCACAATGAAGCGAGGAATGATTACTGGATCGCGAGAGGGAATTGTTATAATCTTAGCGATCAAAAAGCATGCAAAGAGTGCCTCAAAGAGGCAAAAGAAGCATTCAAAGAAGCAAAAGAAATGTGCAAAGAACAGTTTGAAGCGCGTTTAGAAATATGCGATGAACTGGGTGAAGCACCGTATGATCCTGAGATAGATCCTGCTAATTTCGTAGATCCTTCGGAGATCGGAAAAACTGTAAATCCCAATCCTTATTTCCCCCTCATAAAGGGCAATCGGTGGGAATACTATTGTGAAAGTTCCGGAGAAACAATTATCGACGAGGTCACAGAAAAAACAAAAGAAATTATGGGCGTTACCTGCGTCATAGTACATGATCTGGTAACAATTGACGGTGAAGTAGTGGAGGACACTGAAGACTGGTATGCACAGGATATTTACGGTAATGTGTGGTATTTTGGTGAAATAGCAAAAGAATTCGAAGATGGAGAGCTGGTAAGTATTGAAGGTTCATGGAAGGCCGGTGAAGACGATGCAAAAGCAGGCATAATAATGTTGGCCAGCCCTGAGATAGAAGATATTTATAGGCAGGAATTTTCGCTTGGAAATGCTGAAGATATGGCCAAAATTTTGAGTATAGGAGAAGAGTCCGTAACTGTGCCCTATGGTTCCTTCAACACCGATGTATTGAAAACAATGGATTTTACGCCTCTGGAACCAGATGTGCTAGAATACAAGTATTATGCCCCAGGTATTGGTGTGGTACTAGAAAAGAATCCCGATACGGGTGAACGAGTAGAGTTAATGAAGTTCGAACCCGGTTCTCCATGATCAAACCACAAATGACCATGAGGAATCCACCGGTAGATATTGCTGGCGCCTAACTTTTAGAAACAAAGGAAACATTGACTGTGCGCATACTGCTGGTTGAAGACGACTTAAAACTTGCTGCTTTTATTATGAACGGACTAAAAGAGGCAGGGTTTACAGTTGACCACTGCCTAGACGGAGAAGACGGGCTTCATAGAGCCTTATCCGAAGAGTACGATGCTGCAATAGTTGATATAATGCTTCCCAAACTTGATGGGTTGACTTTAATTGACAAGCTAAGAAGTTCCATGAACAAGACACCGGTGCTCATTCTTAGCGCAAAGAGATCCGTGGACGACCGAGTAAAAGGACTGCAAACCGGCGGAGATGACTACCTGACCAAACCTTTTGCTTTTGCAGAATTATTGGCACGATTACAAGCATTAATTCGACGAGCAAGCGGGAACTCCGAACCTACGATTCTTAAAGTTGGAAATCTTTCTATGAATCTCATCACACGGGAAGTGATAAGAGAAGGTAAAAAAATTGATTTACCCCCTCTTGACTTCGCCTTGCTAGAGTATCTCATGAGAAATGCTGGTAGAGTGGTTTCCAAAACTATGATAATGGAACACGTGTGGGATTTCAATTTTGATCCGCAAACAAATATTGTTGAAGTCCGAGTGTGTCGATTAAGAGAGAAAGTTGACAAGGCTTTTGAAAAAAAGATGATCCATACCGTATACGGAGCAGGATATGTTCTTAAAGAGGAGGCTTAAGTTCCGCCGCTCATTGGCGCTAAAGCTAACTGCCTGGTATGCGGGAATATTTACCCTATCAATGTTCATTGCCTTCCTTGCGTTTTACTTCCTAGTGAGCTCCGTTCTCATGTATCGAGGAAATCAGGACTTATTGGATGACATCAAAGAATGTTCCGCTCTTCTCGCTTCAGAAGGGTTAGAGAGGCTCAAAAGAGAACTCGCATGGGACGTTGAATCTGACGGAGTAGAAAACGTATTTTATCGCTTGCTCTCCCTAGATGGAAAAGAGATCGCGGTTTCAAACATGACCCCCTGGAAAGGAATTGAAGTTGACAGAACTGTACTTGATAGAATCCGAAATGGTGAAAAGTATCTTCTTCAAATCCTGAAGCTTCCAGAACGGGAAAATAAAGTTCGCATTGTTTACGGAATCATTGCACCTGGCGTGGTTTTGCAAATAGGAGAATCCATGGAGGAAGACAGTGAGTTCTTAATGACAATGAGAAAGGGTTTTCTTCCCATAATGGTTTCAGTTATGCTGTTTGCTTCTTTGACTGGCTGGTTTATGGGCAAGCGAGCCATGGAGGATGTGGAGAAAGTGACAGAAGCAGCCGTGCAAATATCCCGGGGTGCTTTTGATAGACGTGTAAACGTAAAGTCTAACGGTGATGAAATAGAGCGACTCGCAACCGCGTTCAACACGATGATAGAAAAAATCAACCTCCTGATCAGGGAGATAAAAGATGTCGGTGATAGCATTGCCCACGATTTGCGTAGCCCGCTGGCAAGGATTCGAGCGTCAGCCGAAATGACCCTGTTAAAAGACATACCAGTGGAGCAGTATAAAACCATGGCGGCTAACACTGTTGAGGAGTGCGATCGCCTGCTAGGGGTAATCAATACCATGATGGATATAGCGGAAGCTGAAGCCGGAGCATTGAGGCTGAAGCTCGAACAGGTTGATCTAGCAAAGACGATTAGAGAAGCTTGCGAGCTATTTCGGGCTGTGGCAGAGGATAAGGAACAACAAATTATCGAAGAATTACAGGCAGAGTGCGTTATCTGGGGAGATTCCCGTAAACTTCAGAGGATGATCTCAAATCTCCTTGACAATGCATTGAAATACACGCCCCCAGGCGGGAGAGTTACCGTATCAACAAGGAGAGATGAAGAAACCGTTACAATCAAAGTGGAAGATACTGGTACTGGGATATCCCAAGATGATCTTCCTCATATCTTCAAACAATTTTACAGATGTGACCAGAGTCGATCGAAGCAAGGCAGCGGCCTTGGCTTGAGCCTGGTTCGAGCTATTGTCATTTCCCATGGTGGTGAAATAGCTGTTAAGAGCAGTTTAGGAGAAGGAACCATTTTTACTATAGTTCTACCAAGGGGACGTCCTCCTTCCGAGGAATATAAAACAGCTTAACCTGACAATCGGATAGCACATAAGAAGTGGAGTAACATAGATCCTATAAAATTTGATTACTTATAGAAAAAGTCATGGGTTATCCTTGGTGATGAGAGAAACTTAAAACGGAGAGGTAGTTACCCTGACCCACGGTAGCAAGAATACCATGATGAGGGAGATATTGGAATTGGTAGTTGAGAGGGGTTTTAAGGGAATGCGAGCAATGGAGAATCTATTTGGGTCTTAGGCATTTAAACCTTATTACGTTACCCCCATACTTTTTACTCTTTGCGCACTTTGCGTCTTGAGCGAAGCGGGCGCGTCTCGAGCGAAGCGGGCGGTTTGTTTTTGAACCGCAAAGACACACCAGTTAAATGCTTCTAGATTTAACGGGGCAGGCCAAAAATACGAGGAATTTCTTTGACAAAAGCGTCCCAACATCATATTATAACTACATGATTTCTTGGACGCAGCTTTGGGCAAATAACTAACCCCTTCCTTCTGGAACAACAAGATAACATAGCAAATGCAAAGATTACACTGCATAAAGGTGCTTGGTCTGGCGGTAGAAGTATCTCTTTCTGCCTGCGATCAAGCTTTTAATGGTATTTTTGTTACAGAAGTATAAGTAAAGTTAGCGCTTAAATACAAACCCGGTGCCTGAAGCGTACAAAGGAGCATGAAATGGAACTAAAAGAAAAAATTAAGAAAGAAATCGATTTGATACCAGAGGAATATTTACCTCAGCTTGAACAATATCTTAAAACAATAAAAAGCGGAAAAAGAAGACAGCTATGTATCAAAAAATTACACTTGAAAGGTAAATATGATCATCTAAAAATAAGAAAATTAGCATATGACTAATTATGAATAACTCAATATTAGTTGATACAAATATACTAATTTATGCTATTGATGCTGACTCTCAATTCAATGAGCGAGCAGTAAGGCTTTTGTCAGATTCATCATTGAAGCTTTTCACCACTTCCAAAAATATTTCTGAATTTTTGGTTGTATTGACCAGGAATACGGAAATAAATTTATCCTCCAGTGAATGCCTAGAGATCCTAAATGGCCTTCTGAGTGATATCGTCATTCTCTATCCTACGCCCATGTCAATGAATGTATTTCAAGAACTAGTTCGTCAATACAACCCTCGTGGTTTATGGATTCACGACGTAGAAATAGCCAGTATTGGTATAGCGCACGGTATATCTGCAATTGCCATTAACAATGTTGCTGATTTCAAACGCATTGAAGAATTGGAAATTATAGAAATATGAATATTGCGCTAACAAATCGCTCCACCTGACCGCTATTCCGCTGGCGCTCCATAGCGGCAGGTGAGCTTTGTCGTTGGGCTAAAAAAACTAGGGCTATGCAGCGTTCTAAGACATTGCATGTGGAAGGATTTTTTTGCTTGATTAATGTATATTTTGAACATATACTAAAAATATGAATGAAAATTTCAAAAAACTGCT
>JALSTM010000135.1 GCA_026983715.1 Desulfobacterales bacterium
ACGATGGGGACCTCTCCATAAGTTACATCTCGGAAGATGGAAGCATTCAGAGAGAAACCTTTGACATGGTGGTGCTCTCGGTTGGTTTCCAGACATCAGAAAAGGTGAAAGACCTTGCCAGGAAACTCAATATTGAACTTGACTCTCACGATTTTGCGAAGACCTTTTCCATTACCCCGGTAACAACTTCTCGCCCCGGAATCTTCGTTTGTGGTGCGTTCCAGGGGCCAAAGGATATCCCTCAATCTGTAATGGAAGCCAGTGCTGCGGCCTCGGCCGTGGGAACTGTGTTGAGTGAAGTCCGTGGCACAATGATAAAAAGCAAAGAAATACCTCAACCCCGGGATATAAGCGGGGAACCTCCTCGAATTGGTGTTTTTGTTTGTCACTGCGGGATAAATATCGGTGGTATCGTAGATGTGCCAGCGGTTAGGGACTATGCGAAGTCATTACCGTACGTGGAATACGTTGCAGACAACCTTTATACCTGTTCTCAGGACACTCAGTTACTTATCAAGGAAGCCATTGAAAAGCACAGACTAAACCGCGTGGTAGTTGCTGCATGTACTCCTCGAACCCATGAGCCTCTTTTTCAGGAAACGTTGATCGATGCGGGCCTTAACAAGTACCTGTTTGAAATGGCAAACATCAGGAACCAGGACTCGTGGGTGCATGACGATCCCAAGGAAGCAACAGAGAAGGCAAAGGATCTCGTTCGAATGGCGGTAGCTAAGGCCGCATTGCTAGAACCTCTGAGGGATTCTGAGATAGAAGTCAAAGAAGGGGCTCTTGTTATTGGTGGAGGAATAGCCGGGATGTCGGCGGCGTTGAGCCTTGCAGCTTCAGGTTACCATGTACACCTGATAGAACGGGATAAGCAGCTTGGAGGAAATGCACGCAAGCTCCACCTTACATGGAAAGGTGAAGATGTGCAGGATTTGCTTTCCCGGATGATTGAAAACGTCCAGAAAAATCCGTCGATCACCGTGCATCTGAACACGACACTCAAGAACGTTGACGGATTCATGGGGAATTTCACATCCGTAATTGAATGTGACGGGAACGAAGAAACCATTGAGCATGGGGTAGCTATAGTTGCCACGGGTGCCGAGGAGCTTAAGCCAAACGAGTACCACTACGGAGAAGATCCCAGGATACTAACTCATCTGGAACTCGACCAAAAATTCATTGAAAATGACCCTGAACTGGAGAAGGTAAGTTGCGCCGTTTTTATCCAGTGCGTTGGATCAAGAGAACCTGAACGGCCTTATTGCAGCCGTGTTTGTTGCACCCATTCCGTGCAGAGTGCGCTTGAAATTAAAAAGCGTAACCCAGAGGCGGATGTTTTTATACTCTACCGCGATATGAGGACATACGGGGAACGGGAAGACCTTTATCATCAGGCTAGAGCCGCGGGGGTAATTTTTATAAGGTACGATGTAAATAATAAGCCCGAAGTCACAATTGGCGATGGGAAAATCCAGGTTCGGGTGACTGACCATGTTTTAGGTATGCCGGTGATCCTGGAACCCGACATCTTGACGCTTGCCACAGCCATAGTCCCTCCCAGGGACGAAGAACTGGCACAGTTTTTCAAGGTGGCGCTCAGTGAAGACGGATTCTTTGTTGAAGCTCACGCGAAGCTCCGGCCGGTAGATTTTGCCACTGACGGAGTCTATCTCTGCGGGCTGGCTCACTATCCCAAGTCAATAGATGAAAGCATCGCCCAGGGACAAGCGGCGGCGGCTCGCGCCATGACACTTCTTGCAAAAGAAAAAGTAGAAGTGTCAGGGATGGTGGCAACGGTAAATCCGTTTTTGTGCAGTTCCTGCGGTGTTTGTGTCGCAATTTGTCCCTTTAATGCTCCCAGTTTTAATGATAAGGGGGTTTCAGAGATAAATCCGGCTCTCTGTAAAGGGTGTGGACTCTGTGTGGCATCCTGCAGGTCTGGTGCCATAAGTCTTAAAGGCTTCGACGAGCCTCAAATATTTGCGATGATAG
The DNA here is from genome assembly GCA_026983715.1 of Desulfobacterales bacterium. GTDB lineage: Bacteria > Desulfobacterota > Syntrophobacteria > B119-G9 > B119-G9 > B119-G9. The sequence continues at coordinate 2,002 of JALSTM010000135.1, forward strand.
AATCTCTTTAAGTGAAACAAAAGTATTGGAGAGCGATAGATGGAAAATTGGGAACCAAAAATTATAGCGTTTCTTTGTAACTGGTGCTCGTACGGTGCAGCTGATCTGGCGGGTGTCAGCAGGTTTCAGTACCCTCCTCATATACGGGTAATCAGGATTCCATGCACTGGTAGGCTGAATCCCAAGTTCGTTCTGGCTGCATTTCGGCACGGGGCAGACGGGGTGTGGGTGTCTGGGTGACACCCCGGGGATTGTCATTACCTGGAAGGTAATTACTATGCAAGAAGACGCTTTGCTCTTTTGAAGGATCTTTTGGAATACATGGGTATTGAACCTGAACGTATTCATTTTTCCTGGGTTTCATCTGCAGAGGCTGGGAAGTTTGTTGAGGTGGTAACAGAGGTAACCGAGGCTGTCAAAAAAGTCGGACCCCTTAAGTACTTTATTAAAAAAAGACCTGAGGTAGCATAAATGAAGGAATATACACCTAAAATTCGGGAAATAGCTCGCAAGTTACTGCAAGAAAAGAAAGTGGACGTGGTTCTCGGGTTTCGTAAGGGTACGATTCCGATGATGAACGAACCCTTCCTGGCTAAAAGCATAGCAGATGCGGATGAGCTTTACTGGGACAGTAACTGCGGGATCAACCTGGCGAACTATCTCCCCAAGCGAAAAGAAAAGATTGCTGTAGTTGCCAAGGGATGTGATTCGAGAAACATTGTGACCCACATCATAGAGAACCAGGTTAAGCGGGATCAACTCTTCATTATAGGGGTACCATGCAAAGGAATGATTGATAAGCGCCAGATAGCAGCGATGTTCGATGGAAAAGAGATAGAAGAAGTTGATGAGGAAGGAGACAATATTATTGTTAAGGGGAACGGGTTTTCAGAGACGATTCCCAGGAGTGACGTGCTACAGGATAATTGTACGCTTTGCATTCATCACAAT
>JALSTM010000136.1 GCA_026983715.1 Desulfobacterales bacterium
ACACCATTGTTGATAAATGCCTTTTCCGCATTCGTAGATGTCCATGTCAGGACAGATAATTCCCCACGATTTACAGTCACAGGGTTTGCACTGATATGGACAGTAGGGACATCTGGAAGTTCGTCCACATAAATAGTAACACTAGAGGAAGATGTTCCGCCGGGGCCGTCGGCTGTGATGATATAGGTGGTAGTGACTTGTGGCGACACACTGGCTGATCCGTTTACAGGAACGGTTCCGACGTCGTTATTGATACTGGCAGAATCCGCATGCCGGCAAGTCCAAGTGAGGGTCGTGGATGTACCATTGTGGATCACACGAGGATAAGCATCGATAGTTACTTGTGGAGGTAAGTAATCAAACTCGCCTGTGAGAAAATCCACTTTGACGTTCTTATCTGTAATCTTTACTTGACGGATAGCACCCCGGCCATCCGGAAGTAGCGCTTCAATGGTATAATTCCCCGGGAAAACGGGTATCGCATAGCCGCCTGCAGACGCAGTTCTTGTGAAGGCTCCGGATTCAGGTATCTCAATCCGAACATCTCCTATGCCTTCCCCGGCAGTATACATGCCGTCTTTATTTTTGTCGTCATAAACAACGCCGAGCAGAAACGGACGGGCGTCGGTTGAAGATGAAGCAAAATCTGCAGTAAGGGCATACCCGTATTGTGGTTCGTCATTACAGCCTTTCGCTATCCCGACACCTATTTCTTTAAAATCAGCCTTGAGGATGTTCAGGCGATGTCCACGTCCGTCAACTCCTGCATCAATAAACAAATCATCGTGCATTTCCAATATCGTCGTTATCTCGTCTAATGGATCTTGAGAGCACTCTGCGCCTATATTCTCACCGGAGACAACTGCATGGTAACCAGAATCACGAATGCGATCTTCGAAAGTTTTCCCGTCCGAAGAATCGTGACCAAAAAACTTATGATTAACCATGTCAGCCGAATGGAAATAAGATGCACGGGTTAAGTTGGTGTTGAAAGCCAGAGGTTGGACAGGGTCCTCGGGAATTGTTCCTGCTGGGAGCCCTTCATTCAGATCAATCCCGAGACGAGCAGCTTCAGCTGCAGGGTTTGCGCGAGCCCGGTTTATTGCCTCCAGAAATGCCTGTTCTGCACCGCTTGGGTCTCCGTATGAATAAGTATCACCTGGATTAACAAAAACTCGCACAGTTGCTTCAGCCGTTCCTCCGGGACCGGAAGCTTCAATCCTGTAAATTGTTGTTGCAGAGGGAGAAACCAAAAGAGAACCGTTTAAGTCGACCGTTCCTATTTTAGGTTCAATAACACAGGTATCCGCATTCAAAGACGACCAGGAAAGAGTGGCAGAATCACCATTTTCAATCACAGCCGGATCTACGCTGATGTTTACCTCGGGTGGGGGATACGTTACTTTAACCGTTACACTTGCCGAAACACTTCCTCCGGGGCCGGTAACGGTGATTGTGTATGTTGTTTCCTGAGTGGGTGAGACAACAAGGGAACCGTTAACATTCACTAGACCAATACCATTGTCTATTGAAGCCGATTCTGCATCTGTGGAGTTCCAGGTTAAAGTAGAAGATTGACCAACGAGAATAGTTTTCGGAGATGCGGTAATGTTCACCGAGGGCACAGGTAGTAATACGTTGACAGTTGCGGTGGCAGTATCTGTTCCGCCTGGTCCGGTGGCGGTAACAGTATAAGTGGTGGTAGTCGTTGGAGACACTTCCACCGACCCGTTTAAAGCTACTTCGCCAACACCATTATTGATAGTTACTTGGGTCGCATTGGTTGAGTTCCAAGTCAAAGTTGTTACCTCACCGACATGAATCATTTCAGGGTTGGCCGAAATGGATACAGTTGGTGCCGGTTGATTTACTGTAACTGTTACTCTGGCAGACGTTGTTTGGTCCAGGCCGGTGGCTGTTACCACGTACGTGGTTGTTTCAGTAGGAAAGACAGTTATTGACCCTTCTGGATTTACATCTCCAATCCCCGGTTGAATCTCGCATGCATCAGCATGAGTGGAATGCCAAGTCAGGGTGACAGGTTCACCAGCGGTAACCGTTTTCGCACTTGCAGAAATCCCTGCAGTGAGAACCGGAAAAATATGAACTCCGCCCGATGAACCAATAATCGCGTATCCTCCATCCATGGATACGGATCTTCCAAAGTGATCGAATGCAGCGGGACAAAAAGAAAGGATTTCTGTCTGTTGCAACCAGCTTGAACCGTTGTGCTTGAAAATATATGCTGCTCCTGAACTTGTACCCTGTTTGCCGTCTCCTGAAGCACCAACAATCGCGTAATCTCCGCTGAGGTCTACAGAACACCCGAAAAGACCATATGAGGAAGGATCATTCGGACATAGCTTTGCTTTCTCTTCCCAGCCAGAACCATTCTGGGTAAAAATATACGCCGCTCCCGAGGAATCAGTGCCATCATCTTTCCCCGGGGCACCGCCAATAGCATGTTTGTTTCCTATTGCCACCGCATTTCCTAGTTCGTCCTGGGCAGCAGCATCACTTGCCACAATTTTAGCTTTTTCTGTCCATGAAAGACCGTTTCGCTCAAAGACGTAAAGAGACCCTGTATTATTAGCGCCTACGTCATCTCCCTCCGAACCGACAATTGCGTATTGTCCCCGTATCCCAACAGACCGTCCGAACCAATCGTATAAACTCTGGGCATCTGCAGCTATAAGCTTATCCTGCTCAACCCAGCTAGAACCCTCTCGCACGAATATGTATGCAGCACCAAAGTAATACCATGTCATCTCGCCGTAAGCGCCTATTATTGCGTAATCACCGTCAATATCCACACAATAACCGAAACGGACAAGCTCACCAGGTCTACCTGCCTTCAGCTTTTCTTGTTCAACCCACTGTGACCCCTCTCGTTTAAAGATATAAGCTGCGCCAGAGTCATTTCCTCCATTATCGTCTCCGTATGCCCCCACAATGGCATAGTCTCCGTCAATTGCCACGGAACGACCAAAATAGTCCCCTGCTTTCAAATCGTTTGCTGCGAGCCTAGTTTGTAACTTCCACCGTGAATTCTCACGCTTAAAGATGTAGGCAGCTCCAGAAAGTTCCCCGGCCTCGTTATCTCCATAGTCACCAACAATTGCATAGTCACCGCTAATATCAACAGATGAGCCAAAATGGTTGGAAGCCGTAGACGAGTTTCCACGAAAATAGAATTCCCTGTGATTGACTAACACAGGACCTTTACTATAACTTACCACCGGATCGTGTTTCCCGTCCTCAATGACGGCATATATATAATAGGTACCTTCCGGTATCTCAGACGTATTCCACAAGTACTCGTCAGCCTGCCCATCAGGATCCTCTCTTAGCCCGCTTGCGATCAGTGTACCATCCTCCCCACTTTCGTCAGTATCATAGAACAGTGAAAGTGTGGCATTATCGTCAGTATCGATATCGGTCCATCGAATCAGGTAAGCATCGTTAGCCAAGTCATATCTGCCGTCAGGTTCCACGATTTTAATATCGAGCAAGGGGTGGTAAACAATTGTCACGGTGTCCGAAACAGATTCGTCTCCTCTGGTCGCAGTTGCAGTAACAGTGTTCGTACCTTCTTCCAGATGTACATTCGCGTTAAAATAGCCATCTTCGTCCAAATTGGCCAAAATGTCATTCACTGTCACCACTGACTCATGGTCACTAACATACCCATTTATGGTGACATCCGGATAATATACGATTTCCCCATCTACCGGATCATTGATAACGATGTCAAAAATACCGGATGGACCGTAGACCACACATACTTTCGACGAGGAAGTGATATCGGGTTGGCACTTGCCATTACACTGATCTTCACAGGCTATTTCGCAATCATCGTTGGTGCAGTTATCCATGCATTCGTCAATACATTCGGCACAACATTCCGTTCCAGAAAGGGTCGCATCAACGGTGATTTCGTTGCTGCCGAGTCCCAAAGCAAAGTTTCCAATGAACCTGTTTCCATCTAGTGTTGCGAACTGTCCGTCGACCAGAACTTCCTTTTCGTAACATTCATCGAGTGAAGGAAGTGAACCGGATACTCTTATGGAGGGACCATCATGAAGCGGGATCACCAGTCCATCGAGTGGATAGTCAACAGTGAGTCTGAAGTCACCTTCGTTATTGGCACAAGTCTCGGTCGGAGAAACCACGTACAATGTAACAGTTTGTGCGGCGGCGCCACCGGGGCCCTCAGCAGTAATTGTGTATTGAGTTGTTTCTATGGGAAAGACTTCAAAAGAGCCCTCAGGATTTACATTGCCTATTCTAGGATCGATGGAAACGACATATGCATAAGAAGTGAACCACTGCAGTATGCCTGATTCGCCAGCTTGGATAGTTTGAGGAGTTACGGAAAACGTTACTAGTGGAGCATGGTTGAGCCAGGAAGAGTAGTAAGCAAGGTCGATCCCGTCAACATCACCGTCGTTGTCTCTGTCAAAACAATTTAGGTCAGCAGGTAGATCGGGGGCAACTTTTCCAAACGAAGAAGAGAAATTACTGACACCGAACTCTTCGCCATAGGCGCAGAAACAGACAAAAAAAATAACCATAACTAGAGCAGCGATTGCGAATCGGCGGCTTCTCATTGCACAGATCTTACTCAGGTTATGAATGGGATGTTGCAAAGATGGATTTCAATGCCGCGGGATCACCTAATTGGAAGTGCCCAAAATGCGCTAGGCTTTTAGGTCCCCTCATCAACTATGGGCCACTTTCATAAGATCGCCCTGAACGTATTCTGATTTGATAAGCACCAAAACACGCGTTCCATGCACTCTAGAAAATTTAAAAGGAAATGTAAATGTTTTTTCTCGAATTTTTTTCATTAAATCATGTTTCGAGGGAATCCGTTAAGATGTACTGAGTCGAGAGTGAGCGCATATAAGGAAAAGCTTCCTTTTTACTCTAGTACCTTCATTGCGATAGTGCAAGAAACCTTATGTAAAGAATTTCTTAACCTTTCTGATGTGTGAGACTTCGCTCTGGTAACCATCAAACGCAGATGTCGGTTTGAACGGTAATCATTTCCAATACTTGATTCACTATGTTATCATAGCGTCCGCATTAAAATTTTTCTTTTCAAGGAAGAGAAAACGATGAGCCCCTAGATTTTAGGCACGGGATGCTTTAAACCTACTCCGTGTCACTCGGATGAGGAGAGGTGCTGATTACCTGGATGAAGCGATTTATATTCACATTCGTTTTTTTACTTTGTTCTTTTCTGCCTTTTAGGGTTCACGGAATACAACGGCTGGTGATAGAAAGCGACCTGGTGACAGTGATCTTTCCTCACGGTTTTGACGTTGAAGCCAGAACGATTATAAATGATTATCAGGGAATATTAAATGACCTGAAAAAGGAGCTTTCTTGGGGACTGAAAGCGAAACCGACTGTTATACTTGTTGCAAATAAGGCGGTCTTTGAGAATATGAGCGGAACCAAATACGCGGTTGGACTTGCGATACCTGACAGGAATGCCATAGCGATAAATATCCTGCCTCTGGTTTCGAGAACATACATGATGCTCGAAGTGTTCAAACATGAACTCTGCCACTTGGTGTTACACGAACACATAAAAAGTTCTCTCCTACCCAGGTGGTTGGACGAAGGTGTTGCTCAATGGGCAAGCGGTAACCTTGGAGAATTATTGCTCTATGAAGACAGGTTCAGAGCTGTCAGGCTAAACCTTGCACGAATGGTAATTCCCCTGGATTACCTCACCACTTCTTTTCCCGCTGATCCCCAGTCACTTTTTCTTGCTTACGAAGAAAGTCTTAACTTTGTAAACTATGTTGTGAAAAAATATGGCAGGGCAAAACTAACTAGCATACTTGGCAAACTGGCTCTGGGTAAAGATGTAAACAGTGCCTTCTCAGAGGTTCTTACAAAGTCACTGGTCGGAGTTGAAAAAGAATGGCTTAAAAGTATAAAAAACGAAAACAGGTGGTTGCTCTGGTTAAGCCACTATCTCTACGAACTATTGTTTGCCCTGGGTGGGCTGCTGGCTGTAGTTGCGTTTATAAAGGTGAAGATTAAGAAAAGGCGCATGGATCTGGAAGAAGATCTGGATTGAGATGGGACTACGTGGCACAATCGTTGGGGGATACGAAAACTATTGTCTGAACATGTAAGCTCTCGCAAATTTTCTTGATATGACGATGATAAAAAACCCCGATCTTGACATACCTCCTTTATGGGAAAATGCCGCAAATAGAATTGTTTCAAATCGATGGCGAAAAATCCTGGTTATGGGAGGAATCGACAGAGGAAAAAGTACGTTTTGCAAGTACCTGGCCGGTGTTATCCTGGAATCAGGGTATGAAGTTGCCGTGGTAGATGCAGACGTTGGGCAGAAAGATATTGGTCCCCCTGCGACCATCACCCTGGGCTACCCGACGCTCATCGGTTCTTTTGAAGACATAGAGCCAACAGCGATGTATTTCGTAGGTTCTGTAACCCCGGAAGGCCATCTTTTACCAATGGTGGTGGGAACCAAAAAGATGGTAGAAATAGTGAAGACGAATTTTGTTATTATTAATACAACAGGCTTGATCCACCAGGCAGGTAGGGTGTTGAAGGGGTACAAAATAGAACTGATCAAGCCTGATGTAATTGTAGCCATTGAAAAGTCTCATGAACTAAAAACTATCATGAGGCAATATCGAAATCACAGGATCATAAGGTTGGAACCTTCAAACAAAGCGGTGTCCAAGAACCTTGATCAGAGAAGGGAAAGAAGAGAGAAGGCATTTTCAAGATACTTTCGGAGTGCCGTGGAAGTGAATCTCAACCTGCGTGAGCTAATTTTTCAGAGGACTTTACTTTTTACAGGAAAAAGGATTGAAAGAGAAGACTGCATGTACAGTGAATTAACCTCTGAAGGCGTGGTTTCGGTGTCTAAGAATTCGCCGCAGTCAACAGGATTTCAAAAGAATATAGTGGCCGGATTTGAAAAGAACCTTCTCTGCGGACTTGCAAACTGGAGGAATCATTGTGTTGGAATCGGGATTATTAACAGTATTGATTTTTCAGAAGGGGTACTCCGTGTAGTTACACCTGTGGATAAAGAGAAAATAAGAATTATTCAGCCCGGCGAGATATACCTGGAACCATCTGGTAGGGAAATTGGAAGGATGAAACCGGGAAGTTTATGACGAACGTAAATTAAGCTTTCTTCTGGTTGCGAGGGGACATGAAGAATTACTTGTACAGTGATAACGTTACTATTCCCGTAACGGCGTATGCCCTTGGAGAGAGAATAGAACTGAAAGATGTAAATGTGGGCGAAAAGATTTACAGTTCACCTCTCACCTTAGCTGTAAGAGAAGGGAAGTACGCCGTTTTATTCCGTTATGGAGCGGCTGTTCTGTTTAACATGCAAACGGAAGAGGAAAAATCTTTTATAAAGGAAATCGCGCCAACGATAAAAGATGCCTTTTCTGTCCCCAAGATAGAAGAGGCCGAGATCGTTTTTGATAATAAACGTGAGGAAAGCGCAGCTAACGGGATTATAAGGTTACAGGATTCGAGCATTGAAAGGCTTCACATAGTGGCTGATGTTCTGGCCAAGAGTGTCATTCTTTCTCATTATGAATCAAGCATAGCGGAGGCGTTTGACAGCGTTGAGCCCTTTGCCGAAAACCTTCAAAAGAAGGGAAAGCGGTTTTATTCCAGCAAGAAACTCCTGGAACAGATCGGAAGTACGCTCCTTATCCAGCATAAAATGGTGGGAAGGGTCGAAGTAGGTGAAAATCCAGACATACTGTGGGAACGCCCCGACCTGGAGAGGTTGTATGCTCGGTTGATTGACGAGTACGAACTCCATGACAGAGACCGTGCCCTGGAACGTAAGCTTGAGCTAATCTCACGAACAGCGGAGACGTTGTTGAATCTCCTCCAGGGAACCCGCAGCATCCGCCTTGAACTCTACATCGTCATCTTAATAATCCTGGAAATACTAATATCTATCTACCAAATGTTTTTATGGGGAAAATAGTATGTGGGAGCGAAGCCATTGGGTTACTACCTAAAAAGCTTCGGGTCCATTGCGTCTCGTAGTCCTTCTCCCACAAGATTGTAAGCAGTAATGCTTATGAAAATCGCAAGTCCGGGAAAGATGGTTAGCCACCAGGCAAATTCTATGTAATCCCGGGACTGGGAAAGTATGTCACCCCAACTGGGTGTTGGAGGTGGGACTCCAAACCCAAGGAAGCTCAAGCTTGATTCGGTTAGTATGGCACCTGCTATTCCGAATACAACGGATACGAGAACCGGAGCCATGGCATTGGGGAGAAGATGCCGGCTTATTATTCTTGCGTGGGATGCTCCGAGAGCCTTCGCTGCTAACACAAATTCCATTTTCTTCAGTTTGAGTATTTCAGCGCGCACCAGTCTCGCGATGCCGGTCCAGCCAGTTAAACCTATTACAGCCATTATGTTGTATATGCTTGGAGGAAGAAAAGCGATGATGGCTATTATGAGGAAGAAGGTTGGGATTGTTAATATGATTTCAATTAGCCTGTTTATTACATGGTCCACTATTCCTCCGAAGTAGCCGGAGATGGCACCGAGTGCCACTCCAATAACAGCCGCTATGCTTACGGCGACAAAGCCAACGGATAGCGAAATCCTTGCACCGTAAATCATCCTTGCAAGAACATCTCTTCCGCGATCATCAGTCCCGAGCCAGTGTTTCTTGCTGGGTGCTTCTAGGGTAGCCGTAAGGTCGTATTCCGTGGCGGAGTAAGGAACAGGCGGAAAGATTGCATATTCCCCGGGCTTTAGCTCTTCTTTTAGCTCTTTAAAGTCAACATTGTGAAGTTTCTTATAGTCAAAAAGAGCCGGGAAATATAGATGATTCTCGTAGTAGAGAACCAGTGGGCGGTTGTTAGCAAGAAGGGGAGCAAAAATAGCCACTAGCAACAAAAGCACAGTCACAAAAAGGCCCACCATTGCGAGCCGGTTTCGTTTGAGCTGTCGCCACACCATTCCCCAGTATGTCAGGTTTTTCCTATCCTCGATACCCATTATTCAAGCTTAATCCTCGGATCAAGTACTGCATACAGAATGTCTGATATAAGTAGCCCAATCAGAGTGAGTAAGGCTGAAATAGTTGTAATTGCCATGATAACCGGATAATCCCGCGCCAATACGGCCTCAAAACCGAGTTGTCCCATCCCTGGGATGGAAAAGATACTTTCTATGATTACGCTCCCACCAAACATTCCTGGTAAAAGAAAAGCAAGCAGTGTGATTATTGGGAGAATTGAGTTTCGAAAGGCATGCTTGTATATAACAACCCTTTCACTTAATCCCTTGGCCCTTGCCGTTCTTATGTAATCTTCTCTAATCACCTCGAGCATCTCGGCTCTTGTCAACCGCGATAGGTACGCCAAGCCACCGTAAGTTAAGCATATTACGGGCAAAACCAGGTGCCATAACCTGTCAAGGAGCCACGGGATAAACGGAAGAGAATGGGCACCTATGGAAGATATTCCGTACACTGGGAAAATGTCCCAGAAATCTCCGCCGCCAAAGAGCATTATAAGTACGACCGCTACCCAGAAATTTGGCATTGAATACAGGATGAAAAAGAAAAGGGTAAGGAATTTATCAAGCCAGGTTCCCACGTGGGTGGCGGAATATATTCCGCAGGGTATTGAAATAAGGTAAACAAGGAAAATGGAAATAACGTTTAGCTGGATCGTTATGGGCAGTCGCTCGAGAATTTTATCCATCACCGGACGATGATCCTTGTAGGAGTTTCCGAAATCAAAAGTAACGACGCGTTTTAACCACAGAAGGTATTGAACTGGAAGGGGTTTATCAAGCCCGTAGAGCTTTTTTGTCTGCTCAATAATCTGCTTGGATACTGCATCACTAGCTACTTGGCCCTGCGTTGCCATCTTCACCTTAAAAACCGCGGGGTTACCGGGTGCAAGCTGAATTATCACGAAGGTGATAAGGGTGATACCCAGCAAGGTCGGTACTATCTGGATAAGTCGCTTTATTATGTAAGCTCTCATTTGTACCTCTGCAGAGCAACCGGGACCCACCATTCTCTTGGCTCAAGCCCCATGGGATAAACGTTCACGTTCTGGAACCTTTTGTCCACAGCCACAAGAGCATTCATGGTGAAAAGAAAAGTATAGGGTTGTTCCTCGTGAATTATCCTGTGGAAACGGTGGTACATCTCGTTTCGCTTTTTGGCGTCAAATTCTCTCCGCGCCTTTTCTATTATTTCATCGGCTTCCTTGTTGACAAATCCCACGAAGTTAGACCCTTTTTTCGCCTGAGACGAATGCCATATCTGGTAAGGATCCGATTCCCAGCCCATGCTCCACCCAAGGGTACATGCATCAAACTGGCGGTCATCTATTTGTTGTATAAACACAGCCCACTCAAGCCTGCGAATCGTCATGGATATGCCGTGCCTTTTAAGGCTTTCTTTCAATATCGTGGAAAGCTGCTCGGCGAACTTGGATCCCGCAGATATTAGAAATTCAAAAGAAAACTTGGTTCCGTCCTTGTCCCTGATACCGTCTCCGTCGTGGTCTATCCAGCCAGCCTCGGCAAGTAATTTCTCCGCCTGTTGCGGGTTGTAAGGGTAGGGCTTGATAGTTTTATCGTAGGCAGGGCTATTTATATAGAAGGGCCCCGTTACAACTACTCCCAGGTTGTAGAGAATATCCTTAAGAATCCCCTGGCGATCGACCAGCATCGTAAGAGCCCTTCGTACCCTTTTGTCTCTGAAATAGATTCTCCTGTTGTTCCATCCGATGTAGTTGTATGAAGGTAAAAAATACTTCAATTTCCGGAAATGCTTCTTGAAACGCTTCGAACGAGTCTGCTTTACCCACTGGATCGGGCGCAGGCCCATGAGATCAAGCCCGCCCTGTTTCAGCACCTGGAAAGCGACGGTGTTATCGGTGATAATCTTGTAGACAACTTTGTCGATGTATGGCTTCTTACCGTAATAGTTTTCGTTTCTCACCAGCACAATCTCTTTCCCAGTGTCCCACTTTGCGAACTTGTATGGCCCAGTGCCGATGGGAGCCCTGTTAAACGGGTGCTGGTTAAAATCCTTCTCCCCGAATACGTGCTCCGGCACTATGGGAATTCCTCCGCAAAATTCTAAGGCTCTAAAGTAGGGCTGGCTGTAGGTAAACTTAACGGTAAAAGGATCGAGCATTTCTACTTTCTTGATGTCCCTGTAGTAATTCCTTAAGGGCGCTGCGTCGACCTTTGGGTCCATGATCTTGTCGTAGGAAAATTTTACATCCCTTGCGGTAAATTGTTTCCCATCGTGCCAGTAGACATCTTTTCTGAGGTGAAAGGTGTAGACAAGGTGGTCAGGGGATATTTCCCAAGAACTTGCAAGCTGGGGTATGAATTCAAGGGTTTTCGGGTCTCGTCTTATAAGGGAATCAAAAATTTCCCCGTCTATCTGGGAACCGTACACATCTGTCACAAGGATTGGATTAAGGGTAGATGGTTCCGCTGGGAGATGTCTTATAAGCCAATCGCCGGGTACGGGATGACTGTAGTCGATTTTAACGGTCTTTCCCTCAGATGTACTTCCTATTTTCTCCGATTTTCTCAGGTTAAAAAAAGTGATAAGCGCAGCTATGACGATTAGTACTAAAACCAATTTTTTCATTTGTTTAATCTCCGTAGCCCGGGTCTTTGAAATTGTTATTAAACCACTTTCGACGAAGTAAAACAAGTTGATTCAAGTTCTGCTGGGGCAATGTTTCTTATTCTTTGGCTACAAATTGTGTATGTATTCGATACAGCTATAGGTGATCAACTGGGAGAGATCCAATTATATTTGTTAAATTAACAGGTTATCTGTTCCACGATTATGGCTCCGAATTTGCTTGTCTTTTTATCGTAATACCTTTCAAAATCTATATCTTCTTGTAAAAAAAGGAGTTATTATGATCGTCAACCATTCACTTAAATATCTACCATGTGTCCGTGTACTCAGAGTCTTATGCACAATTGTCGTTTTAACGGTGGTAATGGTTCCTGGAGTGGCCCCGGCTGATATTCGCACTCCGGTGCTAAAGTGGAAATACGGTGGATGTTACAATTCGTGGTGCGAAACAGGATGGTACAGTTCTCCCGCTGTTGCGGACCTGGATAGAGACGGTGTACCGGAAGTTATCGCATCTGCGTATTCAATTGTGGTGTTGGATGGAAAGACCGGTGCGCTAAAATGGCGGGTTAAATCGGGGCATGATTTAAGTGAACCGGGAGCTTCCAATGCTGGCCGGACATGGCCAGGAGTAGTTGTGGCTGATATAGATAGTGATGGTGATCTTGAAATTGTATGTGCTCACGGCGGTGGCTACGTTTCAGTTTACAATCACTCCGGATATTTTAAACCTGGGTGGCCTAGGCGGCCACTTTCCAGTGAGTTAAGGTCACTTTCCGTTGCTGATATTGATGGAGATGGCTACATGGAGATAGTGGTAGGTGCAGCCAGAGGTTCGAGTTACAACAACATCTATGTATTCGATCATGATGGTACTTTGCATCCCGGCTGGCCGCAGCTTTCCTCGGGATGTTGTGCGTACGGAATATTCAACGATAACATAGCGCTTGCAGACATGGATTCTGACGGGAGAAAAGAAATTGTTGCCCCTTCGGACGTTCACTATATCTGTGCTTTCAAAGAAAATGGAAACCGAATCAATGCAAACAGCACTTACGGGAATAAAAAATGGGGAGAAGTTGGCACCTGGGTGGATCTTGCCGCAGAGCTTAGAGGCTGGGGATATTGCGGAACGGAGCATAGACCCAATTTTGCTCATTGCCCGGCAACTGTATCGGACCTTGACGGAGATTCCAGGCTCGAGGTGATAGTTATAGGAAATGTTCATAACTGTGGAACGAGCCCTTATGCCAACCTCTACCATGGCCCCTTTATTTTCAATGCGGACAGGAGCCGCTTCAAATCCGGACATTTTAACTGGGAAACGGTACCGATTGATGTTGGATCACCAGTATGCGAGGATTACAACGTAATTGAAAGCTGCATGCCAAACCCAGTGGTGGCAGACATAGACGGAGACGGCATAAAGGAAATTCTATTTTCCTCCAACGATGGGAAAGTCCACTGTTTCTGGCTGGATAAAACAGAAAAGTACAAGTGGCCTTATTCGGTGTACAGTGAAAGTGAAGGGATATTTAGATTTGCGTCGGAACCGGTGGTTGTTGATCTCGATGATGACGGGTATGCGGAGATCATTTTTTGTTCCTGGGTGCAGAAAGGGACAAACAAAACGGGGCATCTTTTTATACTCAACTACCGGGGAGAAGTACTTGCAAAGGTTTCATTACCGGAGGCGTATTCCGGAGATTGGAACGGCGCCCTTGCGGCTCCCACTGTTTCAGATATTGATGGTGATGCTGACCTGGAACTTGTAATCAATACGGCTCATAGCGGAATCGTCGCTTACGATCTTCCGGGA
>JALSTM010000137.1 GCA_026983715.1 Desulfobacterales bacterium
CTTTGCCAAATGCTTCGTTATCGCCGCCGTTAACGTCGTCTTACCATGATCTATATGACCTATCGTCCCCACATTCAAATGCGGCTTCTTCCTCTCAAACTTCTTCTTCGCCATCTATACTCCTCCTCGTAAAGGTTCGCTTAATATTCAATTCAGGACGGGCATCACCGTCTCACGGCCGTGCACAACAGCCTTCAACTCCGCACTACCAGCGATAATGGGCAAACGCCTTGTTCGCTTCCGCCATTCGATGAGTGTCTTCCTTTTTCTTGATAGCCGATCCACGGTTATTGGCAGCGTCAATAAGTTCCCCGGCTAGCCTTTCTATCATGGTTTTCTCAGGGCGCTGCTTGGCGTAGGAAACAATCCACCTAATTGAAAGGGCCGTTCGCCTCTCGGGACGCACCTCGGTCGGAACCTGGTACGTAGCACCCCCCACTCGCCTTGACCTTACCTCCAAGACGGGTTTGACGTTTTCTACCGCCTTTTTAAAAATTTCCAGCGGATCTTGCTTCGTTCTTTGTTCTATAAGATCAAAAGCTCCGTATAAGATTCGCTCGGCAAGGCTTTTTTTCCCTTTTCTCATTATACCGTTGATAAATTTCGCTACCAACTTATCATGATATTTCGGATCTGGCAGAATCTCTCTTTTCGGAACTTCTCTTCTTCGCGGCATAATCTCTCCACTTAAACTCTCATTCTTATGGCAAAATATAGGCCATGGCAATTACGTAAAATCTCACCATGGCCCACAAGGTGTTACAGGATCAAAACTTACTTTGGACGCTTAGTGCCGTACTTGGATCTGGCTTGTTTTCGATCCTGGACACCCAAAGCGTCTAAAGTTCCCCTGATAATGTGGTACCGCACACCTGGTAAGTCTTTCACACGACCACCCCGGATCATTACAACGGAGTGCTCCTGGAGATTATGTCCCTCACCAGGTATGTAAGCGGTGACCTCCATCCCGTTAGTTAACCGAACCCTTGCGATTTTACGCAATGCCGAATTTGGTTTCTTGGGAGTCGTGGTGTAAACGCGTACACACACCCCCCTTTTTTGAGGACACCCCTGAAGGGCAGGAGTGTTACTCTTTTTTTTCTGTCTTTTTCTTCCTATTCTGACTAGCTGATTAATTGTGGGCATTCAAAACTCCACTCAACAATTTTTGTTTTCAATTGGTTCAATTCCCAACTGTCTTGAAATCAGGACTTAATATCCATAAATTCAAGTCTTGTCAAGAGATTTGTTTACTTTTTCCATTAATAAATCAGCCAATGAGCTCTTCAACAGGCCCCTCTGACCTTTGCCTGTCTTCGATCATTTCTCGGTACATCTTGAGCCCGGTTCCCGCAGGGATTAACCTGCCCATTATAACATTTTCCTTGAGCCCCCGTAAATAGTCTACCTTCCCTGCAGTGGCCGCTTCAGTCAAGACCTTCGTGGTTTCCTGGAAAGAAGCTGCAGAGATAAAACTTTCCGTGCTCAAGGACGCTTTTGTTATTCCAAGGATAAGAGCTTCAGCCGCCGCAGGTTTTTTACCTTCTGCGATCAACTTCTGGTTTACCTCCCTGAATACGTGCTTTTCAACGTGTTCACCGAGCAAGAAATCAGAATCACCGGGATCCGTTATTTTTACCCTTCGAAGCATCTGGCGTACGATAACTTCTATATGCTTGTCATTGATACGCACACCCTGCAATCGGTAAACAAGCTGCACCTCGTTAACCAGATACTTTGCAAGTTCCTTCTCACCCCTAATCCTCAATATGTCATTGGGGTTAGCCGAACCTTCCATGAGCGGCTCACCGGCTCTCACAAAATCTCCCTCGTGAACACTAATATGCTTACCCTTCGGAATGAGGTACTCCTTAGGTTCACCAACCTCCGGCGTAACGATAACCTTACGCTTACCCTTGGTGTCTTTTCCAAAACTGACAATACCATCGATTTCAGATATCACTGCAAGTTCCTTGGGTTTACGTACTTCAAAGAGTTCTGCAACCCTTGGCAAACCACCCGTGATATCCTTTGTTTTCGTTGTTTCCCTGGGGATCTTTGCAAGCACGTCACCAGCATGGATATAGTCCCCTTCGTTGACCATCAGGATAGCCCCGACGGGCATGTAATACCTCGCTGCCCCCCGATGGCCTATGGATATTGTTTTACCTCGTTCATCCTTTATGGAAATCCGAGGTCTCATGTCACCCTTGTAATCGGTAATTATTTTGCTTGCCTTACCGGTAACAGGGTCGACCGACTCTTTCATCGTAACCCCTTCAACAATGTCCCCAAACTTTACCTTACCTTCAACTTCCGTGAGAATCGGGGTATTGAAGGGATCCCACGTTGCCAGGGTAGTTCCTGCTTTAACCCGGTCTCCATCCCTTACTTTCAGTATCGCACCGTATATAACCGGGTATCGTTCCTTCTCGCGCCCATCTTCTTCACTGATGATCGCAATCTCGCCATTACGGTTCATAACCACGTACTCGCCCTGGACGTTTTCAATGTACTTTAGATTAATGAACTTAACCTGGCCGGGGAAGTTGTTACTAATCGAGGTCTGCTCGATACCCTTGCTGGCAGTACCACCAATGTGGAAGGTCCTCATGGTAAGCTGCGTTCCCGGTTCACCGATGGACTGCGCAGCGATAATGCCAATAGCTTCGCCGATATCAACCTTCCTACCACATGCAAGGTCACGCCCGTAGCACTGGGCACAAACTCCCCTGGCAGTCTGGCAGGTAAGAACAGACCGGATCGGAACCTTCTTGATACCGGCATTTATTATCTTCTCTACGCCCTTCTCATCTATTTCCTCGTCCCGCTTTACAAGCACCTCCCCCGTAACCGGGTCAGTGATATCATCTAAAGCAGTCCTTCCGAGGATTCTTTCGCCAAGGTGTTCAATGACCTCACCGGCTTCCATTAACGCCTCTACTTCAATCCCGTCAATAGTACCGCAGTCTTCTTCGGTTATGATAGAATCCTGGGCCACGTCCACGAGGCGGCGAGTGAGGTAACCAGAGTTTGCCGTTTTAAGGGCGGTGTCAGCCAGACCCTTACGCGCACCGTGGGTCGAGATAAAGTACTGTAAAACAGTAAGACCTTCACGGAAGTTTGCTGTAATCGGGGTCTCGATAATTTCTCCAGATGGCTTGGCCATCAATCCTCTCATTCCGGCAAGCTGCCTCATTTGGTCTCGACTACCCCTCGAACCGGAGTCAGCCATCATGAAGATCGGGTTAAACGAAGGCATTTCAACAACCTCTCCGTTAGGGCCTTCAACCTTTTCCACACCTATTTCCTTCATCATCTCGGCAGCTACTTCTTCTGTCGCTTTGGCCCAAATATCAACCACCTTGTTGTACTTCTCACCCTCGGTAATTAACCCTTCGTTGTACTGTCTTTCTATCTCCTTTACTTCTTCAATGGCATTCTCAATTATTTCACTTTTCTTAGAAGGGATAACCATGTCAGATATTGATATAGAAAGCCCCGACTGGGTTGCAAGCTTGTACCCGAGATCCTTTAGTCGATCAGCTAGTATTACCGTGGCCTTTGCTCCCACCTTCCTGTAACAATAGTCAATCAGCCCCGCCAAGGCTTTTTTATCCATCACCTTGTTTATAAGATCAAATGGGATCTCATCAGGAACTATCTCGTATAAAAGTACACGACCAACTGTGGTTTCAACACGTTCACCTTTAATCCTCACCTTGATTTTGGCGTGAAGATCCACACAACCGGAATCATACGCTGAACGTACTTCTTCCGGGTTGGCAAAGACCTTGTTTTCGCCTTTGGCAAAGGGTCTTTCCCTGGTCATGTAATAAATTCCAAGAACAATATCCTGGGATGCAACGATTATCGGGCTTCCGTGAGCAGGGCTAAGGATGTTATTCGTAGACATCACCAGCACGCGAGATTCAATTTGTGCCTCGACGGAAAGCGGGACATGAACTGCCATCTGATCGCCATCAAAGTCCGCGTTGAACGCAGTACATACCAGCGGATGGAGCTGTATTGCTTTCCCTTCAATCAGAATAGGCTCAAATGCCTGTATCCCCAGCCTGTGCAAGGTAGGAGCCCTATTAAGGAGCACGGGGTATTCCTTTACCACCTCATCCAGAGTATCCCACACTTCCGGCGTTTCTTTCTCGACCATTTTCTTGGCCTGTTTAATGGTTGTAACCAGGCCTTTTTCCTCAAGTTTGTTGTAAATGAATGGTTTGAAGAGCTCCAACGCCATTTTCTTAGGCAAGCCACATTGGTGGAGCCTCAAATCAGGGCCAACCACGATAACGGTACGACCGGAATAGTCCACCCGTTTACCTAGCAGGTTCTGCCTGAAGCGTCCCTGTTTGCCCTTCAGCATGTCGCTCAAGGACTTGAGAGGCCTCTTATTTGGGCCGGTAATGGTTTTGCCCCTACGGCCGTTATCAAAAAGAACGTCCACAGCCTCCTGGAGCATCCTCTTTTCGTTCCTGATAATAATATCCGGAGCATTCAACTCCTGGAGCCGTTTCAGACGGTTGTTCCTGTTTATAACCCTGCGATAAAGGTCATTAAGGTCACTGGTTGCAAACCTACCTCCGTCGAGAGGTACAAGGGGACGTAAATCCGGCGGCAGCACCGGAATGACGTCTAGAATCATCCACTCCGGTTGGTTATCAGAATCCTTCAGCGCGTTGATTATCTTCAGTCGTTTGCCAAGCTTCTTACGCTTTGCAACCGATCCGGTTTGAATCATCTCAGCTTTCAACTCAGCGGAAAGCTTTTCCAGATCCAGGCTTGCCAGTAATTCCTTAATTGCCTGGGCACCAATCCCGGCCTTGAAGGCATCACCGTATTCCGAAACACACTGCCTGTATCGCTCCTCGCTAAGGAGTTCGCACTTCGTCAGGGGTGTATCACCGGGATCGATCACTATGTAAGAATCAAAGTAAAGAACTTTCTCCAACTGATCCAGTGTCATGTCAAGAAGGTTCCCTATCTTGCTCGGCAAACTTTTCAGGAACCAGATGTGCGCCACGGGCGTCGCAAGTTCAATGTGCCCCATTCGCTCCCGGCGAACCTTTGACTGAATAACTTCAACACCGCACTTTTCACACACCACTCCCCGGTGTTTCATCCGCTTGTACTTTCCGCAGTTACACTCGTAATCCTTTATAGGACCGAAAATCTTTGCACAGAAAAGTCCGTCCCTTTCTGGCTTGAAAGTTCTATAATTAATAGTTTCAGGTTTCTTGATTTCTCCGTAAGACCAGCTTCTGATCTTTTCAGGAGAAGCTAGACCAATCTTTACAGCATTGAAGCTTAACGGATCCTTCGGTTTTACGAAAAGGCTATATAATTCTTTCAAGGTTTCCTCCTATACTCCCTCAGAGGATTTTTTTAACTTGGTTCTTCTTCCAACAATTGGACGTCCAGCGCCAGTGCCTGAAGTTCCTTGATCAATACGTTAAAGGACTCAGGCAGACCGGCTTCAAGGGTGTTATCACCCTTGACAATCTTTTCATACATTCTCGTCCGACCGGCTACATCGTCTGATTTAACCGTTAAGAACTCCTGCAAAGCATACGCGGCTCCATATGCTTCCATTGCCCACACTTCCATCTCCCCGAGCCGCTGCCCGCCGAATTGCGCTTTACCACCGAGGGGCTGCTGGGTAACGAGAGAATACGGTCCAATGGAACGAGCATGAATCTTGTCATCAACAAGGTGATGCAATTTCATTATGTACATGATCCCCACGGTGATCTTCTGATCAAAAGGTTCTCCAGTTCTACCATCGTAGAGTGTCACCTGGCCACTCTCAGGCAGGTCAGCCTCTCTTAGAAGTCTCTTAATTTCATCTTCTTCAACGCCGTCAAAAACAGGAGACGCTATGTGTAGGCCTTCCCTGTATTGTTCTATGCATCTCTCCAGCTCTTTTTCATCAGCATCTTTAAAATACTTGTCGAATTCAAGCTGCGAGTAGATCCTCTTCAGCTTTTCTTCTACCGATTCATCTTCCCTGTAGCGCCTAAGCATCTCGGCCAATTGCTCACCAAGTCCCTTGGCAGCCCAGCCAAGGTGAGTTTCCAGAACCTGGCCGACGTTCATTCGAGAAGGTACTCCCAAAGGGTTCAGCACAACATCGACGGGTGTTCCATCTGCGAAAAATGGCATATCTTCCTCTGGGAGAATTCTTGACACAACACCCTTGTTACCGTGTCGACCAGCCATTTTATCGCCGACAGATAGTTTTCTTTTTACCGCCACGTATACCTTCACCATTTTAATTACTCCCGGCGGTAACTCGTCACCCCGCTTGACCTTCTCAACCTTGTCTTCGAAAATCTTCCTTACAAGCTTTATCTGTTGGTCATAGCTGTCCACTATCTCAGCAATGCGCAGGGATATTTCAGGATCATCCTGAACTGTGATTTGCCTCCAAAGCGTCGGAGACAGTTTTTCCAGGATTTCATAGGTGATTTCCTCACCTTTCTTGGCAATTGTCTTCCTGCCTTCTTTAAGATTCTGGGCAAGCTTTTTCCCCTCGAGCAACTTGGCGAGTTTCTTTAGAGCCGCTTTCCTGATAATACTTGTCTCATCCTTCAAATCCTTTTCAAGACGTGCAATTTCTTGCTGTTCAATAAATTCACTGCGGGCATCTTTATCCACACCCTTCCTAGAAAACACCCTCGCATCAATAACGGTTCCTTCCACTCCCGGTGGCACGCGTAGAGACGTATCTTTCACGTCACCGGCTTTCTCACCGAAAATAGCTCTAAGCAACCGTTCCTCAGGTGTAAGCTGGGTTTCTCCCTTCGGGGTAACCTTTCCAA
This sequence comes from Desulfobacterales bacterium, assembly GCA_026983715.1. GTDB lineage: Bacteria > Desulfobacterota > Syntrophobacteria > B119-G9 > B119-G9 > B119-G9. The sequence continues at coordinate 6,837 of JALSTM010000137.1, forward strand.
CCAGTATATCACCCGGTTTAATCTTGGCACCAATCCGCACTATACCACTTTCATCAAGGTCTTTGAGTGCTTCCTCGCCGATATTTGGAATGTCGCAGGTGATCTCTTCCTTTCCAAGCTTGGTATCCCTGGCTACCACTTCGAACTCTTCTATGTGTATGGAAGTGTAGACATCTTCCTTCACAATCCTTTCGTTTATCAGGATTGAGTCTTCGAAGTTGTAGCCTCCCCAGCTCATAAATGCTACCATCACGTTCCGCCCGAGGGCCAACTCGCCCATTTCAGTGGACGGCCCGTCGGCGATAATCTGTCCTTTTTTGACTATATCTCCCCGTCTAACAATCGGTTTCTGGTTCAGACACGTATTTTGATTCGATCTCTTGAACTTGGTAAGCTTGTAAATATCCACCACAGGCTGAAGAGTATCCTCAGAATCATCCCCGGTGGCTCTCACTACTATCCGTTCAGCATCAACATCTTCTACAACTCCATCCCTCTTAGCTATCACTGTTACTCCACCGTTTCTGCCCACAACACTTTCCATCCCGGTGCCTACCAGCGGCGCTCTCGTTTTTAGAAGAGGTACTGCCTGCCGCTGCATGTTAGATCCCATTAATGCACGGTTAGCGTCATCGTTTTCAAGGAATGGAATCAGGGATGCTGCAACGCTCACCAGCTGGTTCGGGGATACGTCCATGAAACGAACTTCATCCCTGTGAACCATAACGAATTCACCGGCTTTTCTTGTTGAAACGAGTTCATTTATGAAGTAACCGTTTTCATCAATCGGAGCATTAGCCTGTGCTATGGGATAGTCTTTTTCATCCATTGCATTCAGGTAAACTACTTCATCAGTGACTCTCCCGTCTTTAACCACCCGGTAAGGCGTTTCGATGAAGCCGAACTCGTTAACCCTGGCATAGGTGGCAAGCGAAACGATAAGACCAATATTCGGACCTTCAGGGGTTTCAATGGGGCAAATTCGTCCGTAGTGCGTCGCATGTACGTCTCGAACCTCAAAGCCTGCCCTCTCCCGGGTAAGTCCTCCAGGGCCAAGGGCGCTCAACCTTCTTTTATGTGTAATCTCTGAAAGCGGGTTAGTCTGGTCCATGAATTGTGAGAGCTGACTCGTGCCAAAGAATTCCTTTACAACCGCTGAGACGGGCTTTGCATTTATCAGGTCATGAGGCATAAGTGCTTCCACTTCCTGGAGGCTCATTCGTTCCTTTATGGCACGTTCCATGCGAACAAGCCCGATTCTGTACTGGTTTTCGAGTAGCTCTCCGACTGAGCGAACTCTCCTGTTTCCAAGGTTATCAATGTCATCCACCGGACCCTGAGTTTCTTTAAGATGAATGAGTTTCTTCACAGCCAGCATAATATCACTTGGAAGCAGGGTTCTCTCGTGAAGAGGGACGTCAGTTCCAAGCTGCATATTGATTTTTAAACGACCAACCTCGGAAAGGTCATAATTTTCGGGATTGAAGAAGAGGTTATTGAAAAACTCACTCGCAACTTCAATGGTAGGCGGATTGCTCGGTCTTAACCTCCTGTAAATCTGTAGTATTGCTTCCTCCCTGTTACTAACCTTATCCACAAGCAAGGTATTTCTGAAAGACGGACTTACGTCAGGCCCTTCAAGGTAAAGAACTTCCACCTCTGATATTCCACGGTCCTTTAATAGTTCAAGCACTTCAGGGGTAATTTCCTCGTTGCACTCAGCCAGAATTTCACCGGTGGAAAAGTCAACAACATCATGGGCAAGAACCCTTCCCAGGATTACTTCGTCGTCTCCTGAAATGACCTCTACACCAGCATCGAGCATTCGTTTAACAGTGGCTTTTCCTATTTTTTTATTTTTCTTGACCAGAACATCACCGGTTTCAGGATGAAGTACATCGGAAGGAGCCCTTGTGCCCACAAGAAACTCCATCTTTACGGCTCTTTCAATACGATCGGGCTTGATATAAATTTTCTCGGACTTATAAAAATAGTTGAGAAGCTCTTCCGTAGAATAGCCAAGAGCCTTGAGCAGAACAGTAACAGGAAGTTTCCTACGCCTATCGATCCTGACGTTGAGGATATCTTTGGTGTCAAACTCAAGGTCAATCCACGAACCACGGGCTGGTATTATTCGTGCAGAATAAAGTATCTTACCCTTTCCGGTTTTTCCCTTGTCATGATCGAAAAAGATACCAGGCGACCTGTGAAGCTGACTTACGACTACTCTCTCCGTTCCGTTGATAATAAAGGTACCGTTTTCGCTCATCAGCGGGATGGTTCCGAAGTACACCTCCTGTTCCTTGATGTCGCGTACAGACCTTGTATCGGTTTCCTTGTCAACGTCATATACAACGAGGCGTACCGTGATCTTAACCGGTGCCTCATAGGTCATACCCCTGGCAAGGCATTCTTCGACGTCATATTTCACGTCACCAAAGGTGTACTGAACGAACTCCAGCAGTGCGGTTCCTGTAAAGTCACGTATTGGGAATACACCCTTGAAGACAGCCTGTAACCCCTTGTCTTCTCTTTCAGACGGAGGTACGTCTTTTTGCAAAAAGCGCTCATAGGATTCCTTTTGCATCTTGATAAGATCCGGAATATCAATAATTTTCGGAATCTTACCAAAATTTCTACGTACCCGGTATTCATGGGCTAGTGCAGTTGCCATTTTTTCTCCCTACAATCGATTTATTTTTTTCTTTTCTCTTATGTGATCTTACCTGACTTATAGATTTTCTCATCCGTTTTCCGCCCCGGATGGCTGAGAGAGAAGAGGGAAAAGACAATCAATAGAAAAAAGGAAAACCGAGCACTTACCCCACAGATCGCTCGGTCTTCACTATGAGTAGGTATGTATGCTATTTGATTTCCACCGTTGCCCCAGCTTCTTCCAACTGCTTGGCAGCTTCCTCGGCTTCTTCTTTCGAGACCTTTTCTTTGACCACGCCAGGCACATTGTCCACCAGTGCCTTTGCTTCCTTAAGACCAAGGTTCGTAAGTGCTCTTACTGCCTTGATAACCTGGATCTTCTTGTCTCCTACCGCTGTTATTACAACGTCAAATTCTGTCTTTTCTTCCTCTGCCGGTGCCTCTCCTGCAGCACCCATTCCGGGCATTGCTGCAGCTACGGCCATCGGAGCAGCAGATACTCCAAATTTTTCTTCCAGTTCCTTTACGAACTCACTGAGTTCCAAAACTGTCATGTTTTCGATAAAACTAATTACATCCTCTTTTGTAATTTCAGCCATTGATGAGTTCCTCCCTTTCTAACATTTGGTACTTTTTAATCTTCTATTCTTCTTGTTCTTTTTTGTCCTTAATTGCTGAAAGAACCGTTACCATTGATCTTGGCACGGCACTTAACACACTGACAAGGCTCGTTGGAACACCGCTGAGAACTCCAAGGAGTTGACCGAGGAGCACCTCGCGGCTCGGAATATCGGCCAACGCAATAACATCCTTCGGCTCAAGCACCTGGCTCTGCAGGAAACCACCTTTAATTTTCAGGTGATCATTTTCCTTTGCAAAATCTCTAAGTAGCTTCGCCGAGACCACGGGATCGTCATAACTGATTGCTATGGCACAAGTTCCCTCAATAAGGGGGTCCAGCGCAGCCGCATCGGTATCTTTGCTGGCCAACCTCATAAGAGTATTCTTAATCACCCTGAAATCAACACCTTGATCTCTCAGAGTCTTCCTCAACCGTCCAATTTCGGGAGCCTTCAAACCTTTGTAGTCGGTAATCACCACACTTTTCGCCTTCTCAAGCTTAGCTCGAAGCTCCGCTACGACTTCTTCTTTTCTCCGACGATCCAAAAGCTTTCCTACCTCCTTTCTTTCGCCAGAGTGCTTTCACAAAGTACCAAATAAAAAGGGGAACTCCCAGCTGCTTTCACCAGCTCTCGGTAGGCAGCTCAAAGCCTTTTAAACTCGCATATGCGAGTACCTACTGTCTCTGACCTCATGAAAGCAACATCTGGCTATGTTTTAAAATTGTTTCGCGCGCTTCACACGCTCAAATCAACAGCCCTTTGCTACTGCTGTATTATATCTTTGACAGCCAGAGGATCTACCTTTATCCCAGGGCTCATGGTAGTTGATATGGCTATGCCCCTAAGATAGGTACCCTTGGCTGCTGCTGGCTTCATCTTGATCAACGTGTCTATGAAAGTTGCAATATTTTCGAGCAACTTGTCATCATCAAAGGATTTACGCCCCATGGAGGCATGTACAACACCGGCTTTTTCAGCCCTGAAATCAATCTTCCCGGCCTTAATTTCTTTGATAGCCTTCGCAAGGTCAAAAGTTACCGTACCCAGCTTGGCATTAGGCATAAGCCCCCGGGGACCCAAGATTCTACCAATCTTCCCCACCTGTCCCATCATGTCCGGGGTGGCTACTGCTTTATCAAATTCAAGCCAGCCCCCCTTGATTTTTTCAATTAATTCCTCGGCACCAACGTAATCGGCACCAGCTTCCAGGGCTTCTTTTTCCTTTTCGCCCTTGGCAAACACCAGCACCTTCACACTTTTGCCGGTTCCGTGTGGCAGTACCACCGTTCCTCTCACCATCTGATCCGCATGTCTTGGATCAATGCCTAGACGAACAGCAATATCTACACTTTCATCAAAATTTGCATAAGCACATTCTTTGGCTAGCTTGATAGCTTCCTGAAACGTGTACCTTCTCGTGCTATCAATCTTCTCTTTAGCCATCCTATACTTTTTTCCTCTCTTGGCCATCTTAGCACTCCAAACGAAGATATTTTTACCTATTCAACAACAATTCCCATGCTACGTGCGGTTCCCTCGATGGTTCTTATAGCTGCCTCTAGATCATTGGCATTCAAATCGGGCATTTTTAACTTGGCTATTTCCTCAACCTGTGCACGGGTAACTTTTCCTACCTTGTCTCGGTTAGGCTCACTTGAACCCTTCTCCACGTTTGCCGCCTTCTTCAACAAGATAGACGCCGGAGGCGTTTTTGTGATGAAAGTAAATGACCTATCCGCGTAAACCGTTATAACAACAGGGATTATCATGCCTTCTTGACCCTGCGTTTTGGCATTGAATGCCTTACAAAACTCCATAATATTGACGCCATGCTGTCCAAGCGCAGGCCCTACGGGTGGTGACGGATTGGCCTGACCCGCAGGTATCTGAAGTTTAATGTTCGCAATTACCTTTTTAGCCATTTCTTAAGCTCCTCAAATGCGCGTAACCTGAACAAACTCTAGTTCTACAGGAGTAGAACGCCCAAAAATACTCACAAGTACTCGGACCTTTCCCTTTTCAGGATTCACTTCATCCACTATTCCGCTGAAATTTGAAAACGGACCGTCTATGACCTTAACTTCATCCCCTACCTCCAACTGGTATTTCGGACGAGGCTTAAGACGCCCTTCTGCCATCCTATCGAGGATCTTTTGAGCCTCCTCCTCCGGCAGAGGAATCGGTTTATCCTTTCCACCCAAAAACCCAGTAACCTTCGGAGTACTCCTCACCAGGTGCCACGTCTCATCGTTTAGTACCATTCTGACAAGTATGTACCCGGGATAGAACTTTCTTACCGACTCTTTCCGCTCCCCTTTTACAAGTTCGACAACTTTCTCCGTGGGGACAAGGATCTTGTCAAAAAACTTCTCCTTACCCGAAGATTTTATTCTCTCCTCAAGGGAAGCCTTGACCTTTTGTTCATACCCGGAATATGTATGGACTATGTACCACTTAAACTCCACACCCATTTTTCCTTTGCACAAATCTTTTATGGGAATTATTTCAGAAAATATCCTATTATTTTCCCCAGACCCAGATCGACAACACCAAGAAACAGTGCCACGATAAACACAACCACCAGAACCACCGAGGTAGTTGCTATTGTTTCTTTCTTTGTTGGCCATGTAACTTTTTTGAGCTCAAACTTCGCTTCTCTCAAGAATGTTTTGATGGTATCGATCCATCCTCCAATCTTTTGAGAAGATCCGCCTACCGACCTGGCAACCTTTACCCTCGCCACTGTGTCTGGATTCGGAGCCCTCGCTGCGGCTTTTGTGGTGGCGTCATTTTTAGGTACTTTACCACCCCTGTTTTTCCTCTGGGCTGCTCTTCTTTTTCTGCTACCTTTCTTCTTCGCCATTAAGTGATTCTGCCTGTTATGTATTCAGCGCTATCCAGCGGTTCAGAGCACAAAAAAATGGCAGGCCAGGAGGGATTCGAACCCCCAACCCTCGGATTTGGAGTCCGACGCTCTAGCCGTTCGAGCTACTGGCCTACACAAGTTTACAATCTCTATTTTGTTTCCTTATGAATCGTATGAGTCTTGCAAAATCTGCAATACTTCCTGAAACTTAACTTATCAGGAGTAGTTCTCTTATTTTTTGTCGTAGTGTAATTACGCTGTTTGCACTCGGTGCACGCTAAAGTCACGATAATCCGCATTCACTTGACCCCTATTCAACAATTTCACTAACGACGCCTGCGCCCACGGTTCTTCCACCTTCTCGAATCGCAAACCTTAATCCCTCTTCCAGCGCTATCGGCGTTATTAACTGTACCTCCATCGATACATTGTCACCAG
>JALSTM010000138.1 GCA_026983715.1 Desulfobacterales bacterium
AAGCCATGGGGTATGTGGAAACTTCCTTGTAAAAAACTTGAACCACCTTCTGGGCCTTCTCCTCAAGCGTTGTGTCTCCTGTCATTCGAGACAACCTGAGTAAATCGTAGGCTGCCACGGAATTACCTGAAGGGATAGCACCATCGTAGATTTCTTTGCTCCTAAATATTAATTCCTCACTGTCTTTGCCGTAATAGTAAAAGCCTCCATCTTCATTATCCCAAAACGATTCCAGCATGACTTTGTTTAAACTTAGGGCTTTTTCCAGGTACCGGACTTTGAAGGTTGCTTCATAGAGATCTATAAGCCCCATTATGAAGAAAGCGTAGTCATCGAGATACCCCGAATACGCAACGTGTCCGTCTCTGTATCGTCTGAAAAGCTGACCGGAACGGGTTGTCATCTTTTTCAGGATAAAATTACACGCCGCTTCTGCGGCATCAAGGTATTTTTGATCTCCCGTTACTTGGTATCCTTTTGCCAAAGCAGTAATCATCAACCCGTTCCATGAAGTGAGAATCTTATCATCTTTTAGAGGATGTACACGTTTTTCTCTTTCTTTAAAAAGTTTATTTCTGCATTTTTCAAGGAGAGTTTTTAATTCATCGGTAGCAATGTTTAGTTCTCTTGCAAAATCATCCGCCGACTTTGATACGTGGAGAATGCTCGTTCCATCTTCAAAGTTGCCCTTCTTTGTAATTCCGTAAAAGCGACAGAAAAGAGTTCCATCCTTTTCCCCTAGAACGGATACAACCTCTGAAGGTGTCCAGACGTAAAACTTACCTTCCTTGCCTTCACTGTCGGCATCTTCGGCAGTATAGAAGGCCCCTTCGGGAGACGTCATATCCCGCAAAACGTATGTAAAGATTTCTTCTGCAACCTTTTTGTACTTTTCATTCTTCGTCACCAGGTACGTATCGAGATAGGCGATTGCCAAGAGAGCCTGGTCGTAGAGCATTTTTTCAAAGTGAGGTACAAGCCACTTTTCATCCACTGAGTACCTATGGAAACCGAAACCAACCTGATCAAAAATCCCACCGTTTCTCATGGCAGTGAGACTTTTTTCCACCATCTCCAAAGCCTGGACTTGCTTTGTTCTCTTGTACCACCGCAAAAGGAACGTGTAGTTGTGTGGGGTCGGAAATTTCGGTGGAAAACTGAATCCTCCCCAACGATCATCAAAGGCATTCACCATGTGTTCATAAGCTTTCTTCAGGATAGCTGGATTTAACTTTGTAGGATAACCCGGTTTTCCTGGGGGTTTTTTTAATGCATTGGTTACGTTTTCCGCTGCAACTAGTAATTTTTTCCTGTCGCTTTTCCATAGTTCACCCAGTTGCTTTATTACGTCAACAAACCCTGGCATCCCCATCCGGCTATGCTTGGGGAAATAGGTTCCGGCAAAAAATGGCTTTCCATCGGGAGTCATAAAGATGGACAATGGCCAGCCACCACTCCCGGTCATGGTCTGGCAAGCAGCCATGTAGACCTGGTCTATATCGGGTCTTTCTTCCCTGTCAACTTTTATGGAAATAAAATACCTATTTAAGAGATTGGCCACTTCCGGGTCTTCAAAACACTCTTTTTTCATTACATGGCACCAGTGACACGTGGCATAACCTATCGAAAGAAAAATGGGCTTGTCTTCTTTTTTTGCCTTTTCGAATGCTTCGTCGGTCCACGGATACCAATCAACGGGATTAGTTGAGTGCTGTAGCAGGTAGGGGCTTTTTTCATTAGCTAGATGATTATAACCTTCTTTAATATTTTTTTTCGCAGAACTCACATTAACTCCAAAACAAAAACAGAATATCAGTATAAAGATAAGTGAAGGGTAGACAATGTTGTCTACCCTCTTTTCTGTAGTTCCCACACTTTTAAAGCTAGAACGCATTCTCGGTTTTCCAGACTTCGTAAACTTTACCCACAAGATCTGGCCCAGGTTTCAGAGTCGGCTTCCCTGGTTTCCAGCCTGCCGGTGTAGCTTCTGTCTCGCCGGATTCACGTACATGCTGAAATGCCTGTATCTGGCGGATCAGTTCCATTACGTTTCTGCCGACAGGTGGAGTCATAACTTCCATAGCCTGTATAACTCCATCCGGATCAATAATGAATCGTCCTCTCACGTCAACTCCTGCCTCTTCGTCGTAAACCCCGTATGCAGAACCGATTTTCCCAGAACCATCGGAAAGTAGCGGGTACGGAACACCGCCATCCACCATCTTGGACAATTCATTTTCTTGCCAGCTCTTGTGAACAAAGGGACTGTCAACACTTATCGCAAGGATCTCCACACCCATTTTCTGGATTTCTTCGTACTTTTCGGCAACTGCCGAAAGTTCCGTGGGTCAAACAAAGGTATAGTCACCGGGATAAAAACATAGAACGACCCATTTCCCAAGATAGTCCGACAACTTAACCATTTTTATTTCGCCATTAACAAACGCCGGCGCCTCAAAGTCAGGAGCCTTCTTACCCACCATTATCTTTGCCATTTCCTCCTCCTTCACTTTCATAGGTTCTCCTGTTTCCGTAGGCTCTTTTTTTTCGCCTACCACAGAACCGGTTAGCTGACCACATTTAAGCTTGGCCATGATTTACCCTCCTCACTTCTTAGATAATTAATTAACGAATCTTGTTTAAGCCTGTCCTATTTCACCTCCTTTCCTTTTTTCTCCAGCTTTGCCAATTCTCTTGCCAGAACTTCTAGTCTCGGCCTTTCATTGATATCATGTATATCTATGTACCTCACTATTCCATTTTTATCGATAATAAACAGAGCTCTTTCTGCCACACCGTCAGATCTCAGAACCCCGTACATTTTAGCCACTCTTCCGTGCGGCCAAAAATCGGAAAGCACAGGGAACCACAGTTTTCCCATTTGTTTCGTCCAAGCGTAGAGAGTCGGAACATTGTCAACGC
>JALSTM010000139.1 GCA_026983715.1 Desulfobacterales bacterium
TGGCAAAAGTGTCAGGTTTCACCCTGACATGTGCAGAAAAACAATAAAAGGACTCTAAACCGTTCTAAAAGGCAAGGGGCCTACGGATAAAGTGAAGATCAAGGATCTTATTGAGCAAAGAAACGTAATAAAAATTAATGGAGATGTTAACTTGGATATCTCCGGCATTGCCTACAACAGCAGGAAAGTGGGCCCGGGATATCTTTTTGTTGCGATACCGGGACTCCAACACGATGGGCACGACTTTATTCCGGAAGTTTGTGAAAAAGGGGCTATAGCGGTGGTCGGCGAAAAAAGAAAGGAGAGCTTACCGGATAACGTGCCCTCCAACCTAACCTACATCCAGGTGAAGCAGAGTCGACTAGCTCTTGCAGAGATAGCAAACCGCTATTACGATTATCCATCGACGAAGCTAGTACTGGTTGGAATAACTGGAACCAACGGGAAAACTACAACAAGTTTTTTGCTAGAAAGTATCTTTACTGAGTGGGGGAAGAAAACGGGGGTTATCGGGACTATAAACTACCGGTATGACGGAATTGAGGAAAAGGCTCCCGTTACAACACCTGAATCGCTTGATTTACAGATGCTATTTTCCCGTATGCTTGAATGCGGCGTGAGCCATGCTATCATGGAAGTTTCTTCCCACGCCCTTGACCTCGATCGTGTTCATGGTTGCGATTTTAACGTCGCCGTTTTTACCAATCTCTCGCAAGATCATCTCGATTACCATGAAGACCTTGAGAAATACTTCCAGTGTAAACTAAAGCTTTTTTGCGAATACCTTGCGAGAACAAAATCCGGCGAACCGGTAGCGGTTGTGAACATAGACGATAGATACGGTGCCAGTATTCCCGATGAACCATTTTACAGAAAAATTACGTATTCAGTGGAAAGGAAAGCCGATATTTATCCTAGAAAGTGGCACGTAGGGTCTGAAGGAATTCGGGCGAACCTGACTACGCCCAAGGGTATCTTTGATGTGCAGACTCCGCTACTTGGCCGATTAAACTTGTATAACATGATGGCAGCGGTTGGGACTGCTCTGGCGCTCGGGGTACCAATCTCCGTAATTCAGAGAGGGCTTGCCAGGGTAAAAGGTGTTTCTGGGCGACTTGAGAACGTGCCAAACGAACTGGGGTTTACAGTGGTGGTTGATTATGCGCATACGCCGGATGCCTTGGAAAAAGCCCTGGAATGCGTCAGAGAGATTACCGAAGGAAAGCTTGTCGTTGTTTTTGGTTGTGGGGGCGATAGGGATAAAACCAAGCGCCCTTTGATGGGTAGGGTTGCCGCGCGGCATGGAGACGTAGTTATTATCACAAGCGATAACCCTAGAAGTGAAGATCCAATGGAGATAATCAGCGATATCGTGAACGGGATAGAGAGTACCGGTTCTCGCATTTTTAGCTCTGTGACGGAGCTCATGACATGTGGTTCTGGTTGTTACATTGAACCGGATAGAAGAAGGGCAATCGAACTGGCAGTAAATCTGGCAACAAGTGGAGACCTTGTTTATATCGGTGGAAAAGGGCACGAGGACTACCAGATATTGGCCGATAGAACGATTCATTTCGATGACAAAGAAGAGGTACTAAGGGCTCTTGAGAAAAGAAAGCAGCTCGGTGAAAATGGGAGAACGGCATCAGCAGTGAGCGGCGTATGAAGTTAAAGGTAGCAGAAATTATTGAATCTACCCGTGGTACCCTTATCCAGGGAAACGCGGAGGATAATGTTTCCGGGATTTATACGGATACAAGGGACCTTGTACCGGGTAGCCTTTTTGTCGCCCTTGAAGGTGAAAATTTTGACGGCCACAATTTTATTGTTGATGCCGTAAAAAAGGGCGCTAAAGCCATTGTTGGTAATAAAGAGAAGGTTCTAAAGCACGCGGGAAGTGTTTCGGCAATTTTAATAGGCGTTGACGATAGTATTTTCGCACTAGGAGAGATAGCTCATCACTGGAGGGTAAAGCATAATGTTCGGGTGATTGCTCTAACGGGAAGTAACGGAAAAACGAGCACAAAAGAAATGATTGCCAGGCTTCTAGGTAAAAAGTATCGAGTTCTAAAGAATGTCATGAACTTAAACAATCTTATAGGTGTTCCGCTCACTCTTTTTAATCTGACAGATGAACATGAAATTGCAGTTATTGAGATGGGTATGAACAGACCCGGTGAAATTCGGAGACTGGCAGAAATCGCTGAACCGGACTGCGGCCTCATAACAAATATCCAGCCGGCTCACCTAGAAGGGCTCGGAAGCATTGAAGGTATTCAAAATGCTAAAGGGGAGTTGTTCGACGGGGTTAAGGAAAGCGGGATTCTGTTTGTCAACCTTGATGATCCTAGAGTAACCGAGCTGGCTAAAAAATTTAACAGGCGCAAAGTTACCTTTGGCAGGTCTCCAGAGGCAGAGGTTCGCCTCATAGAAATTCTGACTCAAAGCATAGAAGGGACTCTGTTTAGAGTAAGGTTTGGGTCCAGGGATATTGATTTGTTTTTGCCTGTCCTCGGAAAGCACCAGGTGGCCAATGCTTTGGCAGCGGCCACGGTTGCTTGGGAACTTGGAGTCCCGGTGGAGGATATAAAAGAAGTTCTTTCTTCACACAGGCCCGTTAGACAGCGAATGGAGGTGAGAAAGATAAGGGGAGAAGTGTTTCTCCTGGATGATTCGTACAATGCCAATCCGGCATCGGTTGTGGCTGCCCTTGAAACCGTTGCAGAGATAGAAAAATATGGGAGATGCTTTGCTGCCTTGGGTGCCATGCTCGAACTTGGCCCTGAGAGCGCTAAGTATCATAGGCAAGTGGGCAGTAAGGTTGCCGAACTCGGTTACCAGGGACTTTTGTCCCTTGGAGATCTCGGGAAAGAAATAATTGAAGGGGCTCGAGGTGCGGGAATGCCAGA
>JALSTM010000140.1 GCA_026983715.1 Desulfobacterales bacterium
AGAAATGAGGCTTTCATTCCCCTCGTTGTCCACTGTAATTAAGCGATAGAAATACTGATTGCCAATCCTGACATCAAGGTCCTTGGAGAAAATCGTGTTTCCTTTGATGTGAGCCGGATGAGGATAGGCCAGGTCTACCAGACCGATGGAACTAAATTTCTTGGGGCATCCGGGGCAGTTGCGTTCAGATGGGGTTACCGTGGCTCGCCAAATCTCAAAGCTGGCTATCTTGCGCCCGACTTTTTTCCCTTTTTGCCACTCCGGAATTTGCCATTGAAGCTCGACGAAATTTTTTCGCACATGGCATTCTAGGTCTTTGACCGCAGGAGGACGAACTTTTACCGGGGCACGGACCATAGTTTTCTTGCCGCACGAAGGAAAAACCAGCAAAACCAGCGCGAAAATAAAAACTAGTCTATAACGCATATCTTTCTTTCTCATCTTCCAGCACGTTCTTCGCCTCCCGGATGGCTTCTTTAACTAGCCCGGGTGCTGTTCCGCCGTAGGACGTCCGTTTATTTACCGACGTATCGATCTTGATGTAATCGTAGATGTCTTTCGAGATGGTACCTGAAAACTCACGAAGTTCATCAAGCTGTAACGCTTCGAGTCTCTTATTATGCTTGATGCAATACTGAACAATCTCCCCGGTTATACGATGAGCTCTTCTGAACGGAATGTTTTTCCTGACCAGGTAGTCCGCCAGGTCGGTAGCCGTAATAAAACCCTTCTCAGCTTCTTCGCGTAGCCTTGTTTCGTCAAAAGTTAACTCGGACAACAACCTTGCCATAATTTCCACGCATGCGGCAACCGCATCTATGGCGTCGAAAAGTGGTTCCTTGTCTTCCTGTAAATCCCTGTTGTAGGCAAGGGGTAGCCCTTTCATCATGGTAAGCAAGCTAGTTAATGCCCCATAGACCCTTCCCGTTTTGCCCCTGATCAATTCCGGAACATCAGGGTTTTTCTTTTGAGGCATAATACTCGAACCGGTGCAAAAGGCATCACTGATCGCTACGAAACCAAACTCGATGGAATTCCATAAAACCAGTTCTTCTGATAAGCGGCTAAGGTGCAGCATGATTATTGAAGCCGCCGACAGAAATTCTATGGCAAAATCACGGTCACTCACCGCATCAATACTATTTCGACTAATTTCAGGGAAGTCCAAATACTTGGCAGTGAGATTTCGGTCTATGGGAAAGGTTGTCCCGGCCAGGGCTGCACTACCAAGCGGCATTACGTTGACTCTTTTAAGGCAATCTTTTAATCGCTCGCTGTCCCTCGTGAACATCTCGTAATACGCCATTAAATGGTGTCCCAGCACTATTGGTTGAGCGTGCTGCAGGTGCGTGAATCCTGGCATAATCGTGTCCGCGTATTTTTCCGCAAGATTCACGATGCTGGTTCGTAGGGAGTGGAGAAGTTTCAAGTACCACTTTATGGTATTTCTCAAGTAAAGCCTGAGATCAAGAGCCACCTGGTCGTTTCGGCTCCTGGCCGTGTGTAGTTTACCACCCACGTCGCCTATTTTTTCAATGAGCCTCTGCTCAATCGCCATGTGGATATCTTCGAGAGTTGGATCAAACTCGAAATCGCCACGTTCAATTTCGCGCTGGATCTCTATTAACCCATCAACTATTTTTTCTACCTCGTCCTCCGTGAGTATTCCACACTGCCCCAGCATTTTGCAGTGAGCAATACTTCCGGCGATGTCTTCCCTATAAAGACGCCAGTCGAAATCAATGGAAGCTGAAAAATCTTCCACCAAGCGATTCGTGCTCTGTTTAAACCTACCACCCCATAGTTTTTTTGCCATTTTTTCTATCTCTTTTTACCAACCAGTGCCGCTATTTTTAACCTCAGTGCATTCAGCTTGATGAAACCTGTTGCATCTGCCTGATCATATACTTCATCCGCCTCAAAAGTGGCAAAATCCATACTGTATAGCGATCTCTCGGATTTTCGCCCGACAAGCTGGCAGTTGCCCTTATACAACTTCAACCGCGCAGTTCCACAGACATTTTCCTGGGAAGCATCAATCAACTTTTGCAAGGCAACCCTTTCCGGGGAAAACCAAAAGCCATTATACACCAGTTCCGAATATCGTGGAACCAGGGAATCCCTCAAATGTTGGACTTCTCTGTCCATGGTTATCGATTCGACACCCATGTGTGCTGTCCTCAGTATCGTTCCCCCGGGAGTTTCGTATACGCCTCTTGACTTCATGCCCACGAATCGGTTTTCAACCATGTCAACACGGCCTACTCCATGTCTTCCCCCGATTTCGTTAAGCCTGGCCAGAAGCTTCGCCGGTGACAACTTCTCGCCGTTTACCGCCACAGGGTTACCCGCCTCAAAATCTATTTCCACGTATTCGGGTCTGTCGGGGGCTTTTTCCGGGGAAACCGTCATAACAAACATAGATTCATCCGGTTCCCTCCACGGATCCTCGAGTATGCCTCCTTCAAAACTTATGTGAAGAAGATTTCTGTCTGAACTATACGGTTTTTCAGTGGTCACAGGAACCGGTATCCCCCTTGCCGAAGCATAATCTATTAGCTCGGCCCTCGATTTGAAACTCCACTCACGCCACGGTGCAATTATTTTTATTTCCGGGTTTAAAGCCATGTACGTGATCTCGAAGCGAACCTGGTCATTTCCTTTTCCTGTCGCTCCGTGACTCACCGCATCGGCACCTTCTTCCATGGCTATCTCAATCTGTTTCTTGGCAATAAGGGGGCGCGCTATGGATGTGCCGAGGAGATATTGACCTTCGTAAATGGCATTGGCCCGAAACATCGGGAAAACGAAATCCCTTACAAATTCTTCCCTAAGGTCTTCTACCCGAACCTGCGAAGCGCCAGTCTCGAGTGCCTTTTGTTCAATTTCGGATAATTCGTCACCTTGCCCTAAGTCTGCCGCAAAAGCAACAACAGGGCATTCGTACGTTTCCTGCAACCACTTCAAAATGATCGAAGTATCCAGGCCACCTGAATATGCAAGAACGATTTTTTTTACGCTATCTTTCAATCCTGTGTCTCCTATTTATGTCTTTTTTTAAATCACCTAGCCGAGCAACCAGGCAAGAAGTGCTATCTGGAAATGTAGCCTGTTTTCTGCCTGGTCAAAGACTATGGAATTCGCCCCGTCCATAACATCATCGGTTATTTCTTCTCCCCGATGGGCCGGCAGGCAATGCATAACGTAAACATCGCTGGGCGCATGTTTAAGGAGTTCACCGTTTACCTGGTAAGGACGGAAAATTTCTTTTCTCTTTTCAGCTTCCGCTTCCTGCCCCATGCTTGCCCACACATCCGTGTTTATCACCTCGGCATCTGCAACCGCTTCCCTGGGATCGGATACAAGGAATATGTTTTTACCCTCAAGGTTCCTCGCATTTTCGATTATCTTTTCATCAGGCCAGTAGCCCTCAGGGCAGGAAATCCATAGGGTAAACCCGAGCCTCGCCGCAGCATTGATCCATGAATGGGCAACGTTGTTGCCATCCCCCACCCATGCGACCTTTAGATTCTCAAGGTTGCCACGCTTTTCCATAAGAGTAAAAAGATCACTAAGTACCTGGCAGGGATGAAAGGTGTCAGTGAGACCGTTAATCACCGGAATAGTGGAATTATGTGCCAGTTCCTCTACGACGTTGTGTCCGAATGTCCTTACTACAAGGCCGTCTAGGTAGCGCGAAAGAACCTTCGCGGTATCAGCAAGAGTTTCATCCCTGGAAAGTTGGGTGTCCCGGGGTGTCATGTAGATAGCATGTCCCCCGAGCCTGTAAATAGCAACCTCGAAGGAAATTCGAGTCCTCGTAGACGGTTTTTCGAACAACAGACCAACGGTTTTCTTGCTGTAATCGGGGAATTTCTCACCTTCCTTCCACTTGCGTTTAAGTGTCTTTGCCAATTCGAGCAAGTAGAAAATTTCGTCTCTGCTTAAATCCAAAATAGTTAGTAAATCCCTTTTCATGGTATCTCCAAAATTCCGCACCCTTATTGCTTAGTAATTTCCGTGCCGACGCCTGTGTCGGTGAAGATTTCGAGGAGCACGGCATGCTTTATCCTGCCGTCTATTATGTGCGCCTTCGAAACACCTGCCTGTACCGCGTCAATTGCACACTGAACCTTCGGTATCATTCCTCCCTTAAGCACTTCTTCCTGTATTAGTTCGCTAGCATCAGCAACGTTTAGCGACGAAATAAGATTTCCGTTTTCGTCGAGCACCCCATGCACGTCCGTCATTAGAATTAACTTGGTAGCTTTAAGCGCTCCGGCAAGCCTTCCTGCCACGAGGTCTGCATTGATGTTATAAGTCTCTCCCTTCTCTCCAACACCAACCGGCGCAACCACAGGAATAAACCTGCTTTCTTCCAGTACCCTGAGAATCTCAGTGTTTATTTTCTTTACTTCACCAACGAGGCCAATATCTATGATTTCCGGGGGTTGGTCGTCTCCCTGGTACCGGTAAAGGTGCATTTTTCGTGCTTCGATAAGGTGACCGTCTTTGCCGCTCAACCCCACGGCACGCCCACCGTGCCGGTTGAGAAGCGACACTATTTCCTTGTTCACCTTGCCAGCAAGAACCATTTCAACTATATCCATGGTTTCTTCATCGGTAACCCTCATACCGTACCTGAAGGAGCTTTCCTTTCCAACTTTGCTCAACATCGAGCCTATTTGAGGGCCTCCCCCGTGAACGACCACCGGGTTGATACCAACGTACTTCAGCAGCACTATATCCTGGGCAAAACTCTCCTTGAGACCCTCATCAACCATTGCATGCCCACCGTACTTTACAACTACCGTTTTCTGGTAAAATGTTTTCAGGTACGGGAGTGCTTCTATTAATATATTCGCTCTTTCTACCTGGGATTTCATTTTTATAAGATGTACCTGCTCAAATCCTCGTCTTTTATCACATCCTGGAGTTTTTCTCTCACGTATCCTACGGTAATAGTAATTTTCTGTCCCTGGAGTTCCGGGGCTTCAAAAGAGAGATCTTCCAGCAACCGTTCCATGATGGTATGAAGGCGCCTTGCGCCTATGTTTTCTGTCCTAGTATTAACATCGGAGGCAATTTTGGCTATTTCCTCGATGGCTTCGGGCTCAAATACAAGTTCAACACCTTCTGTTGCAAGAAGTGCCTGGTACTGGGAAATCAAGGCATTTTCAGGTTCCTGTAGTATTCTTACAAAATCGTCCTTGGTAAGGGGATGTAACTCCACGCGGATGGGGAAACGCCCCTGAAGCTCGGGAATAAGATCGGAAGGTTTCGACGTATGAAAAGCCCCGGATGCAATGAAAAGGATATGGTCTGTTTTCACCATCCCGTACTTGGTTGTTACTGTTGATCCTTCCACTAGCGGGAGTAGGTCCCTTTGGACCCCTTCTCTAGACACATCGGGCCCTTTCATGGCGTCCCTTCCAACTATTTTGTCGATTTCGTCCAGGAATATTATTCCTGCATGTTCCACGCGCTCAATGGCGGCTTTGACTACCTTTTCCATGTCAACCAGACGCTGTTTTTCCTCTTCCACTAGCATTTCATATGCTTCCGGAACCTTTAACTTTCGCCTTTTAGTGCGCCTGGGTAGAATATTCCCAAGCATTTCCTTGAAGCTTATATCCATCTCTTCAAGTCCAGAACCGGCAAAGATCTCAATCATGGGGAGGCCACGGTCTTCAATTTCGATCTCTACGTACCGGTTATCCAGCTTACCGCTCCTAAAAAGCTTCCTCATCTTCTCCCTTGTTTCTTCTTCCCGGGCCTGTTCGGAGGAAGAAACTTCCAACAAGGGGAGCTGTGCCCCCTGGTCTCCCTCCCCTTGAGGCTTTACAGGTCGTGGCTTTCGCCTTGTTCGGGGCCTGGGATACAAAAAATCAAGAATCCTTTCTTCTGCAAGCTCTTTCGCCTTTGCTTCCACCTTTTTGTACTCTTCCTGCTTCACCATGTTAACCGCAAGCTCGGTCAAGTCTCTCACCATTGATTCCACGTCCCGACCGACGTAGCCAACTTCGGTAAACTTAGTGGCTTCGATCTTGAGAAAGGGGGACTGGGCAAGTCGAGCGAGCCTGCGTGCTATCTCCGTTTTTCCCACTCCCGTGGGCCCTATCATTATGATGTTTTTCGGTGCTATCTCCTCTCGCAGGGCAGGATCTTTGACCTGCTGCCTCCGCCACCTGTTTCGAAGTGCGATCGCTACAGACCGTTTTGCTTCATTTTGGCCAATTATGTACTTATCAAGTTCCTTGACAATTTCCGCTGGAGTAAGTGGCTTTTCCATTTTCTATAATTCCTCGAAGGTGAACTGGTGATTTGTATATATGCAGAGATCTGCAGCAATTCTCATCGCGGTTTCCGCAATCTCCCTTGGTTGCATGTCAGTGTTTTCCAGAAGTGCTCTTGCAGCAGCCAGCGCATAACCCCCGCCGGAACCCACGGCAACCAGTTGGTTATCAGGTTCAATTACATCGCCGCTTCCACTAATTACGAGAGATACATCACTGTCTGCAGCAATAAGCAGGGCTTCAAGCCTCCGCAAAACCTTATCCGTGCGCCAGTCTTTCGCCAGTTCCACGGCGCTCCTGCGAAGATTACCATTGTACTGCTGGAGCTTTTCTTCCAGTCTTTCAAACAGGGTAAAAGCGTCAGCCGTGGCACCCGAGAATCCCGCAACAATTCGGTCATGGTACATTTTCCTAACCTTCCTGGCCTGGTGTTTCATAACCATGTTGCCCATGGTTACCTGGCCGTCACCAGCCATGACAACCCTATTACCCCTTCTGACAGCTAAAATTGTTGTCCCATGAAATTCCATCCGGTCTTCCTTCCTCCTACCTTTACGTCGTGTCAGTTTTTTTAAGCTCCAGAGCCTTTTCCTCCTCTGTCTAGACTGTAACTACCTCTTGTTTTACCCTTTCTTCCTTTTGCTGCGAGGATGCGATTTATCATAGATATCCATTAACCTGTCAATATTTACGTGCGTATACCTTTGGGTCGTAGACAAGCTTGCGTGTCCAAGCATCTCCTGTATGGCCCTCAAATCTGCCCCCGCCCCCAGGAGATGAGTCGCAAAAGAATGCCTAAGCGCATGAGGACTAAACATCTTGGAAATTCCTGATTTCCTCAAGTATTTTTTTAGGATTCTATTTACCGATCTCGGAGTCAACCTTCCTCCTCTCTGATTAATAAATAAAGCATTATGTTCCGGGTTGCCGGATTTTATCAAAACCTCGTTTCTGGCCGTCAGGTATTTTTTTAATGCCTCCTGGGCTTTTCTTCCGATCGGAACAATCCTTTCCTTGTTGCCCTTCCCCTTTACCCTAACGGTCTCCTGGCTAAAATCAACACTGTCAACGTCCATTCCCGTGGTCTCACTTACTCGTAAACCGCAGGAATAAATTGTTTCCAGGATGGCCTTATCCCTGAGAATAACCCAATTACTCTCGCCCTTGCTTTTGTAATCAAGTAAATGAAAAACCTCGTCAACGGAAAAAAACTTCGGAATTCTCTGTTCAAACTTTGGCTGGCTAATCAGCGCAGCAGGATTAGAAGAGATATATTCCCTTTTAACAAGGAAGTCAAAAAATGAGCGCAGCGCCGAAAGTTTTCTCCCTATGGAACTCTTCTTGTGCGTGAAATGAAGTTTGCTGAGGAAGGCAAATATGTCTCCATGATCTATGTCCTCAACTTCTATCTCTTCTCTCTCCTTCTTTTCCACAAGGTATTTATAAAACTGCCCTAGGTCACTTTTGTAATTCCTTATGGTTTCACTGCTGGCCGATTTTTCCAACCTCAAGTAACTTATGTACTCGGCAATCCTGGCTTTCAATATGCTCCCCAGTTTTAATTTTCCAACCGATAATTATGTAAATCTTCCTGACACTGAAAAGTTTACTATTTACCATATAACCTGGTATAAATACAAATCAAAACAATATTTGAATTTGGTAAGAAAAAGTCTTTTTTTGAAATTTCGTTAATAGAGGACCCTCATTATCGTAAGTTGTTTTGTTAAGTGATATTGACACGTGTGTCAAAAAAATAGATACCATCTGGTAGTTTCGACATTGTTCCACTTAAATTACACCGAAACTCTCATGTAAGACGGGCTCAAAAAATGGCAGTGATACGCAAAATCCTGGAAGCCAGGGAAGAGCAAAGCCTGCATGCAAATGCCCAGTTAAGCTCTAAAACCAGGGGAAGGTTACGACCGGAGAAAGAGTGTAACATCAGAACGTGTTACCAAAGGGACCGAGATCGAATATTACACAGTAAAGCCTTTCGGAGGCTCAAACATAAAACACAAGTATTTCTCTCTCCCACTGGCGACCATTACAGGACTCGATTAACACATACCCTTGAAGTTTCACAAATTGCTAGGACTATAGGAAGGGCGCTATTTTTGAACGAAGACTTGATTGAAGCCATCGCGCTTGGTCATGATGTCGGTCACACGCCGTTTGGTCATTCCGGAGAAAAGGTATTTAACGAAATTGTACCGGGAGGATTCTCCCATAACGAACAAAGTATCAGAATCGCTGACAAGCTAGCGCGAAATGGAGCAGGTATTAATTTGACCTTGGAAGTAAGGGACGAGATTTTTGTGCACTTTAAAGGTAGGGTAGAGATAAGAGCAGCATATGGGAATCAAGCTAAGCTCCCAACCACTCTCGAAGGAAAGGTGGTGAGAATTGCCGATATTATCTCATACATTAACTATGACCTAGAAGACGCAGTCAGGGCCCAAGTAATCAAGAATTAAGATATTCCATGCAGGTTCAGGGAAAGGCTAGGCGAAACACACACGAAACGCATAAATACCATGGTCTCTGACGTAATAGAGGAAAGCAGGCAAAGTGGGAACGCTGATATTTTGCTCAGTGCAAATATGGCTGAACTCGTAATAGATTTGAAAGAATTCCTTTTCACCACCGTCTACGAGTCACAGACGGTTCAAGAAGGATTCGAAGGCGCCAGAGAGGTGATAGAAGAACTATATTTTCGATTTCTTGAAGACGAAGCACTCTTTGGCCAAGAGATCGAAGAAACCAAGAATAACATTTCAAAGGAAAGAGCGGTTTGTGACTTTATTGCAGGGATGTCAGACAGGAATGCCCTTGACCTGTACAAGCGGGTTTTCTTACCCCGGCCATGGGTAAAAATTTAGGACTTGGCAAAAACTTTGCATCAGAAAAAAGAAAACTTTTAAGAAAAAACAATACAGGAGTGTTACTATGTTCAATTTTAAAAAGAAGGAAAAGGTGGAAGAGGATCTCAAAACAAATAGCGGAGAACTTGATCTGAAAGACCTGGAACAGGAAATAGTTGAACTGGTGGATATCGTGGAGGAATCAGAGAAGGATGCCGGAATTAGTAGCGAATTAAAGCTTACGGAGGAAGTCCCTGAGGAAAAAGAAGCGGAGGATTCCATCCTCGAAGATATTGATTTTCCTACGGAAGTAAGACAGATAGCCGAAGAATTTGAAGAGAGTCTCCCCCACTTGGACGAAGAACCAACGTCTTTGGATCTGGATAAAGAATTGGAAGAGAACACTACAAAGAGGCCTTACGGTGACAAGGTGATTGCGGAAACGCTTGGTCTTGGTGAAGATGATTCGCTAGTTACGGCTCTACGTAGCGAAAAGCTTATGGGACCTGCTCCCAGTGAAAAGAAAAGCGATCCAGTGGCGGAATTTTCTGAAGACTCCTTCGGTGACGACAAAACACTACTTGTAGACGTCACCAACGGTATCGCTGATCTCAAGTCAGATCTTGACAATGAAGATGAACAGGGGATTCTAACCCTTGCTGAAGAACTAAACGATGAGAAAAATACTACCGTGGATACCATGGCTCTAAAAAACTGCCCCTTGATTGAAAATTCTGCAGAGCTTCGGTTAAAAGATGACCTGTCGAAGGAAACCGACGAACCGGATATCAATTCCATCCAGGAAACCAAGGTGGACTTGAGCCTATCGCAGATCTTATCAACCGATAGCCTTGAGACGGATCTGAAAGAAGAACTAAAAGAAGATTTCATGATGGATTCATCGGAAATAGCTTACCAGGAAACGCAGCTGGAAATTCCCACTGAAGATGTGTTTAATCTTGCTGATAAACCCGATGACCAAACAGCCATGGAACAGTCGGTAGAGGAGGAAGCAAACGAAGAAGCCGAAGAAGAACCGCTAGTATTTAGTGGTGGAGCTGTAGACGAGGCCCTCAAAGTAGAAAAACCAGAGGAACCAACTTTCGAGCAGGTCGCCGAAAGTATTGATCGGGATGAGATTGCTGAGAAGATCCTGGAATCTATTCGCCCCGAGATCGTAGAAATGGTAAAAGAATCCTTGAAAAAGGAGCTTCCTGGAATAATTGAAAGAGTAATAAGAGAAGAAGTGGAGAGGATTAAGAAAGTTTTGGCAAAGAGTTGACTTTCGCGATAAATTTGTTTTGATTTATATTCTGGGAACTAGTAGCCTGGGCGATCATTGAAATACGAGGATCGGTTCGACAAAAAATAAATACCCGGTGAGTGCAATAAACATGCGGGGAAAATTTCCGTAGTCTTGCGGAAACAAATGGTCGATTTCATCCTTTGTTGTGGCACCTAAACACCATAGGGTTTTAAATGATTCACGGCTAAAGGTGTATAGGCCTAAAAAACTGCAGGTGGGGACTTTCTATTTCTCTTGACGTTACAAAAAAAACTATTTATTAAGAGGAGCACAGCTGTTGAAGACTCGCGAGGAGCTGTTTCTGAGGATTGGCAATGGAATTGAATCCAGAACTGCTGGATAAAATTTGTAAAAACATGATTGAAACAATCCTCCTATGCCTTCCTCATGCCACCAAGGGTACAATCTATCGAATCGGCCCACCACCCGAGCTTAGAGCCGTTAGAATTGCTTCAGGAAAGCGAGTTTCTTCCAATTCTCACCTGGACTGGGGATTGCCGGAGAAATCAGATTACAATTATCCTGGAAAATCGTGGGATCAGTACTGTGATAAACCTGGTGGAATCCTGGAAGCAATGGGCTGGTGCGTTGAAAGGCAAAAAAGCTGGACATCGGACAATCCGGATGAAAACATCAGGAGCGTTCGAAAACAGTTGTCGGGAGAACGAGAAGACTTCCATCACATGGAACCGGTGCTAATTCCAAAAGCACACCTCTATTCGCCCCATCTTCCCAAACCTAAGTACCCGAAAAACTTTCACGGCCAGGAAATCTGGCAGGACAGCAACTACGAAGTAGGAGCCGTAATAAAGATACATTTCTTGGATCACACAATCAAAAGAGGTGACAGGTCTACGAAGATAATAAAAAAACTCTCCAGGTCTCTTGGAACGGAACTCTTTTCTTTGTACCTTCGAGAAGCGGCACTAAAGGCGCAGAAAGACCTGGAAGAAGAACGCTTTCGCATGTGTAACGAACTCGCTCACGAACTGCGAAATACGCTAACAAAATGGAGCTTCGTATATTCCGCCATCAACCACGAAATCAGCTTTCTTCGTGAACAATGGGAAAACCTCTTATCTGAAAGTTACCCCAATGTCACCTTTAAGAAACATATCATTGATATGCTCAATGCCGAACTCAACAGTATAATGGAAAAGCTCGATTACGAAGACAGGAAGCTCTGCTCAGAACTGCTCAAGCGCCAGGAAGAATTTTCGAGCATGGCCTTACTCCCACAGCAGGGAAAAATGTGGATCAGGAACAAGCTTAGACCCAAGTGGTTTGAAATTTTTTCCCGGGCGTCTCTTCCGAGTAAAAAACAAACCCAAATACTGGCACTATTACAAGAACTTGAAAATTCTATTTTTCTTGGACAGGATCCGAAATTAATAAAAGACCTAAAAGTCATTCCTGAAGACCTGAAAAATAAGTGGGTAAGAATTGCGTATTCGTCCTTCCCGAGTTCAGGAGATCACTTTCTCGATGAAATAGAAGAATTTTTGGATCATCCACAGCTTAACATACCCCACAAGCATCAATCACGGAAGATTATGAGGGCACTTAAGACCCTAGTTCGGATTATACCTGAAGTGGAGTACAAGGCAAACAAGGCATTGAAAGACATAAGCAAGGGAACGAACGGCACCAGCATCATCTTTCCCGAACACCCATGACATGATGTTTCCTCCGTTTGAGATTTAAGGAACCTCTATCTTCAATTTGACAATCTCGAACTTCTGATTTAGATTTCCAGCGTAATTTCGGTATCAAGTGTTCATTGTTTTTATAAATCCATCGAGGTGATGAATTGAAGCGTGTCCTTGTTACAAACGACGATGGTATATATGCAAAGGGAATAGAGGTTCTTTGCCTGGAACTAAAAAAGGAATTCGAAGTCGTGGTAGTGGCTCCTGAAACGGAACAGAGTGCCGTGGGACACGCTATTACCCTAATGAATCCTCTCAGGCTAAAAAAGGTAAATAGAAACGGGGAATTTTTTGGCTATGCAATTAACGGGACCCCTGCAGACTGCGTCAAACTGGCAATAAAAGAACTGGTAAAACCGCCCCCCGATTTACTTATCTCAGGAATAAACCTCGGGGCAAACGTGGGTATAAACGTTATTTATTCCGGAACGGTTTCTGCTGCAACGGAAGGAACCATGATGGGTGTACCTTCTATGGCAATATCTATAGACACCTTTCATGACCCCGATTTTTTGCCTGCTGCCAGAATAGCAAGACAGGTTGCAAAAATGGTTTTAAAAAACGGCTTGCCAGAAAATACCTCGCTTAATGTAAATGTCCCCGCTGTTCCTTACGAAGAAATTCGAGGGTTCGCAATCACCAGGCAAGGAACATCAAGATTTCATGAAAAGTTCGACAAACGGCTCGACCCAAGGAAGAATGTGTACTACTGGCTCTGCGGCGCAACCTGGGATAGAAACAATGCAGACATGAATACGGACGCTGGGGCACTTGCCAGGAATTTCGTATCAATAACCCCAATTACCCACGATTTAACGAATTACAAAGCAATGGAACAACTAAAACGTTGGAATATTCCCGGGTTACAAGCAAATGAGGGATAAGTTGCTCTTTTTCTTCTTGCCCTGGAAGCCGCATTCTGTTATTGAGAAAAAAGGTTACTAACGTTAAAAAAAGATATAGGGCGCCCATAGCTCAGCCCGGATAGAGCGACGGACTACGAATCCGTAGGTCAGAGGTTCGAATCCTCTTGGGCGCACCAACTCCTCATCTTTTACGACGTGAAAATAACGTGAAATATTTCCGACCTTTTCACGTGTTTTACATTCTTTTTAACAGGCTTGATTTCTTTCGTAGAGCAGTCAAGATTCTAGTCGCTTAAGCCCGGGGC
>JALSTM010000141.1 GCA_026983715.1 Desulfobacterales bacterium
GGAGGTGTTAAAATGGCTGAGGCGGATGTGGAGGCTCTACAAAGTGAAGCTACTGTTAACCATGCCGACAACCATCAGGATGAGCAGCCAAGCCTTATTGACTGGAAAGCCATTTGGAAACCAATGGTGGTGATTATTGCAACCTTTCTTGTGTTTTTCTGGTTGCCCATCGATAATTCCCGGTTTACCAATGCAGTAATTGAGGCTCTGGCTCTAGCCAAGTGGTATGCCCAGGAACACGTATTGCTCTGTCTGGTCCCTGCTTTTTTCATAGCGGGAGCTATTGCATGCTTCATTTCTCAGGCGGCGGTGATGAAGTACCTGGGAGCAGGAGCCAAAAAAGTGCTTGCCTACGGTGTGGCATCAGTTTCCGGGAGCATTTTGGCAGTTTGTTCCTGTACGGTGCTTCCGCTTTTTGCAAGCATCTGGAAACGGGGTGCAGGGCTCGGGCCGGCAGTTGCATTTCTATATTCCGGTCCGGCAATAAATATTTTAGCGATAGTACTCACTGCCAGGGTCCTTGGGCTTCCCCTCGGGATAGCGAGGGCTGTGGGGGCCGTGGTTTTCAGCATCGTCATAGGTCTCATTATGAACTTCATCTTCAGGGAAGAAGAAGAGGAAAAGGCTGCGGCAGCCATGCATCTGCCAGAAGAAAAAGGTGGACGGCCTCTCTGGCAGACGGTGATCTACATTGGTTCCCTCGTCGGTATTCTTATTTTCGCCACCTGGGGGAAACCATCTTCTCCTGTGGGTATATGGAACGCCATATACAATATTAAGTGGTGGTTAACGGGCGCTTTTGCGGCCTTGCTGGGTGTTCTTCTGGTAGCATGGTTTAACGTAAAGCTATATAAGGTTTTGATTTCTGCTGCAGTGGTAGTCGTGCTTGCCTTTACATTTCCCGGTGAACCCCTGATAGCTTTTTCTGCAGGCATTATTGCAGTTTCCTGGATATTGACGACTACCCGAGGGGAAACCGAGGAGTGGTTTCTAAGTACTTGGGAGTTCACGAAGCTCATAATGCCGCTCCTTTTTGCAGGAGTCCTGGCCGCTGGAATCCTCCTGGGTCGTCCCGGTCACGAGGGAATCATACCTTCCCACTGGGTGAGTGGCCTGGTTGGGGGAAATTCTCTCGCTTCTAATTTCTTCGCATCCATTGTAGGTGCGTTTATGTATTTTGCAACGCTTACAGAAGTGCCCATTTTGCAAGGACTGATCGGCTCCGGCATGGGAATGGGACCGGCACTTGCGCTTTTGTTGGCAGGTCCTGCGTTGAGTCTTCCGAACATGTTGGTCATCAGAAGCATCATGGGAACAAAGAAGACTCTCGTTTATGTATCACTTGTTGTGGTGATGGCAACAATATGCGGAATTCTTTTTGGTGCGTACATGGGATAGGAGATAGCGTATATCCCGGCCTTCTCCATCAGAGAAGGCCTCCAATTGAAAATACAAGGTAACTATCCTGAATCGATGATCGTTTACTTGGGGCGCAGATCCAAGGAAGAGCCAAAAAGGGTCAAAAGAGGATCTTATCTGGAAAAGGACTTATTCTGTATTACTTTATTTGAATCTAGCATCAAAATTCTGCCTACGTTAAGATGAAAGATACGGAAAAGCTTTAGCGATAATGAGGAATAGACCTTTGACGTTTTGTGGGAATATTGGGAAAAGCCCCTTTCCATTATCTTGTGGGAACAACACACGCTTATGTTGAAAGAATATTGGTTGCCTTGTTGACGAACACTCGATATATTTCAGTATGGCAATATGGTTTATATGAGAAAATTTATCAAAGTTACAAAGGCCCTTTCGGATGCGAATCGCGTGAAAATTTTGAAAATTCTTCAACGGGCCGAATCGTGTGTATGTGAGTTGAAGCGTGGTCTGGGGATAGCCCAGCCAACGGTGTCAAAGCATCTTAGAATTCTTGAGGATGCCGGGTTGGTAGAATCGAGAAAGGAAGGTCTCTGGGTCTATTACAGGATTTCGGAAGGTCACAGCAGCCCCTATGCCGCAACGCTTCTCGGCAGTCTCAAACATTGGCTGGAAGAAGATCCTGCGGTGAAAGAAACCCTGGAAACCTTTCAACGTAAAACCGAAAAAGGGTGAGCGAAGATGGGCCCCTGGGAGAACCAGATAACGTTGGTTTACCAAGGGGAATGTGGACATCCACCGAGGGAGGACAAGTGCAGCAAGAGGAGATAACACGGATCAAGGTTGGAAATCATGTCGTGGGAATATGGGGACTCAAAACGGTTCTTGAGAACTTGGCAGACTCAATCAAGGGAAAAAGAGAGAACGAAATCCGGGATATACTCGTTCGGGAATTGGGTAAGAAAAACTATATTCCCTAGCCTGTGAAAGGAGACTACGGAGAAGCGTTTTTGCGTGAGTACAAAAAATTTGTGGGAGAATCGGCTGTAGAATCTGGAGAGAATAATACGGGCATTAAAGTCATCGGGCCGGGCTGCGTCCAGTGTAACAAGCTGGAGCGGCGTGTCATGGAGGTGCTCTCGGAGTTGAGACTCATGGAGGCTGTGGAGCACGTTCGCGATCCTTTGGAGATTGGCAAAATGGGGATCACGAGCACTCCCGCACTTGTGATAGGCGATAAAGTAGTGGTTATGGGTTCTGTACCGCCGAAAAGCAAGATGAAAGAATATATTGTGAAATATCTTTTAGAAAAGCAGAAAGCCTAAGGCAAAAGGAGGAAAAAGATGGAAGTAAAAATTTTAGGTCCTGGTTGTCCGAAGTGTCAGCAAACTGAAAAAGTGGTCAAGGAAGCTCTTCAGGAAGCGGGGGTAGAGGCAAATGTGGAAAAGGTAAAAGACACGATGGAGATTGCAAGCTATGGCGTCTTCGGAACCCCTGCTGTGGTTATCGACGGGGAAGTAAAGTCTGTTGGGAAAATCCCCAAGAAGGAAGAAGTTCTCCAGTGGATAAAAAAATAATGTGTTGCCGAATCCTGTGAAGGGAGGGATCGAAATGGCAGAAGAGTGTTGTGCAGCAGGCACTACAGAAAACGGGATCACCATGATCCTTTCCTGTTCCGGTGGCTCGAACGTCGGACAAATCGCCAACCAAGTTGCTGTGGAACTGACGAAGGAAGGTTACGGAAAGATGTTCTGCCTAGCCGGAATAGGGGGTCACCTGAGTGGCTTTGTGCAGTCGGCAAGAGACGTGGATAAGCTCGTCGTAATAGACGGGTGCGATATCGGGTGCTCAAAGGCAATTCTTGATCATCTCGAGATACCTGTAGAGGTGTATCTGGTTCTCACTGAGAAACCCGGGCTTAAGAAAAACAAGGATTTCAACCTTAAGCGAGAAGATATCGAGAGGGTTAAGGAAGCAGTAAAGCAGGCAGGGAAGCTGACGAAGGCTACAGATGGAGCCACCGGGAGTGTTTGTTGTTCGTGAAATGAATTCAAACGGGTCCTTTCCCGGACAGGACCCGTAGACTATAGAAAAACAAGGCAAAAGGGGGTGTGCTCCATGCTTCTCAAAAGCTATCAAAAAGAAATTTTTCGCCCGGAATGCAATCCGAGCTTTGAATCATTGCACTGCATCGCTCACCTCGATCAAGACATAAGCGAGGTGCTCCCTTACTTGAATGCCGAACTTCGAGGGCATAATTTTTCGAAGGACCCGCCTTCCGTTACTTTTAAAATGCACGGCAAGCTCGTGACGCTCCACCCGCGCGAAATTGCCATAAATGCGCTCAAAGATGAAGAAGAAGCGGACAGGATACTGGAATGGTTCAAGAATCAAATAAACGATATATGGGAACGCAGGGATCGGATTAAACCAGTCTACCATGCGCTTCCGCAGCCAAAGGTCCTTGAGATCCTTAAACTTCTCCCAAGAACAAACTGCCGCAAATGCGGCCAACCCACCTGCATGGTTTTTGCCACACAGATGGCAGAGGGCGGAAGAAGTGCCAATGAATGTCCTGAGTTGAGCGAGGAGAACAAAAAGGAGCTTCAAGAATACCTGAGTCAATTTGAGATGGGGTAGCGAAGGGAAAGTGCTTGTGGGATGCGGTGAGGATAAAGTGATGGCCATGAACAAAAAGGTGAGAATTCTCTACCTATGTACCGGTAATTCATGCCGAAGCCAGATGGCGGAGGCATGGACTAACTTTCTTAAGGGAGACCGGTTCGAGGCTTACTCTGCCGGTGTGGAGCCGAAGGGTGTTGACCCTCTGGCCGTGGAAGTCATGAAAGAAGTGGGCATTGATATATCCGAGCAAAAATCAAAGTCGGTAGACGATGTGTGGGATCTGGATGTGGATTATGTCATAACGCTATGTGACAATGCGCAGAAATCATGTCCGGTCTTCCCCGCACGTACTGCCGTCCTTCACATCGGATTTGATGATCCTCCCAAGCTTGCTAAAACAGCACGGACTAGAGAGGAAGCACTCGACTATTATAGGAAGGTGAGAGATGATATAAAAAGGTACGTTGAGTCCCTTCCGAATTCGCTAAAATAGTTTAGAACTTTGGAATGACGACAAGGTATTTGTTTTTTTCGTTGCGCTTGTACCATCCGATTGAGTATAAGTCCGGTACTGACTATGGCAACTAATGTGTCTCTTGCATATTAAATTTGCTGCTGTTTAGGGTTTGGATGAGTTCCGATAATGCGTATCAGCTCTGATAAGTTCGATTCGGTAATACATTTGCTCTTACGGGGATTTTTGGGAGGCGTTTTTATCTATGCCAGCATTGGCAAGATCATTCATCCCGAAATGTTTGCTGAAAGTATAGCCAATTATCGAATCTTGCCGGCTCAAATGGTAAACTTCATGGCCGTTATCCTTCCTTGGATAGAATTAGTTGCCGGTGTCTGCCTAATTCTGGGTTTATGGCTCCCAGGATCACTTTTTGTGATGAATCTTCTCCTTTTTGTCTTTTTTGGTGCTCTGCTTAGCGCTTGTGTGCGTGGTCTTAATATTGAATGCGGTTGTTTTGAAACAAGTGTGGATAAAATGGTGGCCGGTTCCATGGCCTGGTACCTTATAAGAGATGCTGTTCTTCTGGTGATTGGAATAACGGCATTTGTTCGAGTGTTAAGAGAGGAAGGAAGAATCTCTTAATGTTGACTAAAGTCAAGCCTTTGATGCCCAGTGGGCACTATAGTAGTAACCTGATGGCGTGTCACCTAGAGAAACTCTGAGAGATTCGGATTTCTAGGACTGGCCATCAATTAAACTGTTAGGACGAGAAGAATCCAAAATCTATCATTTCGGCCGAAGCGATGCGGAAAGCCGGAATCTATCACTGTTCAGCAGGATGACTGATCATATCCGGCTCAACGTGTGGGTGTTCCTTGGCTAAATAGCTAACCATTTGTTCCTTGTGTCAGGCGAACACGAGGGTAATTTTTAAACTGGATGACTTCAAATAAGGACGGGAAAATTAAATACCATGAACAAAAAAAGGATGTTGGCAATAGCTATAGTAGTTGTTGTTTTAATGTTGCTTGCTGGGTTGATAAGGAAGAGAAAGAAAGAATTGTCGAGTGTGCCTTCCCCGGCATCATACGCAGCGGTGGTGAGGGTGGCACCAGTAAAAACTGGCTACCTCTACGAGACCGTGAAGTATCTCGGCGAAATAGTTCCTGTGACTGAGTATATTGTTGCTTCCAAGGTGTCAGGATTTATTGAAAACATCTTCGTGGAAGAAGGGAATCAAGTCCGGGAGGGTGATGTCCTTGTAAAGATTGACGACCGGGAAATTCTGGAAAGGATAGCTTCGATTAAAGCCCGCGTGGAAGCAACCCGTAGCAACATGATGGCATTGCAAGCGAAGATTCCGGGACTCAAAAGTGCAGTCAACACAGCCAGGGGTATTTTTAGGAGAGACAAGACACTTTACAAGAACAAGGCCATCGGAAAAGAAGAACTCGATGTATCTAGCAAGAATTTCATGATGGCGTTATCAGAATTGAGAGCCACAGAAAATAGCATAAAGTCTTTAAGTAGCACCATTTCCTCCCTAGAGGCCGAAAAAAAATCTCAGGAGGTTTTGTTAAGTTATACCACGATCCGCGCTCCGTTTTCAGGAGTCGTGAGCCAGAGAATCCTTTCCAGTGGTGATTTGGCTGTTCCCGGAAAACCTATATTAAAAGTGATTGCCCCTGAAGCCGGGGTAAAGATTGTAGTCAGAATGTCTCCCGAAGATCTGGTGAAGATGAAAGTTGGTATCCCCGTTAGGTTAAATTTCAATGGAGAAGTTGAGTATTCGTTTGTATCCAGCATCTATCCGGGAACCAGCCCGAACAGCCTTGGTATAGTGAACGTTATTTGTACCAGACCACCCTTTGGTCTCCCATTTCATTCTAAGCTGGAAGTAGAACTGGTGAAGAAAAGTCTAAGCGGGATGATCGCACCCCTTCCTTGCTTGTTCAGAAAAGGGGAAAAGAATTTCGTGGTCATGCTTAACAAGGAAAATAGGGCAGAAATCGTGTCCGTTAATCTGCGCGGTGTAAACGATCGCTCTTTTTGCTTTTCAAGTTGCAAGATCCACGTGGGGGACAGGCTGGTATCCGCCAGGGAAAGCAGGCTAATGAGGATATTCGCCGGTCAGCAGGTTGAAGTTATTGATGAGTGATAGTGGAGGCTCCTGGTGATTCAAAGGATGTTCGATAAACCGTATTTTGCACTTTCCCTTGTGTTTATTTTTTCTGTCCTTGGAGCTCTCTCGTTTCACAAAATGGAACGAAAACTCTTCCCTGACGCAAACAGGCCCCAGATTGCCGTGGTTACCATTGAACCCGGTGCTTCTGCAAGTGACATAGCAAACCATATTTCAAGGAAAATTGAAGAAGAACTTCACACGATAGACCTGGTTAGAAAGGTTAGTTCTGTATCAAAGGAAGAAGTTTCCGTCGTTACTGCCGAATTTGAATATGAGAAAGGCCTGGACGCTGCCAGTGTTGACGTAACCAATGCGATTAACAAAATCATTACCGAACTTCCAACCGATATTCTTCCGCCCCAGGTTTACAAGATCAGTGATTCAACTCATCCGGTAATGGTTCTAGCAGTAAGGCCAAGGCCTCAAAATAAGGGATCGGGAAGAAAAAAAATTACTCTAACCATGGCCCAGGTGAGGCAGATTGCTGAAAATGAGCTTACCGACGACCTTTTAAATATACCGGGAGTTGCCGACGTCGACGTATTTGGCGGATACCAGAGGGAGGTTAGAATTGAGATAAGCCCTGATAAGCTGTACAGGTACGGTTTATCCATGGAGGAAGTGTCGAGGGCAATATCAAAGAAAAATAGGAACATTCCGGCCGGGTTTATCATAGATAAGTACAATAACATCTTGCTTAAATCAGAGGACGAGGCGAAACATCTAAATGATTTCCTCAGTATCCAGGTTTCAGACAATGTTAAATTGAAGGATATTTCCAAAGTCCGATATGGCTACAAGGATAGGCTGTCTGCCTTTCATGGGAACGGCTTCCCTGCCATTGGTATCGGCATCATGAGAGCTGTAGGTGGAGATACCATGGGAGTTATCAAGGCGGTTAACGCTAAGCTTCCCGAAATCAAGGCAAAGTATGGAAACCTGCAGATTGAAATAGCTGATACCCAGGAAAAGTTAATAAACTTGAGTATAGACAACATGCTCCAGGCCCTGCGTGATGCCATTATCATGACCCTTATCGTCATGTTTCTCTTTCTTGCTAATCTGAGAAGTATCATTATCACCACTGCGTCTATCCTTTTTACTTACTTGATGACTATATCGTTGATGTACCTCTTCCACATCCAGTTCAACATAGTGACCCTAACCGCTATTATTCTGGCTGTGGGGCTTTTGCTGGACGACGCTATAGTGGTGATGGAAAACATAGAAAGGCATTACTACGAATTAAAGAAGCCTATTTATAGGGCGGCCATTGAGGGAACCTCTGAGATCATGCTCGCAGATTTTGCAGGGACCATCACTACCATCGTCGTGCTCGTTCCTATCCTCTTCATCGGCGGATACGTGCAAAGAATCTTGCGAGAATTATGTAGTGTTCTTATTTGTGCGCTGATTTCGTCCTATATTGTTTCTATCACAATTATTCCTCTTCTTTCTCCACTGGTCATGAAAAAAGATCCTCACAAAAATAGGCTCGAATCTCTCGTATACAACTTTAATACCTACTTTGTGACACCACTGGTGAATTTTTATTCTTCGCTTGTTCGGATAGTTGTGGAGAAAAAAAGAGCCTTTGTGTTTTTCTTGGTTCCGTTGATAATGTTAATGGCACTGACAAACAAAGTTGTTGTTCCGCTTCTTGGGAGAGATCTAATGCCTCCCATGGATACCGGTATCGTAAAAGTATCCTTTGAAACAGACGGAAATACTTCCCTGGAAGAAAGTGAAAATATCCTGGCAAAGATGGAGAAGATTATATACTCCTTCCCAGGAGTTTTAATGGAATCGGCAACACTCGGTTCTGAACCAGGGACTTTTAGCTTCGGTAGCGGAAAACAACCGCAGTCAGGGGGTATAACCATTCATTTTATTGATCGTTTTCACAGAGATAAGAGTATCTGGCAAATTGAACGGGAATTACGAGACAGGTTTCACAGAATCCCTGGTATTCACTATGTAAACGTCTATGACTTCGGGGCGACACCCCTTTCTTCTATTGTGTCCACGGTTGATCTCATGATTACCGGTGATAGCATCGAAAAGTTGAATGAACTGGGGAGTCAGGTGGAAAGTTACCTGGCGAAAGTTAAGGGTCTCACATCTGTTTCCAGAAGCTGGTACATGGATAAGCAGGAATTTGCTTTTAACATCGATGAGCTGCAAGCAGCAAGGTACCGTACAACTCCAGCTGATATTTCATCTCAAATTGCTATGGCTCTTCGAGGAAGGGTAACATCAATTTTTAATATTCCCAATGAAATGGGGCTTGCTGTCCGTGTTCAGTTCGTAAAACCTTACAGGAACAGCATCCGTGATTTTGAAACCATGCTCATAAAAACGCCGCTCGGCCTTGTGCCTCTGAAAATCTTGGCAAAGGTTAGACCGGTGTTTGTTCCCGGTGTTATTACTCGTCAGAACCTTAACTACAGTATCGATATTTACGGGTTCAGAAGTACGGCGGCGGTTACGCATATACAAAAGAGAATAGACAAGGAAGTTATCTCTAAAATCCGAATTCCTTCCGGGTACAGGCTGACCAAGGAAGGTGAGATATCGCAAATGAAGGAATCTTCCAGAAGGCTAGGGAGGGCGATGTTGATCGCGTTGATACTTCTATATTTTTCGCTGGCTATCACATTCTCGTCGTGGAAGAACCCGTTTACTATCATGCTTGCCATCCCGCTGGCAGCGGTGGGAAGTATGTGGCTGATGCTTGTATTCGGGCGTCACATGTGCATGCCGGCTATGATGGGGCTTATTCTCCTGGCGGGAGTTATTGTGAATAATTCAATTCTTTTAATCGACTTTATTGAAGAAGGTCGGAAGAAGGGAATGAACATGCACGACGCGATCCTGGAAGGCATTCGTTTGAGGGCGAGGCCTATTCTCATGACGGCATTTGGAACGAGTGTGGGAATGCTTCCGGTGGCTCTCCAACGCGCCATAGGCTTGGAGAGGCTTTCTCCACTTGCTGTGGTAGCCATCGGAGGACTAATCATAGGAACCTTTCTTACCCTCATATATGTTCCCATTTTCTACATTCTTTTTGAAAAGTTGGGAGGCAGGTTGAAAAGTCTTATCAGGAGAGGAAACACTCGCCCGGAGGAATTATGAAAAGCAGATATTGTATTTCGCGCAAACACCAAAAATTTATTGCAAGGCTCTTCGTGTTTCTCCTGGTAGCTGGGTTTTGGACTTCTCCGGTTCATTCGGGGGAATTTGACCTGGCTGCCGTGAAATCATACGCTAGAGAACATTCACCTTTTTTAAAGGCGAAGAAGGAAGAAATTGGTATCCAAAAGGGAGAACGCGGCATTGTACGTTCTACCCTTCTGCCCAATCTATCTGTTCATGGAAGTTACACGCATTACAAGCTGGAACACGGAACCATCGAGGGCGTTTTCGGGCCCAAGCAAAAACCAGATTATGAACGATTGGCTGGGGATGTTTCTTTTAATTACGTGGCTTTTGCTTTCGGGAGAGACTACTTTAACTACAAGGGTGCATCCTATATCGTGCATAGCAAGGAAAGAGAATACGAAAGGTCCTGGCAGGAGTTATCTTTTAACCTTTCCAGGGTCTTCTATTCGCTTTTAACGGTGGATAAGACCATTAGGGCAACCAAGAAAACTATTGAAAGCCTCAGGGCACTGAAATCAGAAATAGATCAGAAGGTTAGGGTGGGACGGCTGGCGGAGGTAGACCTGTTGAAGGTGGATGTGAGCCTTTCTAAGACAATTGACGACCTGTCAAAGCTTCAGACCCTCAGGGAAGACCTCATGGGTGAATTGAAAAGACTCATGGGTTACAAGGGGGGCAATTTGGAATTAAGAGACGTTCCAATTAAAAAGGTGAAACGGAGGAATTTTGATCCAGAGCATCTCCTTTCAACGGCCTATTCATCAAGGGCTGATCTTAAGGGAATTGTCCAGTCAATAAAGGGGGTAGGTTACCGTATAAAGTCGATAAAAGCATCGTACCTTCCCGAGATCGACCTGAAAGGCTCGTACACCCAGCAAGCTCCTGGGGACGGGGGTTTTGTGTCGGATGGAAACGCCGGTGTATACGTTTCCATGCCCATATTCGATGGCCTTTACCGGAAAGGCAAAACGGACAAGCTGTCCTCGGAGAGAAGTAGGCTTGAGTACCTACTTGCCGATAAAAAACTTCAGATCGAAAAAGAAGTAAGAACGGCACTCGAGAACTACAGGGAAACCCTTGTTCGCATAGATGCGACAAAACGTTCCGTTGAGCACGCACGGGAAGTTCTAAGGATAGAAAAGCTGAAGTACAGGCTCGGCCGAACCACGATTAACTTCGTCCTTGAAGCAGAAGGAGCATTGCTTTCGGCGCGATCTCTTTACTACAAGGCATACTACGACAATTACATTGCGGAAGAAAATATAAGGCTTGCGACAGGGGAGTTAAAATAGGGATGCTGCAGTTCAATGTCCTGAAAGGCGCCTGCAACAATCCCATTAATACACTTAACCTGGTGAAGTTAAAAGAAAATGAGATGTGGAATAAGAACAAAGCGCAAACAAAATGGGTCAGAAACAGGTGTCGAAAAGATTTACTGAATCTGGGCAAGCTTTTGAAGCCACAGCATTGACAGCAGGCTAGGTGTGGGTTTTGGGATTTAGGTTACGGAAGGAGTTGCCCTCTTAATTTTCTAGGCTTGCGGTGCTTCCACCTTGAGAAAAAGCTGGCCATGTACTGTTAATCCAGATTGTTGAAGGCGGGGAAGGTGAAACCTATTTCCAGGAAATGCTTCTTAAAAGAAAGGCCCTGCTCTATGACCCGTGATTCTACAATGGCTCAAAGGCTTACAACTGCTGCTCATAAGGGAATTGTGATTGCAAAGAAAGATAGCTGAAACAAAAAAATCCCCCACGGAGCTTGCCCGAAGGGGATTTTGGATCTGCCGAAAAATGTTTTTTTCTCCGCCACTCGGGCGAAAGCAAACCTGACGGTCAGCCAGACTTGCCTTCTAACGGGCAACGCCTTATGTCATTCCCGCGCCTGATTGTCGGGCAGGCCAGCATTTTCCTGCCAATGATTGGTGACCAGAGTAATCTGAATTTTCTATTTGGGATCAATGGCTTTGGCGAGTTAGAGGCTATAAGGCACTGATTTTGGATACAGGGTGACGTGAACAGTAAAAGGCTACGGCAACAGCATCTTCCCCCCCCCTGTCTGCTACCAGGCAGGTGCTCACGGTTGCTGCGCCATCACTGGCTGCGCTCCCTGTCCATTTTGGCTCCCTCACCCTCATGGCTACGGAACCAAAATAGGCCACAACGTGAAGATCCCGTTGCCCTGGCTCTAAAGAGAATTCTATTTCGGGCAAGTATGCC
The DNA here is from genome assembly GCA_026983715.1 of Desulfobacterales bacterium. Taxonomy (GTDB): domain Bacteria; phylum Desulfobacterota; class Syntrophobacteria; order B119-G9; family B119-G9; genus B119-G9. Next base: position 12,023 of record JALSTM010000141.1, read on the forward strand.
TGCCAATATAGATTCAATTAAGGAGTCGATGTCCAAATAATGGCCTTGAACCCTTAACCTTCTTGCCGAACACGTACAGGAAATAGGTGGATGGAGGAATGATCGCGGCACCCCTCACACCAACGCTGTCTCTAGGGAGGGGGGCTTTTTGGGATGAAAACTAAATACTGGCATCCATCTTTTGGCGGAGCCTTTCCCAATTGAGGATCCTTTTATCTGCTGTAACAAGGGTGGCGGGATATTCCAGGGAAGTAGCAACGATTATGCGGTCTACTGGGTCGCCATGAAATGCCTGCAATAGACCCGCCCTGAGAGCAGTTGATCCTCGGAGTGGAATTTCCTCTATACCGTTTTTGAGCAGTTCTCTGCGCCAAACATCCAGCTCTATTTGGATGTCGAGCCGTTTTTTGCTCACCAGCATGGCAATTTCCCAGAAGCTGATGGATGCCACGCCAAGTTGTCCGGAAGCCAATGCCTTGTCGATTTTGCGCAGGGCTTTCTTGCCCAAGCGCGGGCTTCCTTCATCCAGCCATACAAGAACATGTGTATCAAGTAGCAGCATTAGTCCGCATCCCAGTCCATATCCACGGGGCTAATCAAGTCATCCTTGCTTTGTACTTTTCCTTTATGCAGCCCAAAAAGTGTTTTGGGTAGGGCACTATATGGTTTCAGCACAGAAACGGGCTTCCCGTTTTTTGTAATGGTTATCTCTTCCCCTGTACGGTTCACCTCGTCCATTAAGTGCAGGCACTTTGCCTTGAATTCTGATGCCGTTATTGTTTGCATGTATACCTCCTGAAAAAGGATGGTCTTCGTTAAAAATGTGCCGTTTACCACTCCTAGCTGTCAATATAACCATGGTCATTACTATAGTCAAGTAGGTTATTCCGACGGACTAGATTTGAAATGTGGATCATTTTCACTATGGATAGAGGATAAGTCCAAAGGCTTACAACCGCAGCTCATAAGGGGATCGTGATTGCAAGAAAAGATGGCTGAGACAAAAAAATCCCCCAGCGGGGCTTGTCCGAAGGGGATTTTGAGAGATCCTCCAGGATTAATAGGGCCTTCTGCTCAAACCGTGGTTGATACTCGTTATGTCCCTGGTTGCACTAAATGCACATGATACGGAATTTCAGGCACAAATCAGTCCTTCAATTTCGCTCAGTTCCTGTGCGATCTCAATGGCTTCTTTTATTGACCTCAAGCGTTCTATGTCTTGTATTTTCCGAATCTCCGGATAGATATTTAGGCCCCTAGTGCCGAATTTTAACTTGAGGCCAAGTTCAATTGCTTCAAGTAAGC
>JALSTM010000142.1 GCA_026983715.1 Desulfobacterales bacterium
GCTCTACGCTTCGCTCCGGCCGGAACGACGGTTTCTGAGTTGTGCTCGCCCTAGTTGTTTAATTGATTACTACTCCTAGAAATCGGAATTAATTAGAGCTTCTTTATGTCTGGTTTGCATAACAGTTCCAAATTACAGCTTTTTGGCCACACACAGTCATCGTGCTCTATTCTTCATCTTCTCAACCAATCTTTTTACGCCCTGCGGGTCGCTCACCTGCACCGCATCTTCGGCCTCATCGCCCAAGGGGCATTGAACATGAAATTGATCTTTCAGTTACACCGAAGCAATTTTTCGCGTACTCCTGCTCAGCGTTATTTCCTTTTATCGACTTTCTCCGATTAAGCTATGTCCCCATTTCCCAGGAATGAAGGTATTTTTCTTGTTCTTCTGTTAATTCATCAATTTCTATACCCATGGACTTGAGTTTCAACCTTGCAATCTCCTCGTCGATTTCCTTTGGCACACCATAGACCTTTTTCTCCAGACCGTCACCATGTTTCATCAGGAATTCTGCACAAAGAGCCTGGTTGGCAAAGCTCATGTCCATAACACTAGACGGATGACCTTCGGCGGCCGCAAGGTTTATTAACCTGCCCTCACCTAGAACATAGATCCTCTTTCCTCCTGGCAATGTAAATTCTTCCACGTACTCCCGTATCTTCCTTTTCTTTTCCGACATTTTTTCAAGGGCATCGAGATCTAGTTCCACGTTAAAATGTCCTGAATTACAAACGATGGCACCATCTTTCATCTGTTCGAAGTGCTCGCCCCTGATAACGTGTATATCTCCTGTAAGGGTGCAAAAAAAGTCACCTATTCTGGAAGCTTCGGCAATAGTCATAACCTGGTAACCGTCCATCACCGCTTCCAGGGCTCGAAGCGGGTTAACTTCTGTGACAATAACCCTGGCTCCCATGCCGGATGCCCTCATTGCTACACCTCTACCGCACCAGCCATAGCCGCATACTACAAAATTTGATCCGGCTATGAGCCTATTTGTCGCCCTGAGTATTCCGTCGATTGTGCTTTGCCCTGTTCCGTACCGATTATCAAAAAGGTGCTTGGTGTTAGCATCGTTCACGGCGATTATGGGGTACTGAAGGACATTGTTATCGGCCATACTCCTCAATCTGATCACCCCGGTGGTTGTCTCCTCAGTGCCACCCTTTATGCTTTTCAAATAATTCTTGTACTCAGAATGCAACGTACTGACGAGATCCGCCCCGTCATCCATGGTTACATCCGGGATAACCTCCAGAACGGCCTTTATATGGCTGTAGTACGTATCTTTGTCTTCGCCCTTGATTGCAAAAACGGGTACTCCGTGTTCAATTGCAAGGTAGGCCGCCACATCATCTTGGGTACTTAGCGGGTTGGAAGCACACAATCGAACATTTGCGCCCCCGGCCTTCAACGTCTCGACCAGGTAGGCGGTTTCGGTAGTAACGTGCAGACACGCCGCCAACTTGAGTCCTTCGAGGGGTTTTTCTTCCGAAAACCGCTTTTTTATGAGGGACAATACAGGCATTGATTGAGCTGCCCATTCTGTTCTCAACCTTCCTTCTTCAGCAAGGTTTTTGTTTTTTATATCAAAATCCATGACAACTCCTATTCGGCAAGTTAAAAACCTGGTAACAAATCACAAACCGGCTTTATCCTTCAAAACATCAACCATGTCCAGCTTCTCCCACGTAAAATCAGGATCGTTTCGGCCAAAATGTCCATAGCAGGAGGTCTTTTTATAGATTGGCCTCAGAAGCCTGAGATGTCGGATCATGTCAGCGGGCTTAAAACTGAAGACTTCCCTAATTATTCTAGCGATTTCATCCGGTGGGATTTTGCTTGTCCCCATGGTATCGACCATCAAAGAGACAGGTTCTGCTACACCGATGCTGTAGGCTACCTGGATTTCGCATTTTTTGGCAAGACCTGCGGCCACCACGTTTTTGGCAACGTATCTTGCCATGTAAGAAGCACTACGATCAACCTTTGAAGGATCTTTTCCCGAGAAACAGCCGCCGCCGTGACTCCCCTGGCCTCCGTAGGTATCAACGATTATCTTTCTGCCAGTAAGGCCACAATCTCCCATGGGACCACCGATTACGAATCGTCCCGTGGCATTTATGAAAAACTTGGTATTTTTATCCATCATCTTTTCCGGAATAGCCTTTTTTATTACTTCTTCCATTATTCCTTCTTCCAGGGCCTTCCTCGTAACTTCCGGCGTGTGCTGGGCAGCCACCACCACAGCTTCTACCCGTTTAGGCGTACTATTATCATATTCAATGGTTACCTGGCTTTTCCCGTCGGGACGTAAAAAGTCCAGGACTTTTTCCTTCCGCACATCTGCAAGTCTTTTGGTTATTCGATGAGCATAAAAAGCCGGCATGGGCATGTAAACCGGGGTCTCGTCGCAGGCAAATCCAAACATCAACCCTTGGTCCCCTGCCCCCTGCTCCTCAAAAAGACCTTCACCTGGGGTCACTCCCTGCGAAATATCGGGGGACTGCTTGTCTATGGATGTCAAAACTGCGCAGGTTCTCCAGTCGAACCCCATATTCGAATTGTCGTACCCTATTTCCCTAATTGTTGTTCTGACGATTTCCGGAATATCAACCCAGCAGGTGGTTGTTATTTCCCCGGCAACGATCGCAATCCCGGTGGTTACAAGGGTTTCACAAGCCACGCGACATTCCTTGTCCTGCGCGATAATTGCATCCAGCACAGCATCGGATATCCTGTCGGCTATCTTGTCAGGATGACCTTCAGTTACCGATTCAGACGTAAATAAATAATGAGACATAGACATTTATCCTTCTCCTTTCAAATTCCACATTTTTTAATCTTTTCATTAGGCATTATTGTTTTGGTTCCTCATCTTATTTGACCTGATACCGTGTACAAGCTTCTCTTCAAAAGTTGCATCAGAAGAGACAATCCCACCGGAAATGATTAATTTAAAAGCATCTTCCACCGAAATAGGCAAGGGAAAACTTTGATCCTCAGGTACCATAAGATAAAACCCGGAAGTCGGGTTAGGTGTGGTGGGGACAAATACGTTAATCATTCTTTCTTGGTTCAACTCTTTTTGAATACTCTCCGATGGAAGACCGGTTACAAACGCCATGGAGTATATCCCTTTCCGGGGATACTCTATCACTACCACTCTTTTAAAACTCTGGTTGTCTTGCTTAACAATGGCTTGAATAAGCTGCTTGACAGAGGCATATATCGTCCTGATCAGTGGTGTTTTATAAACAAAGTACTCTCCCCAGGTAACGATTTTACCTCCCACGTAATTTTTTACCAGTACCCCCGTGATTAAAACGATAATCAGGGTCAGTATCAAGCCAAGCCCGGGAAAATGTATCGGAATGTACGTCTGGGGTCTAACCTTGGGCGGCAAGTAATTCAGTATCCTGTCCATAACCTTCAAAAAGGTTACAACCACGTACGCGGTTATAGACAGGGGAAGTATGGTTAATAAGCCGGCTACGAAATAATTCCTGAGTTTATCTTTTAACTTCTTAAGCAATCTTCAGTTCCACGCGCAATCAGGTTTTACCACTTATACTGTTATTCTCATCAACATGTACTATAGTTGGAGCATGATTTGCAACTTCATTTTCATCCAAAATTGCGTAAGAAGCTATTATAATAAGATCGCCGGGAGATCCCTTGCGGGCAGCAGCCCCATTTAAGCAAATCTCACCACTATTGGCTTCTCCGGAAATAACGTACGTATCGAATCTCTCGCCATTTGAAATATTGTATACCTTAACCTGTTCAAAAGGAATTATGTTGGCTGCCTTCAGCAAGCTTGAATCAATGGTTATACTTCCTTCGTAGTCAAGATTCGCCTCCGTAATCGTTGCCCTATGTATCTTTGATTTAAGCATTACCCGTTGCATTGGTTTTACCTCTACACGTACTTGAGAAAATTTCCCATATCCAGATCAACTCTAGCTCCTAACACTCACCAACATGCAGTTATCGATCAACCTCGTTTTTCCAACTTTAACCGCCAGCGCCAACAAGGCTCCACCGGTTACCTCTTCAACATCCGTGATAGTATCCGGATGGACTATTTGAACATAATCAATTTCCGTGTACGGCTCACTTAATATCTCTTTCCGAACCCGATCAATAATTCTGGAACTGGATTTTTCCCCCCTCTTGACCATTTCCTGGGCAATCTTGAGTGACCTGCTAAGGCTGAGAGCCGACTTCCTCTCATCCTTCGACAAATAAGCGTTACGGCTGCTCATGGCAAGACCATCGGGTTCCCTCACTATAGGCCTCCCAATAATCTCAATACCGAAATTAAGATCGTTGACCATCCGTTTTATTGTTACCAGTTGCTGATAGTCCTTTTCCCCAAAGATAGCAACGTGAGGTTTAACTATGTTGAATAACTTGGTTACCACGGTGGCTACGCCTCTGAAAAATATTGGCCTGCTTCTCCCGCAGAGATTTTTCGTAACCTCTTTTACCTCCACGTATGTCTGGTAGCCTTCAGGATACATCTGTTCATCGGTGGTAGTGAAAATGATATCTACTCCCACTTCTTCCGATAGCTCTCTGTCCCTTTCGAAATCTCTCGGATACTGATCAAAATCTTCACCGGGAGCAAATTGAGCCGGATTTACATATATGCTTGCTACAAGAACGTCCGCGATTTCGCGTCCGTATCTCATCAACGACAGGTGTCCCTCGTGTAAGTAACCCATTGTGGGAACGAAGGCTATTTTCTTTCCGTCCCGCCGAATTGATTCGGCAAGATTCCGCATTTCTTCAATGTTGTCCACGATCTTCATAGTCACAAATCCATTAACCGAACATTGCCACGACTTGGTCTCAACAAAAATAAAAAGCCTCCGAGACGGATGTCTTGGAGGCTTCATAATTCACCCTGCCAATCTTTCCGTCTCAGTCCCCTGGGGATCCAAGCGGAACCTTTTTACTCCTAACACACGATACCCGGCAGGTCAAGAGCTTTGTAGAAGTCTTAAAAATCAGCGATACCAGGGAAGTCCGCGTAATAAATATCCGGACGTAAAAAAAGGAAACAAGCACCCGAGTGGTTCAGATGCACTCCTTGCCGCACTCAACATGATTCTTCCTTAGGGATCTCCTGCTCACTTCGTTGCAGCAAGGAATTTTTCCAGGAGCTCTTTCGTCCTGGGATCTTTAAACAGTGGCAGGTCTTTTAATTTCACCGCCTTGGCCTTGAAGGATGCTATGTCCGGATGCTCATCAACGATCATTCCGGCCTTTTTCAATTTTGCAAGAAAACCAGCTTCATTCGTCCTGTTCCATTGACGTTCATAATGGGCAGCATCCATCATGCAGTCCCGGATAAGCTTCTGCGATTTTTCCGGAAGCGAATTAAACCAGGATAAATTTGCAACATCTATGTGAGCTGAATAGACATGGCCGGTAAGGGTCAGGTATTTCTGGACTTCAAAGAGCTTGTAAGTCCAGATCACCCATAGGGGATTTTCCTGGGCATCGATGGTTCCCTGCTGCAGTTCCGTGTAGATCGGCCATCCCATGGGAGTGGGATTTGCCCCGAGCACCCGCCACAATTCCTTGTGCAATTCAGACTCCATAACCCGTATTTTTAGTCCCTTAACATCTTCTACCGTGTGGACCGGCCGGACATTGTTCGTGAGGTGACGAAACCCGTTCTCTGAGAATGCAAGCCCCTTGAATCCTGCGGACTCAAGGTCTTTCAACAATTCATTTCCGAGGGGACCGTCAAGAATCTTATCAACCTGCTCAAAATTCTTGAACATAAACGGAAATCCTACCACCCGCACCGAGGGTACAAATACATCAAAAGGTCCGAGCGTAATTATACCCATCTGGACCGTGTTCATCTGGATTTGCTGCAGTATATCCGTCTCGGTTCCAAGAGAAGCGCTGTGAAAAATTTTTACATTTATTTCTCCCTTGGAACGGCTTTCAACAAGTTCTTTGAATTTCTCCGCACAAACGTTCTGAGCAGATCCAGGTTTCGTTACCACCCCCAACTTAATAACGGTTTTTGAAAAAGCCACTCCACACATGGCCATGCAGAGAAAAGCCGAAAACAATATAAGACTAATTCTTTTCATAATTTCCCTCCTGCAATAGTTAAGGATCAAAAAGTTTACCATCGTTTACATAATGATATCTATCTGCAATAATCAAGAACAATTTTATAGCATGAACGAATAATCAAAAAAAAACACGTGCCCGTTCTTTTTCATCCAAATGGAACTTTTTCTTGAGTTTTATTGCCTAACAGAATTAATAATATGATTGTACTCAGTGATTCGTCTCGATGAAACCTATGAATTGCAAAGGAGGTTGGAAAATGATCTTTAAGTTACGGGGTCGATTATTGGCAACACTGCTTATGATTATTGGAGCTACCCTTCTGTTTACCTTTTCTTATGCCGCTACCACCAAGGTGAAGGCAAAATCCGGGCCTAAGGCATTCTTTCCGGAGACGGAATTCAATGCCGGAGAATTACTTGAAGGTGAAAATCTTGTTCATACATTTACCGTGATAAACAAGGGGGACGATGTTTTAAGAATTATAAAGGTGAGGCCAGGGTGAGGGTGCACAGTGGTTAAATACGACCACTCAATCCCTCCAGGTGGGAAGGGAAATATAACCTTACGTGTTAATACCAAAAACAGAAGAGGAAAACTGACCAAAAGGGCTCTTGTAATTACAAACGACCCTGCCAATAAAGGGGTAAAAATTTCAATCTCGGGAACCGTGAAAGCTCTCATCTCGGTAGAACCTCGACCATACGTTTTTCTGACTGGTCTGCCTGAAGATGAGATAACCGGAGAGGTGAGACTCCTTGCTGAGGAAGTTCCAAGTTTTAAAATAAAAAAAACAACCGACAATCTGAAAGGAAAAATTGAATACAAGCTGATAACGGTTAAAGAGGGGAAAGAGTACATACTGAGGGTAAAAAATAGATATAAGAAGCAGGGAAGCTATTACGGAGAAATTGACCTCTTAACAGACAATCCCAAGAAACCGAAGATCAGGATCAGGGTAAGCGGGAGGATCAGAGGAGAACTGGAAGCCATCCCGAGGGTAGTTTATTTCGGAAGGGTTGCGAGCACTTCTGATGTTCCACCTCAAAGGCTTACAAGACAGCTGATCGTAAGAAGTTTGAAAAAAAGAGCTTTTAACATCGTGGCTCTTGATTACAACAAAAAACTGTTTAACATTGAGATAGAAAACGAGGAGAATAGAAAGGACATAAAAAGGCTTAAAATCGTTCCCTTGCTTAACAACATGAAAAAGGGAGCAAACTACGACTTATTGAAAATAAAAACTGATGTTAAAACCAGCCCAGAACTATCAATAGGACTTAGAATTTTTGTGGACTAACGGAGGAATTTGTAAATATTGTGTCACCCAAAAGCCAGGGAACGGTCATTGCGAGAGCGAAGCAATCTCTAAGACTTTAACGCTTCCACGTCTGCCTTTGGCAGATTTCTCGCAATGAAAGAACGTCACAAATGTCTTTTAAGAATAGATTCACCAGGTGTGCGAACGATGGGAAACGGTTGGGAGTTTTTCGGGAAAAATCTCATAGTTCTTGGCATAATATTTATATTGCTGGGAGGATTCTTTCTTTTTAAAGACAAGATTCCATGGTTAGGGCATCTACCGGGAGATATTATAATCAAGAAGGGAAATTTTGGCTTCTATTTCCCAATAGCCACCTGCATTGTCCTGAGTATCATTCTGTCACTTATCTTTTCCCTATGGAGAAGGTAATTCTCACTTTTCAGACGATTCAGGAACCATGGTAATAGCATGGGTGGGGCATTCCGCAGCACAAATGCCACACCCCTTACAATATTCCAAATCGATTTCAACGGGGATACTTCTTTTAACTACACCTTCGGGGCAATAGAGCCAGCAGAGGAAACACGCCATTCGACCCTTTTTGGATGGGATGCACTTGTCCGGATTAATAACAGGTCTATGATATCGCCAATCTCCGGTCCTACCGGCCTCTCCCTTTGTTAATCGCCCATGAGCATATGTGAATTTATCTTTTCTCGGATCAACCTTATCGTTTCTTTCCTTCATTCTTACTACACCTTTTCGTATTATATTAAGGCTTCCAGACACCACTTGTTTTGGTAGCTTCGTAGGTCAAGCGGGTTCCTTCAATATTTTTTTCTGCGGCACCGGGTGAAAAATGGTTCCTTATTGCTTTTTCAATACTTTCAAGGCTAATTAGGCCCGTTGCCCGGGCTATTGCTCCTAGAATACAAGTATTAACAATAGTTGCTCCCGACACCACTAGCCCTGCTTGCTCAGCATGACGTGAGGCATCTGTTACGGCAACAACATAGTCATTGATACCAATTTCATCCGGCATTTTCTTCGTATTGACAATAACTATGCCGCCTGGTTTCAGCCCGTTTGTTACATCAACAACCCTTAGCAGGGTTTCGTCCAACACAACAACGATATCCGGAGTCTCCACCAGCGAGAAGGTCTTGATCTCTTTTCTCGATATCCTATTTGTTGCAATAATAGGAGCACCCCTTCTTTCCGCACCAAAGAAGGGCGCGGCGGTGACACCTTCATACCCGTCCCGATAAGCTGCTTCAGCGAGAATCATGGCCCCCGTGACCGCTCCCTGGCCACCTCGACCGTGCCACCTTATTTCGTAAACCTTGTTAGCATCTTGATTAGCCATACGTTTTTCTCTTCTTAATCATTTATCATTGATACACCAGACGGGAGGGATATTTGCAGAATTCCGATCAAATATCAAGGGGAAAAATGAACAAGGTAAAGCTAGATCGGGAACCTCCCCTGCTGCTGGATGATTTGCAGGATGTGAGAAAGCCCCAAAAGCAGCGTCGTTCCAAGGATGGCAAAGATGAACACGAGTATAACCATGAATATTATTAATGCTGGCAGGGTAAGGGCAAAAAAAGATTTAACACTGGAAGTTTCATGCACAACCCTGAGACCCACCATCATCGAAATAAAACCCCACACAGATGCTGCAAGTCCCCCGATCAACGGGAAGACACTCAATAAGCTAACTGAACCACTGACCCAGGCAATGGTGGCAAATGTAGCATGCCAGCTTTTTTTTGCACCCTTAAAAATGTAAAGCATGAAATGAGTAACAGCGCTGTACACGAAAGTACCGAGAACCACTCCTATTGGTGTCAAAAGAGCCGAGACGGAAAAGGTAAAAACACTTTCAATAGGCCCCCTTTCCACGTTCCCAACCAGACTCGTAAGCAAATAGATCCAGTATTCGTTGAGTATTTTACCCAGAGATCCAAATACAATCAGAAAAATAAGGGAATCGTTAAACTTTTCTTCAGGCTTCCATCGAAGAAAAGAGGCCTCCGGACGCAATAGAAACTCCTTTGCCGTTTTATAGTACGCACCGACATCAAAAATCGAGGACCTTTTGAGCCACGGCATGGTTTCCACGGAGTATTTCTCTTGTTCCTGTTGTCTTTGAGGTTCAACCTTGGGTAATTCAGGAAGTTCAACCCGGGTGGTCCTTACCCCATACCGTGACAAGTAAAAGGTAATACCACAGTGGGGACATGGAACCGGAACAAATCTGCTCGAGAGCCTGGATTCATCTACTTTAGATTTCTTGCGGCATGAAGGGCACGTAATAATCATGGATACCTTCTTTAATAGCCTTGAAAAGCTTTTCCGTTGCTTGGCTTCTAATCATTTTTTTTCATGATATTATAAACAGTACAGTTATGTAAAAGAAATTAACAGAAAAGAGGCGTAGTAGACAAATGAAAAACTGTTCAGACAGCAGATTACCTGAATTGCCTCAAGATCCTACAACTCAGCACCTCGCTAAAACCATTACAAAATGGCTGTTTGAAATCTCCTGTATCCCGGAACTTTCAACCTTCACAGAAACACTTGCTCTACCGGGAACCGTTAAGAACTTGTACACCAAGGTATTACTATCGTACCAGCAATATCTCAATCACAAGATAAACCAGCTAAGAAAACTTGGAAGGAGTCCAACCTGCAGAGAAGGATGCGCATTCTGCTGCCACTTCATGCCTTGCGGGTTAAGTAGCCTAGAGATCCTTTTTCTCTATGAGGCTATGCACGATCGGGGTATCCTTCCCCGTATCTTCCGGCGTTTTCTGGAAAGACAGGAAGTCATCGAAGAAATATCGGCAGAATACAGAAAAAGAGACATTATTGAAGGGCAAGAAAGGGATTCTCCTTCGGAGGAGATCTTGCTCAGCTACAAGCAAAAACAGATCCCGTGCCCCCTTTTATCGGAAAACCATGTTTGCGTACTTTATTCCTTCCGCCCCCTCGTCTGCAGGGAATATTTCAGCTGTAGTCCTCCTCAATGGTGTGATCCTTCTCATCCTCATCACTTGCATGCTCTAAGAATAGCACTCCCTTTACCCGAAGAAAGTCAGCATATGCTTGACAGGATCGACGATGCCATGGGATTTTATCCCCCGGAAACCCTCGCAGAAGCCCTTCTTGTATTTTCAGTAAACATTGCTGGCTTTAAACCCATATTATGGAAATAATGACTCCTTCGTGTTTTGCCAAGTTTTACTTTCCTGGACATTCGGCTGAAATGGCATCGTCCACTTTACCTGCAAAAGACGTATCAAATTTCTTGGCAAATTCGGACGCTAACTTTAAAGCATATTCCTTGAACTTGTCTTTGTCATTCCAGGTGTTTACCGGTTTCAGGATTTCGTGGGGGACATCAGGGCAAGAGCGAGGTATCCACACCTTAAATATAGGATCCTGATCGTATTCAACATTTTTTAGCATCCCTTCCAGCGCAGCCCTAACCATTTTCCTGGTTAAAACGATATCCATTCTTTTCCCTACACCGTATGGCCCCCCGCTCCAACCGGTGTTTACGAGGTAGACGTCAACTCCGAATTTTTGCATCTTTTCACCGAGAAGATGGGCATAATCCGAGGGAATTCGAGGCATGAACGGTTCACCAAAAAAACGAGAGAAGGTAGTCTGCGGTTCCACTATTCCAGTTTCGGTACCAGCAAGCTTCGATGTATAACCCATTATGAACCAGAACATGGCTTGGGGGGGAGTAAGCTTGGAAATCGGAGGAAGTACACCGTAGGCATCGGCGGTCAAAAATAAAATACACTTCGGATGTCCAGAGACAGAGGATTCCTTTATGTTAGTAAGGTACCTTAAAGGGTACGATGCCCTGGAGTTGGGAGTAAACCTGCTATCATCCAGGTCGAATGTTCCGTCGACGTAAACCATCAAGTTTTCCACAATTGCACCGTGGTTTAAGTAGTGATCAGGATGAAACGTGGCATTGTAGATTTCCGGTTCTTTTTCAGGATCAAGATTTATCAATTTAGCGTAGCAACCGTTCTCGAAGTTGGCGATCCCGTTATCATCCCATCCATGCTCGTCGTCTCCCAGCAAAGCCCTTTCGGGGTCAGCCGAAAGCGTTGTTTTACCCGTTCCGGAAAGGCCAAGAAGAAGTGCCGAACTGCCATCGGCTCCTTCATTGGCGGAGCAATGAAGCGGCAAGATGTTATGCTCGGGGAGATAATAGTTCATCACAGTAAACATCAGTTTCTTAATGGACCCCATGTATGCGGAGCCATACACTATACCAACTCTTCGGTCAAAATCTGCCACCACAGCCATATCAGAAGTCTTTCCATCAGGTAACTCCCTCAATCTTCCACCGTACTTCTGATACATTACCTTGTCTGTCGGGAGGGCTACCAATAGAAACGGCCTGTTATAAAATATGCTTCTTTCTATCTCCCTTGGAACCTCTCTAAACATATTGTCTACGAACAGTGCGTGTAGGGGACTATCCGTAATACACTTAACAGGTAATGCATAAGAAGGATCTGCACCTACAACTCTATCCAGAATATAAATCGTTCTCTTGCCCTTCAAGGTAAAAAGAGCATCTTCAAGGAGCATTTCAAAAGTATCCGGGGAAAGCGGATTCGCATTAGGAGACGACCAATCGATGGCATGTGCGCTTTCATCTCTTTTTACCATGTAAGTATCTTTGGGGCTTCTTCCGGACGACTCAACAGACGTCCAGGTGGCAAGCGTTCCGGTATTTAAAATCATCGCGTACTTCCGATCTACCGAGTCCTTAATCAACTTCTGTCGCGTGGGATTCTTTATCACAGAACAAGAATCATTCAGAAACACTTCAACCTTTTGCGCATTCTCGAGCATAATTTTTCCTCCGTAAACCTTTCGAGTTAAAAAGTCATAATCAAAAATTAGAAACGAGAATCCCCCTGGGGTAGTCACAAATTACTTATAACGCACCTATTTCAGGGATAAATTAGAGATATACAGAGAGAGCAGTGAAAATCGCTGGGGCGATCAGGTAGTTGATCAAACTCTAGATAAGCCATTGTCTGTATCCCCAAGGGAGATTTTTTCAGCGTAAATCTGAATCCGTGATCATTCACCTGGGCCGCAGATGCGGTGCAGGTGGACAACCCGCAGGGCGTAAAAAGATTACTTGACAAGGTGAACAATGATCCACCCTGGCTATCTGACCAATAATGAGCAATTTAGACATGTTATACAAATTAGTCAAAAATTTCGTCACGGATTCAGGGTAAAAACCTAGCACCCCTAAAATCGTAAAAAAACAGGCTGGTTGTCAAGAAAAAAGTAATGAGGGAAAAACTTTTAAATAAAAATCGATACCAGGGACGTGGAAAGCTTTTTTCTGCCGGCCTTCCGACCTTAGAATAATAGACATGTAGCGTTTTATCGTGTCTTAATCCTGACAGTATCGCAAAAAATCTCGTGTTTTGTCATTGCGATCCCGCACCCACTTCCTGCGAATTGTAGGAGCAATAGCAAATAGTCATATTTAAAGTAGGTGCGGGAGAAGCAATCTCGCTGATTATGGCGGGTTAGACCGGAGTAAGGATTGATGAATTACGGGCTAAAGCAGAAGCTGATTCATCCCTAATCCTCAATCTCTTGCTGATGAGATTGCCGCGTCTCCCACACCCACTTTAAGCCATACATCCGGATATTAACTCGAAAACATTATCATAAAGTGGGTGTGGGATCCTCGCAATGACCGGTTTTTAGGACTTTTTACCAAACCATCAATCTTTATCATGACTTTCGGTTGCGGCTTCGCTGCTTTAGAATACTTCCCTATAAACATGTAGCGTTTTATCGTGTCATAATTCTTATACTACCAGTGTCCGTCATAAATGAACCGCCCGCTTCGCTTAAGGCGCGAAGAACGCGAAGAAGGAAAATATTGC
>JALSTM010000143.1 GCA_026983715.1 Desulfobacterales bacterium
GGGAGTTGATACCTTGCTTTAAGGACAGAGTTCCCGAAGCTTACGATGTTTAGTCTGGCAGGGTAGGGGGATGGAAAATAATAAAATCTGCAAAGATAGGGTTTCAGAGGCACTTCTTGATTCGATACAGTCAGTGCCTGATTACCCGATAGAGGCTATCGTCGTGGGTAGCCATCTTTTGGGTATAAAATCTAGACAGGTGGGACTGTCAAGCCTGGTTGACACGGAGGGAGGTCACCTCCGATCAATTCCGCATGAAAAGCGCTGGAAAAGTTTGAAAAGCGAAAGTGCGAAAAAAGTGGCGAGAAAAATAATTGAATTTGATACCTTTGATGCAGGGCTAGGCCTTGCTGCTATAACATCCTTATATGATTACTCAAAGATGAGCTTTATTAATGTAAAAGCTCAAGATATTATTGTGGAAAAAGGCGAGGGCAAGGAAGTAGCCGTCGTGGGACATTTTCCCTTTGTAAGCCGAATTAGAGACAAATTTAAAAAGTTGTGGGTTATTGAACTAAAACCCCGGGAAGGGGACATCGGAGTCGAGGAGGGATACAGGGTATTGCCTAGGTGTGAACTAGTAGCCATTACAGGGAGCACCATCATAAACAAAACTCTAAGTAAAATTCTTATGCATTGTAACAGGAGAAGCTATAAAATCTTAATGGGACCATCAACCCCCATGACGAATGTGCTTTTTGAATTTGGTATCGATCTCCTTGCCGGGAGTAGAGTTGTAAAAGAAGAAGCGGTTTTCGAGGGAATTTTTCGTGGAAAACCTTTTCGCTATCTGGACGGAATTGAAATGATATCTCTAGAACGTAAGTGAGGGTTAATTTAGTCATGAAGAATAATTTTCCTAACTATGCGAAAGAACAGCTAACAATAGATGAGGAATTACTTAGGCAACTGGAGAAAAAACTTGGTTACAGGTTCAACAATGAGAACCTTTTGATCCAGGCTTTGGTTCACAGGTCGTATTCTAACGAAAAGGGGTCTCAAAAAATTGAAGACAATGAGCGGCTTGAGTTTCTTGGTGACGCGGCTCTCGAGTTGGCCATTTCAGACATCATGTTTAACGAATATCCGCAATATTCTGAGGGCGAGCTGTCTAAATTGAGATCGCTCATAGTAAATGAACAACAGCTTTCAAAGCTGGCTGAAAGCCTGGAACTTGGCAGCGCCATTTTGCTCGGTAAGGGGGAAGAACTTACTGGGGGAAGAACCAAGCCTTCGGTTCTTGCTGATTGCATGGAAGCAGTTCTCGCGGCAGTCTATCTGGATGGCGGGTATGAGAAACTAAGGGAGGTTGTCAAGAACCTATTTGGCCAGTTGTTCATGGGATCAAAGTCTCCCCTTGAAGTATTAAACAGGGATTTCAAGACCAGACTCCAGGAATATACGCAAAACGAATACAAAGAAACCCCCACCTACGAATTGGAAAAAGAAACCGGTCCCGATCATGACAAGACTTTTTACGTAAGCGTGCTAGTAGGAGATAAAAAGGTTGGCTACGGTGTAGGGAAGAGTAAAAAAGCGGCTGAACAGAAAGCTGCGGAAGAAGCCCTCAGAGTACTTCTGAAAGAAAAAAAGAAGAAATGAGAGACAAACCGTTTATTATTCCGGTGTTTATACCTCACGCGGGATGCCCGCACAAGTGCATTTATTGCAATCAACGGCTGATAACGGGAAATTCGGTCTCTTATCCCGATACCGAAATGGTAAGAAAGAGCATTGAAAGATTCCTCAGGTTTTCCAAAAAAAGGGAGAAAGAAAATAGCTACATTGCATTTTACGGTGGGACCTTTACTGCTTTACCATTGGAAGTCCAGGAAAAACTCCTTGAAACAGTCCAGGAGTTTGTGAGGAAAGGCCTCGTAGAAGGTGTTCGTTTTTCTACGCGACCAGATTGCATAACCGAAGAGGAGCTCGATTTCTTGGCAAACTATCCCGTTAAAGCCATTGAGCTCGGAGCTCAAAGCATGGATGATAGGGTGCTGAGGGCTGCGGCTAGAGGCCATAGTTCAAGAGATACGAAAAAAGCTTCTAAGCTGATAAAATATCGAAGCTACGAGCTTGGAATACAGATAATGGCAGGATTGCCTAAAGAAACACGAAAATCTTTTTATAAAACGGTTCAGGAGATTATCGAAATTAAGCCGGATTTTGTCCGGATCTACCCCACGTTGGTGATCCTGGGATCATCTTTAGCGAAGCTTTACAAACAGGGAAAATACCGGCCCCTCGGTTTAAGCGAAGCCGTAGAACTGGTGCTCGATGCTTACCTTGCTTTTGAAAAAGCAGGTATCCGGGTAATAAGGATGGGACTGCAAGCAGAACCCTGGTTTGATAAACCCGGTATTGTCTTAGCCGGTCCGTATCATCCTGCTTTCGGGGAACTGGTTATCTCCGCTTACTATAACAAGTTGGTCAGTGCCATTCTCGAAGAAGCTACCCCGGATCAGGGGTACCTGGAGATAAGAGTTCCGCCGGAGGTTTTTTCCCAGGTACGAGGACACAAGGGTGTTAACCTCAAAAGATGGGCGACTCTTTACAGTGTACCAAGGATTGATATAAGGGGTAGCAAAGAGCTTAAATCCGAAATCGTGATCAGAATAGGAGAAAAAGAATGGAAAATAAACTGCCCGGGGTTGTAAACGGGGAGAAAAATTTCAAATCAGGCTTCGTTGCTATCATCGGTGCACCCAACGTGGGCAAATCTACTTTGCTCAACCAGATTCTTGGACAGAAGGTTTCGATAACCTGCCAGAAGCCTCAAACGACGAGGAACAGAATAGTGGGGATCTATACCTGTGATACCAGCCAAATAATTTTCCTGGATACTCCGGGAATATACACCCGCAAGAAGGATAAACTCGATGAATTCATGGTTAA
>JALSTM010000144.1 GCA_026983715.1 Desulfobacterales bacterium
AAACTTTCTTTTTTATGGACCCCAGAAAGTGAGCCATTTGTCTGAATCCAAACCTTAGCATGAAAGCGCTTCTCCCAACGCTTTCCTGGGAAAGAAGGTTATCGAAGGAAGGAACCTCCAGCTCGTCAACCGAAGTGTTTAGACTAAACGGGACAGGTGTCTCAAACGGCTGTTCTATTCCCATGGATTCGAATTCCTTCTGGTACGATTTTAGGGTACCAGTAAGCAAATTCCAGTAAGCTTTTCCCTGTTTTTCGAGGTCTTCTACCACTGATCTTTTTAGGTTCTCTGCAAATTCCAGGATATTTAATTTCACTTTTTCCACCAAAACAGTAGTGAGGAGATCCTTAAACTCAAGGTAGAACCCGTACATGTTTAAAGCCATTTGCTTGTGGTCTGATATCTTGCTTCTCACCAGTTGGCTATCAACCTGGAAGGTGTCCACTGCGTCAAGTGCCATTCTTGTAACCGAATTATCACCACCGGTAAAAAAATCGTCCACTTTTTTACCAATATCTCTTCTCAAGCTTTCTTGCAATCCTCTTAGCATGTTTCCCACCGCTTCAAACTGCCTGTTAATGGTATCGTTATAATTTTCCATCTGTGACGAAATAGTACTTAGCTTTTCTTCACTTCTACCAAACAAGGATTCTCTCAATTTTACAGAATCCAGGATATTATCGGAAAGTAGAAACAATTTTGCACAAGCCGTTTGTACAATAAACTCCCACCTTTTACCTTCTATTACGTCTTTCAGATATTTCTTGAAGCGAGCATACTCATTCCCAGATTCGGTAACAAGCCCCCGTTGTTTTCTCCATATCTCTAGCCTCATCTTTTCCACAGCTGACACTTTATCCTCCATGCCCTCCACAAGGTGAAACAGACATGAAAAACTGAAAAGTGGTGGATTGAAAGCCAAAAAAGAAAGATCTCTTTTCACCTTTCCCCTAAGATCGTCTAAATCCTGTATTGAAGCATGGGAGTCAAAATCGACGTTTAAAACGAAGACGGTGTTTGGGTACAATCCGAGTCTCTCTATAGCTTTTAATAATTTAAAGTCAGCTTCTCTTAGACCTATGCGAGTATTTACCAGGTAGGCTATAAAATGACTCTTTAAGAGGTAATCCTGGACCAGGGAAAAATGAAGTGGGTTAGGGGAATCAATACCCTGGCAATCTCCAAGCTCCAGCGCTTTTCCAAACTCCTCTAGGGGCCACTGCAATTCCATGTCCAGAAGATAAACTGCCACACCTTCATCCCCAACAAATCTCTGGTGCTTATGAATATCACTTTCACTAAATCTGACCACGGTCGGCTCATTTTCTTTTATATATCCGGATACTTCGGGGAAACCGCTAAGGTAAGCACTGAGTACAAGTACGTTTGAATCAATAGCAGATCTAAAAAAAACCTGTTCCTTTTTTAATTGCTCAAGGAGTATCTTCAGTGTTTCCCTGTGATCGCTCTTGCGAAGGTCAAAACCGGAGATAACCTTTCTTTGCTTCCTTGAGAGTTCGCCAAGGGGAAGTGCATGTAGGGATGTTCTGATATTTTCATTTACCTCTTCCCAGCTCTTAAGTTTAACTAACCCACTTATGCTTTCAGAATCCACTACTCTGGTAATAAAAGCGGTAATTATGCCGGCACCTCTTTTAAGCAGGTCCGTTTTAATCAAAGAATTAATGAAAGTACTCTTCCCTGCCTTAACAGTCCCAACAATTGCAATCCTAAAAATTCTACTTTCGGTAGCCCTTTTCGCTGCATCAAGGTGGTTTTTCCACAATCCAACTAATCTTTCATCCGCACCTAAAATAGCCTCATAGTCGGCCACAATGGCTGCCAGTTCATCTGCAATTTCAGGTACTTGTAACTGTAGAGCTTGGTAATTTTCCATAAGATTAGAACCTATGAGAAGGGGGTAGTATTTTCTTACAAGGGTGAGATGACTTCAGAAAGCTCCGCCTTCAGCTCTCGATCCATTAGTTCTCGCAGGGCTTCCATCGGTTCCTTACCTTCAAAAAGAATCTTGTAAACACTGGTAGCAATAGGCATTTCAACTTCCATCTTTTTTGACAGATTATAAACGGATTTTGTAGTAGCCACACCTTCAGCTACCATTTTCATATTTTCGAGGATTTCTGACAGACTTTTACCCTGTCCGAGTTTAAGCCCTACCGTTCTGTTCCTGCTTAGGTCCCCGGTACAGGTAAGTAAAAGATCTCCAATACCTGACAAGCCGGCAAAAGTTAGCGGTTGAGCTCCCATCTTTACACCCAGTCGAATCATTTCCGCAAGTCCCCGTGTTATAAGCGCCGCCCTCGTGTTGTGCCCAAATCCCAGCCCATCGGTAATCCCAGCTGCAATGGCTATCACGTTTTTGAGAGCACCTCCCAACTCCACACCTATTTTGTCGGTACTTGTGTACACCCTGAAGTAAGGTGTTGAAAAAATCTTCTGAAGTTTTCTCGCCAGCGAGGGATAAGTAGAAGCAAGTGTAACCGCGGTGGGAATTTCGCGAATCACTTCCCTGGCAAAGGAAGGCCCCCCAAGGGTAGCTATTTCAATCTTTTTCTTTACTCCTGAAAGTACCTCTTGCCACACACCGGTCATTGTTAGGAGGGTTTCATTTTCAATGCCCTTGCTGGCACTGACCACAACTGCATCGTCTTTAAAGAATGGAATCATCTGGCGGGCCACGTTCCGGTACACCTGAGACGGTACAACCATCACAAGTATGTCTTTTCCGGAGACAACTTTCTCAAGAGAGTTGGACGGATAAATATTGTCTGAAAGCTTAAAGCCGGGCAAAAAGTATTTATTTTCTTTTTCCTTCTCGATTATTTCCACGAGATCTTTTTCAAAGACCCAGAGATCTACCCTGTAACCTTTGACAGCCAGAAGATTGGCAAGAGTCGTACCCCAACTTCCGGCTCCCACAACTCCTATATTTTCCATACCTTCACCTTCGTCAGTAAATTATTACTGCCGCGGGGATCAGTCTATCCCATTTTCTTCCTGGACGGAAGCGATGTCCACCACTTTTTCGTCAGCTCCGAGATCAATAAGCTTTACACCCTGAACTACCCTCCCCTTCGGATTTACATCCCCTACGTTTATACGGATTATACGCCCTGTATTGGTGATAAGCATGACATCGTCATCATCCTTTACGAGTCGAAAACCCACAACCGGGCCATTTTTTTCCGTTATTTTGATGTTTATGAGACCTTTCCCTCCCCGCCTCTGGACGCGGTATTGAGAAGCAATGGTTCGTTTGCCAAAACCTTTTTCGGTGACTACCAAAATGTACTGATTTTCCTCAATAATGTCCATCCCGACAAGTTCACTTCCGTCTACGTCCATTCCTATTACGCCAATGGAGTTTCTCCCCATGGGCCTTACATCTGTCTCCTTAAACCGAATCGACTTACCTTTCCTGGACATCAGGAAGAGGTGCTTAGTGCCATCAGTGAGTACCGCAGAAATAAGCTCGTCACCAGGAACAATTTTTGCCCCTATAATACCTCTCGACCTCGGGTTGCTATAATCCATTATGGGGGTTTTCTTTACAAGACCTCTACGCGTTGCTATTACCACGTACTTACCCTCTTCAAATTTCTTTACCGGCAGTATCGTCGCTATTTTTTCCCCGGGCTGCAAATCGAGTAAATTTACGATCGCCTTGCCCTTCGTATACGGTCCACTTTGTGGTATCTCGTATACCTTCAACCAGTAAGTACGTCCACGGTCTGTAAAAAACAGTATCGTGTCATGGGTGGACGCAACGAAAAGGTTGCTAACAAAATCTTCCCTCCTGGTACCCATCCCGGTGCGACCCTTACCTCCGCGCCGCTGATTCCTGTAAAAACTAACGGAATTTCTTTTTATGTATCCAGCGTGGGAAATCGTTACCACCATGTCTTCCACGGCTATAAGGTCTTCATGACTTAAATCCTTGTGGTAGGGTACAATTTCTGTTTTGCGGTCATCACCATACTTTTGGTCTACTTCCTTCAATTCCTCTTTTATTATTTCAAGAACCTTCGCATCGCTGGCGAGTATCGATTTAAGGTATTTTACCTTCTTTTGTATTTCTTCGTACTCGCGGAGAATTTTCTCTCTTTCCAGACCGGTGAGCCTCTGGAGTCTCATATCGAGTATTGCTTGAGCTTGAACCTCAGTGAAAGAATACTCTTTTATTAGTTGGGACTTTGCAACCTTTGGATTTTCCGCCTTCTTTATCAAATCAATAATGGCATCAAGATTTTCCAGGGCCAGTTTCAGCCCGAGCAGGATATGAGCCCTTTCTTCGGCTTTCCTCAAATCAAAGACCGTTCTTCGAATTATGACCTGGCGCCTAAAATCGATAAAATGCTGCAGGGCATCCTTCAGGCTGAGTACTTCAGGCCTGTTGTTCACAATGGCAAGGAGAATAATCCCGAAAGTCACCTCTAGCTGCGTAAACTTGTAAAGCTGGTTCAATATCACCTCGGGGAATGTCCCTGATCGCAACTCCAGGACAACCCTCAACCCTTCCCTATCCGATTCATCTCTTATTTCTTTAATTCCCTCAATTCTCTTTTCTTTAACAAGGTTAGCTATCTTTTCTAGAAGTCTTGCCTTGTTAACCTGGTAAGGAAGCTCCCTGATGATAATCCTGGCTTTCTTCCCAGATTTTTTGGTCTCTATCTCAGTTCGGGCCCTCACCCTTATGATTCCTCTTCCGGTGTCGTAGGCTTCACGGATGCCATCTTCGCCCAGGATTATTCCCGCAGAGGGGAAATCCGGGCCCTTAATGTATTCCATCAAATCCGAGTTAAGCATATCCGGATTGTCAATTAGAGCAATTATGCCGGATATAACTTCACTTAGATTATGAGGCGGAATATTTGCCGCCATCCCTACGGCTATTCCGGAAGACCCGTTAATCAACAGGTTGGGAATCCTGGTAGGAAGTACAACAGGTTCTTGAAGGGAATTATCATAATTGGGTACAAAATCGACTGTTTCCTTTTCAATATCGGCAAGGAATTCCTGGGCAAGTCTCGTCATACGAACTTCGGTGTACCTCATTGCCGCAGGTGGATCTCCGTCAATGGAACCAAAGTTTCCCTGTCCGTCCACAAGCGGATACCTGAGACTGAAATCCTGTGCCATTCGAACCAGAGCATCGTACACCGCTGCATCACCGTGGGGGTGGTACTTACCTATTACATCACCGACGATTCTAGCCGATTTCTTATAAGGCTTGTTAAAATCATTTTTTAGTTCATACATCGAGTACAAAATGCGGCGGTGTACCGGTTTTAACCCATCACGGACATCGGGAAGTGCCCTTCCAATGATAACACTCATCGCGTAATCAAGGTATGATTGCTTGATTTCGTCTTCTATGCTAATTCTTGCAATTTGAGCTTCAGCCATTTCTACACCAGTCCACGCTTTTTATATATCGAGTTCACGAACCTCAAGGGCATTACTCTGAATGAATTCTCTCCTGGGCTCAACCTTGTCTCCCATCAATATTGTAAATATTTCATCGGCCGCTATGGCATCCTCGATCCTTATCTGTAACAGAGATCTATTCTCCGGGTTCATTGTGGTTTGCCAGAGTTGTTCAGGGTTCATTTCTCCAAGACCCTTGTAGCGCTGGATGGATATACCTTTCTGCCCCTCCTCCAGGACCAGTTCAAGCAGCTGACTCGGAGAATCTACAAGCCGTTCGTCCTGACCGTTCAACAGTATTATCTCTCCCAGAAACAGGTTTTTGATCTGTTCAAAGGAACTTTGGCCTTTTCTGAAGTCTGATCTGGAAAAGAATTTCCTGTCTATGTCAATAACCTTCTTCAGATGGTTATCTGACACTGAAATAATCAGCTTGTACTCTCCCTTTTCCTTGTCAAAAACCTTGTCCGAGTTTATTCCCGCAGCATTTAACTCATGAACAAAATTGTCTATCCAGCTAAAGTCGTCGCGGGAGATGTTCTCAGATCCATAAAGATAGAATAAAATTCTCAGTACTTGCTCATTTAATCCTTCTTTCTCAAATTTACCTATACAATCTTGATACAACCCGATAGCTTCCAGGAGGCGAAGAAGCTCATTTCCTTCGTAAAGCTCCCCATTTACCTTTACCTTTTTTCCTTTGACGGCTCTTTTCAAGATATAACGTTGTAGACTTTTTTCGTCCTTGAGGTACTGCTCTTTCTTTCCAATACTTACCCTGAAAAGCGGTGGTTGAGCAATGTAAAGATGTCCATTTTCTATAATTTCAGGCATCTGCCGGTAAAAGAAGGTTAAGAGCAAGGTTCTGATATGGGATCCGTCGACGTCGGCGTCGGTCATTATAATTATCTTGTGGTATCGCAACTTTTCTATGTTGTACTCACCCTCCCCTATACCGGCACCAAGGGCAGTTATCATAGTCCTGATTTCTTGGTTCTCAAGCATTCTGTCAAATCTAGCCTTCTCAACATTGAGGATCTTTCCTCTTAACGGCAGAATTGCCTGGAATTTCCTATCCCTGCCTTGCTTGGCAGACCCACCTGCTGAGTCACCCTCCACTATGAAAAGCTCACTCTTCGCCGGATCTCTCTCCTGACAATCTGCGAGCTTTCCCGGGAGAGAATGATCACTGAGAAGACCTTTTCTCCTGGTTAATTCCCTGGCCTTTCGAGCCGCATCCCTGGCCCTGGAAGCTTCTATAACTTTTGTTAGAATTTTCTTCGCCACATCAGGTGTTTCTTCCAGGAACGCACTTACCTCCTCGTAAACCAGGCTTTCCACAAACCTTTTAACTTCACTGTTCCCGAGCTTAGACTTTGTCTGTCCTTCGAATTGGGGATTCGTAAGCTTAACACTCACTATTGCAGCCAAACCTTCCCTGGTATCGTCGCCGGTGAGCTTCTCCCCATTCCCTTTCAAAAGGTCGTTCTTTATTGCATACTGTTTTATTGCCCTGGTCAACCCAGTTTTAAATCCTGATAGATGAGTTCCACCTTCCTTTGTATTTATATTATTTGCAAAAGAAAATATTTTTTCTGCGTATGAATCATTGTACTGAAGCGCAATTTCAACCGAGGTATTGTCTTTTTCTCTGCTTAAATAGATTACGTTCTGATGAATTGGTGTTTTATTTTTATTTATATATTCAACAAATGATATAATTCCACCTTCATAATGAAAGGTTTTACTCTTATCACTTCTTTCGTCCTCTATCGTTATCTTAATACCCTTGTTAAGAAAAGATAGTTCTCTTAGGCGAGCTGCAAGTTTATCATAATCGAACTCAGTTGTTTCAAATATCTCCGGGTCGGGCTTGAAAGTAATTTTCGTTCCGTGCCTCTCTGTTTCACCGATAACCTTCAGCGGAGTCTTCGTTTCACCACGTTCGTAGCGCTGGTAATAAATTTTGCCGTCTCTTCTTATTTCTACTTCTAAGAATTCACTTAGAGCATTAACAACCGATACACCTACTCCGTGCAAACCACCTGAAATCTTATAAGATTTATTGTCAAATTTTCCACCCGAGTGAAGCTTGGTCATTACCACTTCTACCGCGGGTAAATTTTCCTTCTCATGAATATCTACAGGAATACCTCTGCCGTCGTCTTCCACGGTGATAGTTCCATCGGAGTTAATTTTCACCGTTATTTCTGTACAGTATCCGGCTAGGGCTTCATCTATACTGTTATCCACTACCTCGTATACCAAGTGATGCAAGCCTTCTATACTTACATTTCCGATGTACATCGAGGGACGCTTTCGCACAGCTGATAATCCCTCCAGGATTTTAATGTGACTCGCATCATAATCTTTAGCTTTGTCTGGAATCCCGGAAGCCACGTTATCAATTGTTTTATCCATGTCTGTGTTCGGCATAGGTTATTTCTCTCGCTCCGTTTTCTTTTTTATTAACCATGCTCTGCAAAATAGGTTTTTTTAAACATTGAAATATAACATATTTTTTTATGTTATGAAAGTTATTTTATATCGATGATGAGAAAAATTTATTTATTCTTCAGGTATTTCTTCTTCACTTTCACTTATTAATACTAACGGCATCAACAGACTAATATACCCTTTGTCGTTTTCACCGGTAAATATAAAAGGTCCGTCTTCTTTTATTATGCCTATATTAATTGTTTCAGATTCGAGGTTTGAAATAGCCTCTATCATGTATCTAACATTAAAAGTAAAATTCATCGTAGGACCAGAATAAACAACCTCCAGATCTTCGTCTGCTGCACCAACTCCAGGATTGTTAATTGAAAGAGAGATAAAGGAATTGCTCACAGTAACGGTTACGTGCCTGTAATCTTCTGAAGTCATAACAGCAATTCTTTTTACAACTTCCAGGAGGTGCTCACGGTCCACCTGGATATTATATGGGGTGTTTTTGAGTGGACTCATGTTTAATTGAGGTACTTCAAAATTAAGAAGCCTTATTGTGAGACTGCATGATCCTTTCCTTACAACCAGCGAATTATCAGAAACTCCAATGTGGAACATTTCGGCATCTTGCAGTATATTGGAAAGTTCTTGCGCGCTTCTTTTCGGAACAACTATCCCGTCTGAAATATCAAGGGGTTGTGGCATTTCAAAATCTCTTACAATCCTTACCATACGATGTATATCTATGGAAAAGAGTTCAAGACTTACTATACGAGTGCCTTCCTCGGTTTCACCGGGCTGTACGTTTTCTTTTATTACTAAGCCGGCAATGTTAGATCTTGTTCGTCTCGTCGGAACTGAAAAGAGTACCTTATCTATCATGGTCTTAAATTCCGGAGCTTCCATTTGGATAAGTTCATGATCATCGAAAAACGGTGTGTAGGGAAAATCTTCCGGAGATCTTGTAGGCAGTCTAAAAACTGACTTCCCTCCTTCAACTACCAGAATGTTTTCCTCGGGGGTCATTTCAAGGGTAACGTTGTTACCAATAATGCCTCTGACCACTTCCAGGAGTTTCTTTGAATTAACTGCTATGGATCCGTCTATTAAAATGTCGGCAGGACAGTAATCTCGAAAATTTGTTTCAAGATCGGTGGCTATTATCTCAATTTCTTTTTCCCTGGTTGTAAGCAGGACACAACCGGTAATATCAAGGGTACTTTTTTTTTCATGGACGTATTGGGTTCTCATGAGCTTTTCAAGAAAATCTTGTTTCCTTACCGTCAATTTCATTTTTTGAATCCCTTCTCGAAGAATCCTTGGATTTATTGTAATTTTTGTTGATGGTGGTTACGTTTATTGAATTTGTTTTTTTTGTGTATATATCTAAACTTTAATAGCCTTAATAAGAATGGTTTAATTGTTTAAACTTAATTTAACTACCCATAAAAACAGCTAAAATTATTAACATTTAATTCAACTTAAATCGCCAGAAATCACCCGTATCACTATGACAAGATATAAAGCACAATCAATTTGTCAAAATCGTTGAAAACCAAAGATAATACGGTTGAATTTGGATGATTTTTTAATTAGATTCACTTAATCGATAAATTCTACGTAAATTAGCAGATTTCTGGTAAAAACACAAAGGAAAACATCTTTTCTGAAAGGGAAAAAATGAGCAACGAGAAATACCCAGTTCAATGACATTGTTGATGAGATTTTTCTGTGAGAAAAGGCTTTCTTGAAACGTATCTTTCATGTCAAGAACCCTGGTTTTCTATTGAAAGCTGTTTACCTACGCGGTTTTCCTTGATATTGTGGAAAAAGAATCAATTGGGTTAAATTTTAGTTTGACTTGCCATGGTACCTGTGGTAGGTTGCATGTGATAATTTACACGATCTTCCCTGGAGATCTGAGACCCCTACTAGAGATTTTGATGAAAAAAGAGACAAAAAAGGCCATTAAGCTCATAGGTCTTGCCAGTTCCATTGGTTTTACTGTTGCTTTTTCGATATTTATAGGGGTTGCAATAGGTGTATGGCTTGATAGAAAATTTTCCACGGGACCTTGGTTAACTCTCTTGTTTACCGTATTCGGAATCATAGCCGGATTTAGAAACTATTTCCGTTATATGAAAAAGCAGGAAAAGGATCAAAAGGGTCAGTAAAATGGCCCTTTAGCCTGGATGGAACTTTTAGAAGGTGAAAAATTACTCAAACGCGTTGAATTATTGACAAGGATAATATTCATTTTCCTGGTTGTAGCGGGCCTTTTTTTCGGAAGTTATCGCGTAGGGTTAAGCATATTTGTGGGGGGCCTGCTGATAGTTGCAAATTTCGAGCTTTTGAAAAGGCAGCTAAGAAAAGCCCTGGACACAAAGGGTGCCGTTCCCTCAAAAGTAGGGCTTTTTGTCAAGTATTATGCCAGGTTCCTCATTCTGGCAGTAATTGTTCTTATATTGATTAAGAAAGATGTTGTTAATCCCGTATGGTTATTGGTTGGGCTGTCTTCAGTAATGCTTGGAATCATGGGTGTTGCGATAAGCGAATTTGTTAAAATTTTCTTAAAAGGAGAAGGATAAGCCATGGAACATCCACTCTTATTTTTAAACATTTTGTTTTCGAAGTTGGGTCTTCCTGTTGTTCACGGCGCCGAGGAAGCTCATAGCTTCCTTGAATACCTCTTGTTGCCGCACGTAACATATGCATGGGTTGCGATGCTTTTTCTGATAATAAGTGCCAAGCTCCTTGTAAAAAAAGTTGAGATGGTACCGGAATCAGGAGGCCAGAACTTCTTTGAAGTGGTTATATCCGGGATAGAAAACTTTATGGTGGACATAACTGGAGAACCCGGAAGGCAGTATTTTCCACTTGTCTGTACCCTGGCTTTCTTCATCCTGGTGTGCAACTACATGGGCATGATACCTGGTTTTTTTGGTCCCACTTCCAATATTAACACAACGGTTGGTTGTGCTCTTATTGCCGTAATATACACTCACGTAATTGGTGTAAAGTTACATGGTGCAAAATACATCAAGCATTTCCTCGGCCCAATCTGGTGGCTCTCGCCTCTAATTTTTCCGATAGAAATTATAGGGCACACCGCCAGGGTGCTGAGCCTTTCTATACGTCTTTTTGGTAACATTTTCGGCGAAGAGCTTGTCCTTGCAATCCTATTTTTCCTTGCAGGACTCTATCTTGCGCCGCTACCGATTATGTTTCTCGGACTGTTTACCGGTTTTGTTCAGGCGTTTATATTCGTATTGTTGACAATGATGTACTTTGCAGGTGCCATTGAAGAAGCTCACTAAACACTCAATGAAAGAGAAGAACTTTTTGGGAAGAAGGCCAGAAAACTAACAATTTAAAAGGAGGGTTTGTTATGTCTCGAAAGGTGTTTTTTCTAACTTCAATCATGGTTCTTGGTTGTGCTGCGATTGCTCTAGCTGCTGAACCCACGACCGCGGAGAAGGTAACAGGATTAAACTTCTTCGTTTATTCTGCCGTAGCTGCTGCATTTTCCATTGCGTTTGCTGCATTCGGTTGTGGACTGGGTCAGGGAATGTCCATTAAGAGCTCCGTTGAAGGAATTGCTAGGAATCCAGAAGCTTCTGGTAAGATCACGGTAACCATGATGATCGGTCTTGCCATGATTGAGTCTCTTTGTATTTATGCTCTTGTTATCTGCCTCATCCTCATCTATGCTAATCCTGTATCCAAGCTTATCCAGGGATTCGTAGGATTGGCGGCTGGTCACTAAATGAAGATGAACGGGATTGTGGTTGCATTATTGCAACCATGATCCCTTTAAGGCAAACTGTTGAAATGTTTGCCTTTTTAAGTGATTTGTAAAGTGAATTAAATCACATAAAGGGGTATGGAAAGCTAGGTTATGAAGTTTCCAAAAATACCAATGGCGGCAATTAACCGCCTGTCAATTTACATTCGAGCTTTAGAAGAACTGGAAGAACAGGGTATCAAGGTAATTTCCTCTGAAAGGTTGGCAAAGCAATGTGGTGTGAATCCGGCACAGATAAGGAAAGATCTGGCCTACTTCGGGGAATTTGGAGTAAGGGGAGTTGGATACCGTATTGAAGATCTGATCAGGGAGATAAAAGAAATACTGGGCCTTGACCGAACGTGGAATATAGCCATGATCGGAGTAGGTAACCTGGGGTCAGCTCTAATTCGGCACGGCAACTTCATCAAGCATGGCTATGTTTTTGCGGCTGCCTTTGATATTGATCCTCACAAGATAGGCAAAAGATTGCCGAATGGCCTTATTATTCACCACATTGATGACCTGGAGAAAGTTGTAAAAGAATGTGACATACACATTGGTGTTATTGCTACCCCTGCGTCTGCTGCTCAAAGTGTTGCAAATCAGCTCATCATAGCCGGTGTAAACGGCATTCTTAACTTTGCTCCTGCCCAGATTCAAGTACCCGAATGCTGTCATGTAGAAAACGTGGATTTTACCATTAAACTTGATAGTATAGCGTACCATTTATCTACTTCCGGTACTTAAGGGGTTCAAGGAAGTAACAGTTTCTTAAGATATCTGCCGGTTAAGGAGAGCTCATTCTCGGCCACGTTCTCAGGCTCTCCTTCCGCTACAATTGTGCCTCCTTGTTCGCCTCCCCCGGGACCAAGATCTATTATCCAGTCCGCTGAGGAAACAAAGTCCATGTTATGTTCTATTGTTACCACAGTGTTGCCGCGGTCAACCAACATGTGAAGGGTTTCAAGGAGTCTGTTTATGTCATCGAGGTGAAGGCCGGTGGTGGGTTCGTCAAGTAAAAACAAGATGTTATTTCCCGATCTCCTGGTGAGTTCTTTCGCCAGCTTAACCCTCTGAGATTCTCCCGTAGAAAGGGTGTTGGCTGGTTGTCCTAGCTTGATGTAACCTAGACCCACATCCTTTAGGACCTGAAGTTTTGACTGAAAACTTGGAATGTTTGCAAAGTGCTCCAGGGCTTGATTAACTGTCAAATCAAGTACTTCACTGATATTTTTCCCCTTGTATTTTACTTCCAGTGTCTCGCTGTTGTACCTCGATCCACTACAACTCGGACAGGTTATGTAAATATCTGGGAGAAAATGCATCTGGATTCTTAACTGTCCATCACCCTTGCACATCTCACATCGTCCTCCCTTAATGTTAAAGGAAAACCTGCTGGCATTGAAGCCTCGAGCCCTGGACTCGGGTAACCGCGCGAAAAGTGCCCTTATCTGGCTGAAAAGCCCAATATAAGTGGCAGGGTTTGATCTGGGAGACTTTCCGATAGGACCCTGGCTAACATGGATCACACCGCCGAGTTTTTGCCACCCTTCTAGGGCTTTAAATTCTCCGTGCACAATGTTTTTCCTGCCATGGAGAA
>JALSTM010000145.1 GCA_026983715.1 Desulfobacterales bacterium
CGGGTGGCTATGGAACCAGCCGATGTGTTTCAGTGGCGGCGAATAATTTTGTCTATATTTATCATCGTTTTGTTCCTACCCTGGAATGTCTACGCTTATAACACTTCAAGCATTCCCTGTGTAACTGCTTCCATCGGCAGGCCTAATAGGGGAAGACTAATAAATGGTATTCCCTTTCCCCAGGGGCTTGGAGGATACAAGTTAAGGTCTGTGAGGCGGAGTTATACGAGCCCCGAGGTGATCGGCGGAGTCCTTGCCGCGATTTTTACCGTTAAAGAGAAATACCCGAATACGTGTGATCTTAAGCTCGGAGATTTTTCATTGCCCAACGGAGGTAGGTTCTGGCCTCACAAATCTCACCAAAATGGAAGAGATGCCGATATCGGTATGTATGCAAGGAACAACATTGAACTCCCTGGGCTTGTACGAATGACCCCTAGAACCCTTGACCCTGCAAAAACATGGACCCTTGTTGAGAGCCTGCTCCGGAGTCAGAATGTTAAATACATATTTCTCAACCTTCGCCTACAAAGGGTTCTATGCCGTTATGCTCTAAAACATGGGGTCGACAAGGAGTTTCTAAAAAGAGGTTTCCAGTGGGCCAGTGGATGCAGGTACAAATCAATAGTTCGTCACGATGGAAAACATTCCACTCATTTGCATGTAAGATTTAAGACTCCTTGGTCGGAGATCGCAGGGAAAAGGTGGGGTAAGCTTTCGAAAGAAGATCTTTTTATCATTGCAGCATGCCAAGAAGGTTACCTGCCCCATGAATACCTCTATACTGCTAAAAGGAAGGTGACGGTAGCAGAGATTTCAAAGTACCTGGGAATTAGGGAGAACTTAATCAGGGATTGGAATCATCTCAAGCGTAACACCATAGAGCCAGGGACGTCGATAAAAGTTTACAAGGTGGGCTACAAGCCCCTTGGAAATATTATGCTCGCAAGGTTTCTACGTCCAGAGATCTTTCCTTCCCCGGAACACCGCATAATATGGCCGTGTATGTACTGTAATGTTGATTCCGGTTCGCCGCTTGAACTGAAACTGACCAAGAATGTGGTTCGATTTCCCAGAGCAACCGTTCCTCAATTTTCAAGTAAAACGAAAACCGTCTTCTACTGGATCAAAAGTGGTGATACTTTGAGTTCCATTGCCAGGAAATTCAACGTCTCAATATACGACATATGCAAGTGGAACGGCATCAGCAAGAATCGGACACTGTCGATAGGAAAAAGGCTAAAGATTTATGCTCCGGCGAAGTTTGCCTCTTACGGCTCCAGAAAAACGATAATTACCGATAGAATAAAAAAACGGTCATGCTGTAACATATACATCGTCAAAAAGGGTGACTCTCTTTGGAAAATATCGAGGCATCTGGGGGTGCCGATTACTTCCCTGTGCAAGCTCAATAAAATTTCCAGGAGAACCATCCTTCGCCCCGGGAGAAAACTCCGATGGTGCAAGGGAAGACCTGGAAAAAACAGTGGCAAATCCGCTGGCCGGCAAAAAACAAGCGCCAGCAAAAAGGGCAGCGAGGCCAGGAAACTTGCCAATTCCGGGAAAGCCTTTGATCTTTATGTGGTTAAATCCGGCGATACCCTTTGGAATATTGCCAGAAAAAAAGGAGTCACAGTGAAGGATCTTTGCAGGTGGAACAATATCAAACCGACAACTGTCCTGGGTATTGGCAGAAAGTTAAAGATATATCACCGGGAGAATTCTGGACCTTCGCTTTCACTCCTCAAGCTGAATTTCATCCCCATTTCTTAATCCAGACTCTAGAAGGTAACCTCTATTTGCGGGCATAAAAAAAGCTAACTGGATGGGGCCATATCCAGTCAGCTAAAGAAAGGAGAAAAAGAGTTATGAAGAGTTTTGCCGGAATCTTCCGGTTTCCTCGTAACTTGCCCTTTATAGACAGCAATAAGCGTGCCATGTTCCGAGTATTTGCATCATAAATCAATGTGGGGGTGTAAAAGGTATTTATATCAATGACTTATGGATTCTATGGGCAATTTGCCTTCTGACAATGTTGCCGTAAAAACTCTCAATCCGGCCATAATCCGGCCATAATCCGGCCACATCCGGTCATAGTCCGGCCAAAATATTTATTCCTGAGATAGAATGTAGCGAACACTGGGGCCCTTACCTATCCGTTTCAAAACACCGAGGCTGACCATCTGAGACAATTCTCTTCTTCCGTGGCGATCAGATACCTTGTTGATCTTCGTGTAATATTCATTCGTGATAAAGCCGTGGGTTTTAACGAAATTTATCGCTTTAACCTGTCGCTGATTCAATCCGAGGGATGGTATCAAATCTCCTTCCCTCGGAATTATCGGGTCATGAAAATCGGGGGAATCTTCCTTGTCTTTGTCCGATTTCTTCTTGGCATCATCTTCCACGCTCCATATTTCCGGTGGTAGATCTTCGGGGCCAATTTCATCTCCCCTTGCCATTATTACTGCTCTTTCGATGGTATTTTCAAGTTCTCTAACGTTTCCGGGCCAGTGATAAAGAAGACATCTTCTAAGGGCTTCATTACTTAGGTAAAGACCTTTTCTTCCTGTTTCTTTCTGCATCCGTTCAAGGAAGTGATTTATTAACAGTGGTATATCGTCAGGTCTCTCTCTTAAAGGAGGAACATCTATATGAACAACATTCAGCCGATAGTAGAGATCCATCCTGAATCTGCCCTTTTCTGCTTCCATTTTCAGGTTGGTATTAGATGCGGCAATAACCCTAACATCTACTTTGAGAGTTTTACCGCCTCCAACCCTTTCGAATTCCATTTCCTGTAATACCCTGAGGAGCTTGACCTGGAGGGATGGAGATGTTTCACTGATTTCGTCGAGGAAAAGTGTCCCGCCGTCAGCAAGTTCAAA
>JALSTM010000146.1 GCA_026983715.1 Desulfobacterales bacterium
AACAGCATGCCTGAAGGGCAGGCTTCTTTCCTTGAGCAGTTACACACTGCTCAAGGAAAAAAGAATATCCCTTTGCGCTCTTAGCGTCTTAGCGGTTCAAACTTGGTTGCGGCTTCGCTGCCTTAGGCTTTAACCCACGGTTTTAACCGTGGGTATGGGGTAGAGACTGTTGGCGGAACCGATTCATCGGTTTTTCTTATGCTTTGATTGATTTGCTAATGAGTCACAAAGCTATTTAGGGAACGCCTGATAAGATCGGATTTCAGAAACTCCAATAAAAGAAAAAAAGGCTAAAAGGAACGATCCAAAATCGGTGATTCCGACCGGAGCTAAGAGCCTGAACCTATCACCGTTGATCAGGTGGTCGGCATGAAGTCCAAGTGGTCACGAGTTATTTGGGTAATTAATCATCAAATGTTCCTTGGGAAGTACGTGCTGATGATTGATCCTTGCAATATGCAAGCTATTGTTACGAAGGTTCAATGCTTGAAAATGAGCTGGATACGCCCTCTGGTATCTTCGGGCGATTAATAATCATCAGGAAAAATGCAGCAAGAGAAAACCCAAATAAATCGGGTGCCTTGCCACCGACGAAGGTGAGAACAAGCCCAAAAATGGCGATGGTTTCGGTAAGTGCCCACGATATAACTAGCAATGGATAGCCTGAAGCAAGATTCCCCGAAGTGTAGGGTGACGTGGAAGGAGTAAAAGGGTCATGTGGAATTCCCTGCGTGTTTAAGAATACTTTTCGGTCAGGAGATGGTCGAATACTTCGGTGGGCTTTACGGCTTAGTTTAATGCTTGCAAATAGAAGGACGAGGGAGAACAGGTAAAGGGCAAGCCTCAGCTTCGCAAGAACATCGTGCGTTAGTATGGACTGCTGGTGAGGTATCCTTGTCATATACACGTAACCGAAGCCGGTGTAGATAATTATGCTTGCAATCATGGCAAGCCAGATCATCTTGACTTTCTTCGGATCAATAGTTTTTGCTGAAGTGTTCATTGATTTTTTATCTCTTCTAACTTCTTTTTGGGACGATGCCTTTTGGAGTTCCTAGGAGCTTCATTGGTTTTAGTATACAAAGCAAAGTCACTGGGATGCAATTTAAATTGAGGAAACTCTGATAAATTAGAGTTACTAGAACTGGTGTATCGATTCTTAAAAAACGTCTGTAACATTCTCCTGAATCCGTGACGAAACTTTATGGCTAATTTGTATAACATATTTAAATTACTCATTATTAGATACATAGCTAGGGTGGATTATTCTTTATCTTGTCAAGCGATCTTTTTATGCCCTGCGGGTCGTCCGCCTGCACCGCATCTTCGGCGTCATCGCCCAGCAGACATAGCATACTATAGTCCGCCGGGCTCTTCCTTGCATGTGCGGCCCAGGTGGACGATCACGGATTCAGGATTCTGTCATTGGGGGGAGACGAAGCAATCTCGTTGGAATATCAAAGCCTTGGAGATTGCTTCTCCCGCACCTATTTCAGATGAGACTATTTGCCATTGCTTCAACAATTCGCAGGAAGTGGCTGCGGGAGAAGCAATGACTGTGCTTTAGAATACTTCCCTATAAACATGTAACGCTTTAGCGTGTCTTAATCCTGACAGTATCGCAAAAAACCTCCTGTTTTGTCATTGCGAGCGAAGCGAAGCAATCTCACTGATTATGGGGGTAAGACTGGAGTAGGACTTGATGGATTAAGGAGTAAAGCAGAAGCTGATTCATCCCTAATCCTGAATCTTCAATCTCTTGCTGATGAGATTGCCGCGTCTCCCACACCCACTTTAAGCCATACATCCGGATATTAACTCGAAAACATTATCATAAAGTGGGTGTGGGATCCTCGCAATGACCGGTTTTTGGACTTTTTACGAAACCATCAATCTTTGTCCTGGGTTTTGGTTGCGGCTTTGCTGCCTTAGATTATTTACTTTTCGTATCTAGTTGAACTGTATAAAAAAGAAACTCGACTCTTTTGCCTCATGATCTCTACACGTCTAATTATTATTATGCGAGCTCAATAAGATAAGTTATTTATCGAGGTTATGTATGGAATCAATCAGAGGTTTATTAAGACATCCCATTGCTCTTGCGCGCCACAACGAAGCATGAAAACGGTTATTGAGCTACAAAAATGGAAGAAACAGAAACACAAAAGCTTTACATAATATTTTAGCACCTTATAATTTCGATAGGTTACAGGGATTTTCATTAAAAGCGAGCTTTGCGAAATAGTAGGAATGAAATCTAGGAAACCGATGAATCGGTTCGTTGGTTAGGCATGCTATTTATCCCCACGGTTAAAACTATGGGTTAAAATCAGGCAAGGTCCTAGAGGTAGGACAGCAGGGCTCACTGGTGTTTCTTCTCACGGCTGAAATTGTGGGCTACCTTACTCATCACCCGACTAGGGTTAGGCTTTAACCCACGGTTTTAACCGTGGGAATGGGAAACACGGTCCGCCGGCTAGCCGACCGTTTTAACCGTGGCGAAAGGGAAATTCGCGGCAGGCATTGGTCCAAATGAGAAAGGAATAAAAAATGTCTCGTAGGGGTCGTTACGGGAAGTACGGAGAAGTAAAGAGGTTAAAGCGCCTAAAGGTGTACAAGGGGGAAGTCTCAGGTAAGATAGGGAAAAAGATAAAAAAAGGACGAGGAACCGACTCCATGGTCCCCCGTCCCGTTAGAAAAACTCCTAAAAGCTAAAAAAAACCTTTTGCAAAACCCTGGGGGTAATACCAACCAGATCAAGGTACATGGTTATTCCACCCATGAAAAATGGCCATCCGGCTCCAAGAATCATTGCCATGTCCACATCCCTTGAACTGGCTACTACTTTTTCCTTCAGTATGAGATCAATTTCTTTGGTTAAATTCTCGAGCACGATATCAAGGATTTCTTCCTTTCTGTACTTGTAATCACCTTTCCGCAGCCAGAGTTTCTCTATCTCCGGGTCTACCGTCTTTTTCTTTTTGTTCGGAAGGTAGACGGAGGTTTTACCGAGTTCTATCATTTTCTTGAAGTTTTCATTTAGCGGAAACCGTTCAGGACCAAAACTCCTATTTAGTGTCTCCAACACGTGGTAAGCGACTGCCGGGCCAACAAGGGCTAGAAGATCAAAGGGGGCAATGGGTAGTCCGAGGGAAAGAAGGGCCTCGTCCACTTCCTGGAAAGTTGCCCCGTTATCAACTATTTCCAGGCAATCAACCATCATCTTGGTCAGGATTCGGTTTACGAGAAAGGCCGGCGAATCTTTTACGAGAAGGCCTGTTTTTTTAATTTTTTTGGCCACGCTAAATGCTGTTGCCAATGTAAGGTCGTTTGTTTCCTTGCTTCGGATAATTTCGACCAGGGGCAGCACCGCCACGGGGTTGAAGAAATGAAAGCCGATAACTCTTTCGGGATGTTTTAGCTCGGAACCCATCTCCGTTATACTCAACGATGAAGTATTGGACGCAAGAATACAATCTTCACTGATTACCTCTTCAGCTTCCTTGAAAACCTGTTTTTTGACTTTCATGTCTTCAAAAACGGCTTCTATCACGAAGTCGCAATCTTCGAAGTCTTTCCAATCAAGAGTACCTTTAAACAAGCTTAACATGTAGTTAAACTTTGTCTCCTCAATTTTCCCCTTGCTTATTGCTTTCTTTAATTCCTGTTCAATATAGCCTTTGGCCCTGTCGATAATTTCCTGTTTTATGTCTTTTACAACTACCGGCACCTTCAACCTGTAAAGGAAAAGGTATGCAAGCTGCGATGCCATTAGTCCTGCGCCTATGATGCCGACTTTATTTATCTCCTTGGGTTTTAAATCCGGTACACCTTGAGGTCTTTTGGCGTGTCGATTAACTAGGTCAAAGGCATAGATAGAAGCTTTACACTGCCGACTCTTAATTAACTCGCCAAGTGCCTTGTTCTCTTCTTCGAACCCGGTGTCAATGTCCCACGAACACGCACCTTTAATAAGTTCAAGAGCCCTGTAGGGAGCAATCGCAGCGCCGTGAACCTTGCTGTCAACGAAGGCTAGAGCTTCCTTGATAAGTTGGTTTGCTTTTTTAAAGTCAGGTTCTTTTCTTTTGACCTTTGTTTTGCCGTTTATAATGTCGATCAGAAACTGTAAGGATTCGTCAAGGAATTCCGCATTTTCAAATAGCCTGTCACCGAGCCCTAGTTCAAATGCCTGGGTACCGTTGATCATTCTGTTCTGGTTTAGCGCGTTATAAATTATTAGCTGAAGAGTCTTCTCGGGGCCGATAAGTTTTGTTGTAAGGGTGCATCCGCCCCAACCCGGAACCAGGCCAAGAAAACACTCAGGAAAAGCGATAGCGGGGACACTTTTTGAAATGGTACGGTATTTACAATAAAGGGCTATTTCGAGGCCACCTCCGAGGGCAAGGCCGTTTATTGCTGCCACGGTAGGGAAGGGGAGATTCATAATCCTCTTGAACGTATCGTGCCCCATCTTGCCCACAAGGTATCCCTGTTCGTACGTGGTGATAAAGGGGATAGCGGTAAGGTCTGCACCGGCTGCAAATATGTACGGTTTACCGGTAAGGAGCAGTCCTTTTATATCTTTTACCTGTTCGATTGTATCGAGGGCTGCGTTTAGGGATTTTAGAGCTTTCTCACTGAAAGTATTTGGTTTCTTATAGTCAGCCCCGTTGTCCATGGTCAAGAGGGCAATTTTTCCAGCAGGTGAATTGTAGAACTGCGTGTAAAATTGAGTTTCTAACTTTTCCATAGCTTATTGCTCCTGCCTTTTACTTGTTTTTGCGTTGTAAGTTTTCCCATATAATTGATCCGCCCTGCCCCAGTCCCACACACATTGTGGTTAAACCGTACTTGGCTTCCGGACTTTCAGCAAATTCATGCATAAGGTGGCACATGAGCCTTGGCCCTGACGATGCCAGCGGGTGACCGAAAGCTATGGCGCCACCCCAGGGATTAAGTCTTGGATCATCCGGCATTTTGAGTTTGAATTCTTTCATAAAAATTAATGCTTGCACCGCAAAAGCTTCGTTGAGTTCTATAAAGTCCATATCATTGATGGAAAGTCCCGTTTTTTCGAATACCTTGTGTGTTGCCGGGATTGGTCCGAGGCCCATTACTTCAGGTTTTACGCCAGCGTAGGCGAACCCCACGAGCTTCATCTTAGGTGTTACACCCAGCTTCTCTGCCATTTCTGCAGACATGAGCAAGCATCCGCATGCTCCATCATTAAGGCCTGAAGAGTTGCCTGCGGTTACATTACCCTGAATTCTGAAGGGAGTGCGTAAATCGCGCAGTGCTTCAAGAGTGGTGTCTGGCCGCGGTTGTTGGTCACGGTCGGCTACAACCCAGCCCTCTTTCGTATAAACGGTCATGGGAACTATCATACGTCCTATTTTGCCTTCTTCGTACGCTTTTGCGGCCTTTTTCTGGCTCAACAAAGCAAACTCGTCTGCCATCTCCTTGGTAATTTCAGGAAACATATCATGGAGGTTTTCCGCAGTTTTACCCATAACCAGGGCGTCTTCGGAAACAAGGCGTTCGGCTAGGAACCTGGGATTCGGATCGGCTGTTGCCCCCATTGGATGATGGCCCATGTGCTCAACCCCTCCCGCAATCGCTATATCACATGCTCCCAGGGCAATTTCTGATGCGGCACAAGTAACTGCCGTCATTCCCCCGGCACACATCCGGTCTACAGAGAACCCCGCACATGATTCGGGAAGTCCGGCAAGGATGGCGCTGGTACGCCCAAGTGTCAGTCCCTGGTCCCCCTCCTGGGTGGTTGCTCCCCAAACATTTTCTTCAACCATTTCAGGCTTGACTTGGGGGTTTCTCCTCAGAAGTTCTCTAATGACTCTGACAACCATGTCATCAGCCCGCGTGTGCCAGAAAAATCCTTTTTCTCCTGCTTTTCCAAACGCGGTCCTTATGGCATCAACTAAAACAACCTCTCGTTTCTCCATTTAAGATCCTCCTGGATGTATCCTCTGAATACCTTGTCAAAAGCACCGGACAAAACTAGTGTTCCCGAATTTGTCATGGCAGGGCAAAACTGTTATCAGGAATCTCCATTACGCTTTTTTCACCGGTCATTATTGCTCGAGCTTTCCCTCCCGCCAGAGACAAAACATTGTTTGCGAAGAACCTGGCAGATGCGATTTTGCCCTGATAGAAAGCTGCCGTGGGATTTCTTCGTAGCACTTCTGCCTGGGAGACCTTGTCTTTTGCGGAGCTGTCTTCGAATATTTCATTGAGCTTTTGATCAGCTACGGTAGCTTGCCAGAGCAACATTAAACCCACAGCCACATCTCCAAACAATTCCAGGTAGGGGGTAGCATACAAAATCGGAATGAAAAATTCGTCGGTCATGCCTTTCAGTGCAAAAAACTTAGTGCACTCCACGAGATAATCCTTTGCTTGGGAAAAGAGTTTTACTTCATTTCGTAAGCGGTAATTGGTACTCACCCACTTTATAAACCTTTCTATTTCTCCAAGGATGTTCTTGAACAGGAGTCCTCTTCTCAATGCTATTTTCCTACCCACGAGATCCAATGCCTGGATCCCGTTTGTTCCTTCGTAGATGGATGCTATTTTGCAATCTCGGAGGTACTGTTCGACCGGGCAGTCAACACAGTATCCGTAGCCACCGTAAACCTGGATCGCCGTTTCACACACTCTAAACCCCATATCACTGCCGTATGCCTTGCAAACGGGGATAAGAATATCCACGTATCCCTGGAATTTGTCTCTTTCTTCATCCGTTTCTGCTATGGCAGCCCTGTCCATGCAGTATGCAGCGTAGTAGAGAAGTGCCCGGGTTCCTTCAATGGTGCTTTTCATGAACATCAACATACGCCTTACATCAGGATGCTCAATTATAGGTACCCTGGGAGCTTCAGGATTTTTTAGCTGCGTGTAGTGAACTCCCTGCAGGCGTTCTTTTGCGTAGTTGAGAGCATGAAGGTATGCGGCGGATCCAAGAGCCACCCCCTGCATCCCTACAAAGTGCCGAGCTTCATTCATCATGTCGAACATTATTCTCATGCCGCGATTTTCCTCGCCCAACAAGTAACCGATGCAGTTGTCGTTGTCTCCAAAACTGAGTCCGCACGTTGCAGAACCATGAATGCCTAGCTTTTCTTCAACGTTGGTACACGTAACATCGTTGTCAATCAGGCTTCCGTCATCAGCGTATCTCAAGCGAGGAACAATGAAGATTGATATTCCCTTCGTTCCCTTAGGGGCACCCTCTATCCTGGCAAGTACCATGTGCACTATATTTTCGGTCAGGTCATGAGCGCCAGAGGAGATAAATATCTTCTGACCCACGATGTTAAAATTACCATCTGGCCTTCGGATGGCCTTCGTGGTGAGTGCTCCGACGTCCGTTCCAGCATTTGGCTCTGTCAGGCACATGGTTCCCGCCCACTCACCGCTGAAAAGCTTGTACATGTAGAGTTCCTGTTGCTCAGGTGTGCCGTATTTCTCAAGAAGTCTTGCTGCACCGTGGGTGAGTCCCGGGTACATCATGAGAGACCAGTTAGCGGCTGAGAAAAACTCGATGGCCGCATTTCCTATAACGAAAGGAAAACCCTGGCCACCGACCTCAATTGGATCGCTAATGGATAACCAGCCACCTTCACAATAGAGTTTGTAAGGCTTGTGATAGCATTCGGGAACCTTCACTACGCCATCTTCAAATTTAACACCCTCGCGATCTCCCATTCTGTTGGTAGGATAAAATTCGTTTTCGGCAAGCTTCCTTGCCTGCTCAATTACCATGTCAAACATTTCCTGGGAATACTCTGAAAATCGTGGGTGTTCGCAAAGCTTCTGTACCTGGAGTTGCTCATAGAGGATAAACTTAACGTCTCGTTGATCAACAAGCAATTGTGGCATGGTTTGCTCCTGTTGCCTATGAGAGGTTCTTATTTTTCAGGATTCAACAGTCCTTTTAAGAGCACATCCGTAAGTGGCTCATATACTGATGTTAAATCGTATTCCTTGCTGGAAACAACCCATGTGGTGATAACTTCATCCACTGCTCCAAAAATCACTCGCTTAACGATGCTCTCGTTAATATCCTTTCTGAAGACCCCCTGTTCTTTCCCTTCCTTGATAATCTCCCCCATCAAATCAAGGTACTCCTTGTGTTCGACCTTAAAGTATTCTTTGGTCAACCTGACGCTTTGACGCAGTTCAAGCTGGTAGAGCCTGGCAAGGTCTTTTTCTTTTTCGAATGTTTCCAGGTGAAGGGATATAAGTCGTTTCAGCTTGTCGAGGGGAGTTGCTTCCTTTTGCACTTCGCTTTTAAAGAATTCTATGGTTTCCCTGGTTTTCTCTTTAAAAATGCTTATGAGCAGGTCTTCTTTGTTTTTAAAATAGATGTAAATTGTTCCTTCCGCTACTCCGGATATCTTTGCGATATCCTTAATCCTTGCTTTGTGATAACCCACGCGGCTAAAGACGGTAATGGCGGCTTGAGTGATATTTCTTCTTTTTTCCGGTGATTTTTTTCTGCCTCTTTTTTTGATGGCGCACCTCCTAGTTTTTGATTTGAATGAGTACTCATTCACTTATATCTGAAATTCTCTCCTGTGTCAAGACGCTTAGCTGAATTTCGCTGGATAATTGAGGAGACTCTATATGCTTCTGGGGGAGTTATCGAAGCCGTACTGCCGGAGTTTTTTCAGAACATATCCACGTTCTTCCGGGGTAAGCGTATTCCACCGCCTGATCAGAGGGATTAACTTTCTTCTTTCCTCGGGGGG
This sequence comes from Desulfobacterales bacterium, assembly GCA_026983715.1. Taxonomy (GTDB): domain Bacteria; phylum Desulfobacterota; class Syntrophobacteria; order B119-G9; family B119-G9; genus B119-G9. The sequence goes on from JALSTM010000146.1 coordinate 8,772, forward strand.
CATTTTTTTAAGGGTTTCATAAATACTTAGCAACTTTTTTCGCTTCCTCGGCGGCAGCCTTCTCCACTGTCTGTACCGAGACCGTAGCCGCTCCTTTTCTTCCGGGGAAAGTGATTGCCACCTCTTCCAACGTCGTCGCCACCTGTCTTCGTTCCTATTGGCTGCGTATCGATGGGGTAATGGAAAACTGGTGGCGGCATTCCATCTCAAGTTTGACTGATCTCGCGAGGTGCAACGGGAAAAATCTTTGCACAGACGACAGAGTTTGGTTGTGCCTTCAGAGATGCTGCTAAACAGAAAGACCGAAAATAAAGTCAACACGATAAACAAAAATCTTCGTCTGACATCTTTTGTAGTCATAACTTTTTACCCCTGGTCTGTCCTTTCTTTTTCTACGATGTTGAGTATATTTTCTAAAACGTCAAGGTTTTCAAGCACCTCTATCTGGGCGACAATTTGCTTATCATTTGTCTCTGGTTGAATAATCCTGGCCACATTAGCTCGACCGGAGACGTTTATTTTATTAGGAGAACTTCTCCTTGAGCCAGTACCGATTATGAGAGCAAACAAAAGGAGGCAGGTTACCACTACTGGGACCACAAGCTTGGCGTTTGAAATCATTGAAAAAAATTGTGTAATACGAGATGTTGTCTGATTTCTAAAACAAATCTCTCCCCTTACAGATTCCAAGCTCGATTCCCAGAACTTTTCAGGTAAATCATCAAGACTGCTCGATTCTTTTACTTTCTTCCTGAGTAATCTCAGCTGTGCAAGCTCGTTCCTGCAGGCAGAACATTTTCCAAGATGCCCTTCGATTTCCTTTTTTCTTTCCGGGGTTATCGGTTCATCGTATGCAAGCAAAATCAAATCATCGTGGAAGTGCCTACATACTCTTCGATCTTTCATTTTGTATCCTCTTTGATCAATAGCTTGCTGTTTGAAATTTTTAAATCTCGAGTACAGGACCTATGCTTTCCCTAAGCCTTCTGGTTGCACGAAAGAGGTGACTCTTAATGGTTCCCGGTGCCATTCCGGTGATTTCAGATATCTGCTTGATATTCATATCAAGATAATTTTTTAAAATAAACACCTTTCGTTGGCCAGTAGGTAAGCGGCTGACCGCTTCTTTTATTATCTTACGCGTTTCACTCCTTTCCAATTCTTTCTGGGGATCGTTGCTGATCCTGCTGTTATCAACCCATTCTTCCTCGTAATTCTTATCCTCTTTCGTGGCTCTAAAGACAAATTCAAGCCTTTTGAAAACCATATTTCTCAGCCGTCTTTTTCTATTGAAATCGTGACACTGATTGATTAATAACCTATAAAACCAAGTGGCGAACAGTGATTCGAACCGAAATGACCGCAATGATTTAAAAGCCTTCACAAACACATCCTGGCTTATGTCCCTTGCATCTTCCAAGTTTCCCCCTGTCATACTCAGTGCCACCGCTATTGCTTTTTTCTGATAGCGGCGAACCAGAACCTCAAATGCCTCCGGAGTTCCGTTGAGAGTCATTTTAACCAGTTGCTCATCAGAAAACGTATCCTTAGGCTCTCCGGCCAAAGATTCTTTGACGACATTCTCCCGCACTTGACTCTGATCTACGCAACAATTTTCCACACTGGTTTTCCCGGATGATTTTACATTTTGTTTTTAGTGACGTTTCAAGGCTGGAAAGGTTTACAACAAAGAATTCTCAGAACAAAAAAACCAGAGCTGAGCTCTGGCTTTCTTGCAATCACCATGGATGTTAGTTGGGATATTTAATTCTAGTTATACCTCTTCAACCGTAATTGCGCCTTCTTCGCAAACCTCAACGCAACTTTCACAACCAAGGCATTCCTCGGCGTTTACAGGTTCTGCCTTTCCGTCAACCAATTCCCATACGTCTACGGGGCAAACGTCTACACATTCGCCGTCACCTACACATTTGTCCTTGTCAACAGAAACTTGCCACATTTTGTTTTCCACCTCCTCTTGAATTATTAATAATGCCAGAGACTCACTCTGAAGGCTTCAAAGAAGCCACGTTCAACGTTTGATGAAAAAATTAGAGCAAATTTGGTCTCAATGATGAACATTTAAGCTAATTCTAACTTGCTGTCAACACTTTTTGCGGAACTTAAAGTAAATGACTTAAGGAACTTCTGATTAATTACTCAAATACCCAAGGAACACTTTCACGTCATGCCGCCCCTCTGACCTAGTCAGGGGCAGGCTTGATCAGGCATCAGCCTATTAGGATCTAGATTCCGCCTCTACGCCCCGCTTCGTCCGGAATAGCGGATTTTGGATTGTTCCTATTAGTTTCATTTTATCGTGAAGGATTTCCGGAAACCCAAATTTATCAGAGGTTCCCTAATTATATGAGTTTATCTGTATTCTTAATGGGTAATACACTGAAAGTGGATGCGTTTTTGGCTAACCAGCGTTCCTGGATCCCATTTACCTAACTTGACAAAAGAGAAATTTACTGCCGAGGGGCAAGTAAAGCACGGGTTAAAAGGGTCTTTCGTTCAAGAAATACAGTTGAGATTCGAATTGAAATACCCTGGCTTGATGGTGAAAAATATCCCTCAGAAAGTCTGTTCTATCTCTTCGATGTGAAAAACTGCGCAAATACGTAGTGATTATAAAAAAGGGGATGGAAAATCGCTGCCATCCCCTTCGGCAAAAACGCTACAAGCCCATGTTAATGACTTTCAGATACAAAAATTTTTTCTCGGACGTGTTTCTTAGACGCATCCCGTCGGTTTTGGAAGTCCAGCCATTTTACAGGCGCCTTTTCCTGGTCCGGATGGAAATAGTTCATAAATCTTCTTCAATTTGAAGCCCGTTACCTTTGTAAGAATCCTCACCATTGGAGCAATGCCATGCTTCTTGTAGTAATCCTGAAGCATGTGAATTACCTTCCAATGTTCCTCGGTTAACTCCTGGATTCCTTCGGATTCTTTTACGTACTCAACCCACTCCGGACACCAATTATCAAAGCTGTCGATGAAACCGTCCTCGTCAACATTGAATGTTTTCCCTTTGTACTCAACTGTTGGCATGTTTTCCTACCTCCTGAAAGTGTTAGTTGATTTGAAACGTTTAAATTAAGTTTAGCCTCATCTCTCTAACCGTCATTTTGATATCCTTGAGAAAGCCTCGTGGTTTTTTTCTCAAGTGATACCTACTTGCTGCCTCTAAAAACGAATCCGCCCAAACTGGGGAGCTCCTGGCATGAAGGTGGGTGTACGTCGCAAGGGCATTATTTACCCTTATTCCGTCCCTCCCCTCATCAATACCTGTACCTCTTTTGAGCGTAAATATCAAGTCTATTTTTTCTTTTTTGAGGTGAATTAACCTCGAATAGTGAAATTCATGTCCTTTCATCTGCAACCCTGTGGGAAAAAATGGGTTGTTTTTGGAAACTTCGAGAACCGTATAACCATGTCCCTGGGGTTTCTTCTCCATAAGTGCTATTCCGGGGATTACGCCGGCCATGGGAAAAGTGCGTTCCTGCCATACTACAGCTTCAGTTAAAAACATAAGACCCCCACATTCGGCATAGACCGGGAGCCCTCCCTCAATAGCCCTTTTTACTGATTTCCTGAAAGTTTGGTTATTGCTCAAGGCTTGAGCGTGCGTTTCGGGGAAACCTCCTCCGATGTATAGAGCATCAAGTTCCCTGGGGAGTTGCCTGTCTGATAAGGCTGTCACGGGAACGATCTTTGCCCCGTTTCTCCCGAGAGCCTCAATGTTTTCTGGGTAATAGAACTGGAAGGCCGAATCCTGTACTACCCCAATGGTGAGATTTCTGTGGTGGGACGTTTTCAAATATTTAATTTGAGATTCCCTGGATGTGTAGAACGCTTGAGCATTGCAAGCGATCTCAAAAAGCCTGTCAACATCAACGTTTTCCGAGATTATTTGTTCCATTCTAGAAATGGAACTTTCGATCTTTCCGTGTTCCAGGGAAGTCACCAACCCCATGTGCCTTTCAGGAAAATCCTGGCTCTTTATTTTCGGTACCGCTCCCACAACCTCAACATCGCAATACTTTTCGATAGCTGCAGTTAGTACCGATCTGTGTCGGGGATTTGCAACCCTGTTTAAAATAACAGCCGAAATATGGACTTCCGGGTCAAGGCACTGGCAACCTTTAACCATGGCAGCAGCGGTCCGGGTAGTTTTAGTCGCATCAATTATGAGAACCACCGGCACTCTTAAAACCTTGGCAAGTTCAGCACTGCTACATGTTCCCTTGATATCCATGCCGTCAAAGAGGCCGCGGTTGGCTTCGATTATAGCGATATCACACTGAATGGACGCAGTCTTAAAAGAATCAAGGATTTCTTCTATTGGCATCAAAAAGGCATCTAGGTTATAACACGGGCTGCCTGAAGCCTTGGCCAACCATCCGGCATCTATGTAATCAGGACCTTTCTTAAAGGCTGCAACCTTGTGGTTCCGTTTTCGGAATGCAGAAATAAG
>JALSTM010000147.1 GCA_026983715.1 Desulfobacterales bacterium
CCTAGTGATCATGGGTTTAATAGTTGTTGTAGCTACCTATTACTCCTCCATCCAGAAAATACGTGACAAGGATGCCTTCATGAATCTCACGAAACTCGCGGACAAGACAAAAGATCCCCGAAAAAGAGTAGCACTGTATAAGAACTTCTTATCAAGATACCCCAAGAGTCAATTCGCACCGACGGTGAGGCAAAAACTTCACGAATTACCCAAGATTATTGATAAGTCCGACTATAAGAAAGCACTGGAAGCAGAAAAAAAGGCTGGTGATGACCTTGAAAAAGCCAAGCTGGCATTGGAGCATTACATTAAATCTCATCCCCGCGGGAGATACAAGAGGGAGATAAAAAAAGCTCTCAGGAGACTTCAAGAGAGGATGGACGAAAGGAGTTATCAACAAGCCCTCGTTGCCTGCGAAAAAGCAGGTGAAAAATACGAAGATTGCCAGGAGTACCTCGAATCTTACCTGAAAAAGTATCCGAAAGGACGTTATAAAGAAGAAGTTGAAGAAAAACTCGCTCATATACCGGATCTGATTTTCAGTAGATCTGTTAAAGAAATCGAAGGTTACGAAAAGGACGGAAAGTGGAAAAAGGCCTTGATTCTGATTGAAAAAAACATGGAAAAGTTCGGGGCGGATTCGCAAAAGAAGGCCAAGCTTGAAGAAATAAAGGCAAGATGTTTCGCCGCCCTGGATAAGGAGGATTTTGAACGTGCAAAGAAGAAGGCCGAAGAAGCGGCAAATGATTTGGACAAAGCCGAAGCCGCTTACAGGGATTATATTGCTCAATACCCGGAAGGAAATTACGTTCTTGCTGCACGGGAAGCTCTTCAGCAAATCGAAAAAAAACGTATAGATCAAAAGAAAAAGCTGGCCCAGATGGAAGCTCAAAAGAAAGATGATGCTACCTGGGAAGAATTAAACAGTCTTGCATCTCAAACCAAGAGTATTCCACGAGCACTACAAATTGTGAGCAAGTACCTGGTCAAGTATCCAAAAGGAAGACACGTAAAAGAGGCCAAGGCAAAAATAGTGGAACTCCACAAAAAGTGGTTCAGAGAGAAAGCTCCAATAAAGGATAGGCTCAATAGTAGGATCATTACGATCAAGGGCGGACAAAAGGTAGAAGGGGTTACTGAATTTGACGGGAACTACTATTACGTTAAAGGTAAAACAAGTTCTTACGTTCTATCGAAAACCAACGTAATCTCCGTTGAGTACTCGGAAGAATCTCGAAAGGCCGCAGAATACAACAAGCTCGTTAGCCGGGTCAATATTAACAATGCTGCCAGCCTGAAAAAACTTGCAAGATGGTGCGAAAAAAATGGATTCAAAGACAAGGCCCTACTGATTTATGAACTAGTAGCTTACCTTAACCCGAAGGACACAAAAGCCAGGGGAGTCATGGAATCAATGGGGTACAGGTACAGAAACGGTCTGTGGATAAGGTAAAAAAAGTGGTAAACGCAACAATTTTTCTTGCGTTTATGAGAGATTAAATGTAAATAGCTAATTATTATACTAATTCTATTCCTTCAATAACAACTCAATGGGGAAGGGTGAAGCTTGAAGTGGAAGGATATAACAGGTAGAAGCTTTTTGATGATTTTGATGCTCTTTCCCACCCTGTCCTTCTTAGTTCCAAGTCATGCCAAAGCCGCCGCACAGGTAACTGTCACCCCAAGGTTTTCACTTGAAGCTTATTACGATACCAATATAGACCTTGATCCCAACAACGAAAAAGATGACTTAATTATGGTCTATTCACCAGGAATTACGATTGACTATTTTGATGAGAGGCGAGGGCTGGAACTTGATTACGAGTTAGGGATAAACAGGTACCAGGATTACGATGAAAACAATACCACAACCCATGATGCAACGCTCAACGCATGGTATTTCCTGACACGGCACCTGGAGCTATCCCTGACAGATGATTTCAGGAAGGGAAACGATCCGAGAGACGTAAGAGAAGAAACTATCCAAACGCCGCTCGGCGAAATACCAACTTACGACATTCGTGAATCCCGAGGTCGCAACAAATACTGGCGAAACAGATTCAACCCTGATCTTCGCTGGGAATTTGGCCGAGACAGGTACGTTGACGTGGGTTACACGAATTCCAGATTTGAAAATGACCGGGAAGATCTAACCGACAGCATGGAAAATGTATATAGCACCACCCTTGGATACAGGTTTAACGTAAGACACAGCGTCGAAATAGAATATGAATTCACCGACGCCGAATTTGATCTCCCTGAAGATAACCAGCCATCGGAAGATTTTATCGGGCATGATATAAGCGCAACGTATAGCTACGCTTTCTCCAGGCATACTCACCTTGAGTTTACCGGAAGTTACACAAGTAGAATTTACGATAACGAGGAATATCGGCCTGACTATGACGTGGAGGACGTTAGCTTAGCCCTGTACCATTCATTTTCGCCAACGTTTTCTGCATATGCCACCTTGGGCTATTTCTGGAGAAATATCCAGGACAACCCACAGCAGACCAACCCTAGCTGGGAACTGGGTATCAGCAAAAGAGGCAGACACTGGACCTTTAATTCTGCCTTCGAAGGAGGTTACCGCGAAAGGTACATTGATAGAGAAAACCTCGGGTACGAAGAATTCTGGTCTGTGACAGCCGATTTTAGCCACAATTACCATGACAAGTGGATAAATACCCTTTCCTGGGATTTTGACCATGAACGAATTGGGGGAGAGTCAAGCAACACAAGATCAACAATAGATTTTACGTTAACTTCTAGGTACAACATAAACCGATGGCTTGCGACGGAATTCGAATACGACTACCTTCGCCGGATTGCGGACGTAGATGAAGATGAATATAGGGACCACCGGGTGTTTTTGAGGCTTATCGCTTACTATGACATTATACGGACTGGGCCCCGTTCTCCGAGGTAGCCCCAATGGGGCACTTCCCAAATATCGTATCAAACAAAAAGCTATAGCACAGTCATTGCGATCCCGCACCCACTTCCTGCGAACTGTGGGAGCAATGGCAAATAGTCGTATCTGAAGTAGGTGCGGGAGAAGCAATCTCCAACGCTATGATATTCTTATAAGATTGCTTTGTGTCCCGCACCCATTTTAAGCCATACATCTCGATATTAACTCGAAAACATTATCATAAAGTGGGTGCTGGATCCTCGCAACGACAGAACGTTGTAATGTTTTTTAGGTATTTCTCCACTAGGTATTCCATAATCCTATTTTTTATCGAAACATGAATCAGAAAGAATGTTCTGGCCCCGGGAATTTTCCCTCGCGCACCTCTTCAATAAACTCGTTTACTGCCTTCTTGATTGGCTTATTAAGTTCTACGTATCGCTTAACAAACTTTGGAACGAATTTTTCAAAAATGCCCAACAAATCGTGAGTAACAAGTACCTGGCCATCGCAGTAAATACCTGCCCCAATTCCGATAGTAGGTACGGAAATTTTCTCGGTTATTTCCTTTGCCAGCATTGTAGGAACACATTCTAGGACAAGAGAAAAAATACCGGCTTCTTCCAGTGCCATGGCATCCTTGATCATCTTTTTTGCGGTTTCATCCTCTTTTCCCTGGACTCCATAACCACCAAGCTGATGAATAGACTGTGGTGTCAGACCGAGGTGTCCCATCACTGGAATTCCTGAATCGACAAGTTTTTTTACAGTGTCAGTAATTTCCACTCCCCCTTCAAGTTTCACCGCATGGGCATCCGCCTCCTTTAGAAACTTTCCGGCATTTTCCAGCGCCTGTTCCACGGATACCTGGTAGCTCATAAATGGCATGTCACCCACCACCATTGCCCTGTTGGTCGCCCTAGCCACCGCCCTCGTATGATGTAGCATTTCATCCATGGTAACCGGTAAAGTGGTTTCGTACCCAAGGACCACCATTCCGAGTGAATCACCAACCAAGAGTATGTCAATCCCAACCTGATCAAGCATGGCTGCTGTGGAATAATCATAAGCCGTGAGCATTGTAATTTTTTTTCCGTCCTGCTTCATTTTTCTTATGGTTTGAGTTGTAACTCTTTCCACTTTTTTCTCCTTTGATCTTCAGTAGTTAAAAGTGTATTAAGGGCAAAATTCCCTTAGTAATTCATCCGCCTTCTCCCTCCCGATAGTTCCTTTTTCCAGGGCAAGTTCAACGGTATGTCTACCCAGCGTATCGTAAAAGTCCAGGAGGCTTTCAAGGTCTTCACGGAGCTTTTTCCTGTGGCGCCTGATTGTTTCAATGTCTCCACGGACAATTGGACCTGTCAGGGCACCCACGGGACCGTTTTTTTCTATGTTATTAAAAGTACCTCTCACAAGCGGCCAATACGCATCCAGTGCCAGGCGCTCAGGCAAACCCGCATGTACAGCCATTTTCTCCCCCAACCACATAAGGGTTACAAAGTAATTGGATAGAACGCACGCGGCAGCATGATACATCACCTTTTGATCATCAGGAACATAGATCGGTCTCCCCCCCAGGTCTTTAACAAAACCATTCGCCCATTCGATAATATGCTTGTCTGCAGTGACACCGAAAACGGTCCCCGGCAGTTGTTCAATTGCTCCCGACACCGTCGCAAAGGCCTGAAGCGGGTGAATGGAAAGGGTATTTGAGCCAGCTTTTCTGGCAGCACCCAGAACATCTAGGGAAGATGCTCCACTCATGTGAATAACCTTTTGTCCCTGGCGAAAACCTCCTTTTGCTGCGATTTCTTCGCAGACGATCTGTATCTGATCGTCACCAGTAGTTATAAGGACAACTTCAGCAAGCTTGGTTGCTTCTGCAGGGTCTAAAAAGGGTCTGCCACCGGTAAGCGGAAGGGCTTTTTCCAGCGATTCCCGGTGCCTGGCACAAATGGCAACAATCGGGTAGCCTTTTTCTTTTAAGAGAAATCCAACAGCTGTACCTACCTTCCCTGTTCCTATGATTGCTATTTTTTCTTTCACGTTAAACCCCTTTGCACCTTTCAGAGAAATAAAAAAGCCTCCCGAACTCCAGACGGAAGGCTCCCTTTTCGTAATAGTCTTTCATGGTATCTTCCTGTCTCGGTCCGGAAACGGATCCAAGCAGTTTATAACTAGCTACCACTCCATTCTTCCCATGTCAAGAAGGAAAGCAACCCGACACTGCCATACTCCTAGGAAATAAAAGTAATCGTTGATTTGAGCCAAAAATACTAATATAATTCCCGAAAATTAGACTCAGAGGAATATTATGGCGAGAATTGACGACTACAAGGAATCCTTCCGGCTGGCGTCGGAAAAACTAAAAGAGGCAAATCCCCATCGTTTAGCAAAATTGAGCGGTGCATCCGTGGAAATAGACGAAAACGGCAACCCACAAATAAAACTCTCTTTTTTTAACAAGGAACACGTGGTTACCATTGGTGAAGAAATAGACATTGTTTGCCCCAAGGCAAACAAGGAAGTTCCGTTACCGGAGAAAATAGTCATTTCCCATTACCTTCTAAATGCAAACGGGGCAAAGCTGACGGGGAATCTTATAAATTTCAGACAAATCCCCGATGGTCATTTTTACCATTCTGCTTTCCAGAAAAGAGCAACCGACCCGTTGCGAATGACATTCGGGAACGATCCCAAGTCTTTGCTTGAATGCGGTGTTGAGCTTGGAGCCGTGCCTTCTAAGTATGGTGATTATTCAATCCAGATCAATGTGCTTCCAAGAGTCCCATTGACTCTCGTGGTCTGGAAAGGAGATGATGAATTCCCTCCTGAGGCAAGTATCTTATTCGATGAGTCCATTGTGAATTACTTACCCATAGAAGATATAGCAGTGATAAGCGGAATGGCCGTATATAGGTTGATGGGTTTCAAGAGACAACTCCAGGCAAAGGACAATAGAAAATGAAAATAGCTGTAAGTGGTAAAGGCGGCGTAGGGAAGACCACTGTTTCTGCATTCCTCAGCACGTGGTTAGCTAACAGAGGACACAGGGTTCTGGCAATTGACGCCGACCCCGACTCCAATCTTGGGACTGCTCTTGGACTTCCGAACGCAAAAGACATTTTGCCGTTGGCTCACATGAAAGACCTTATCGCGGAAAGGACAGGTGCCACACCCGGCTCTTTCGGCGGCTTTTTTAAAATGAACCCTAAGGTGGACGACTTGCCAGAAAAGATAGCAGTCCCTGTCAGGGAGAATTTGAAACTTCTAGTTATGGGCGGTGTAAAAAAAGGCGGCGGTGGATGCGTTTGCCCCGAAAACGTCATGCTAAAAAACCTCGTTGTTCACCTAATCCTGGGCAGGGATGAAGTAATAATAATGGACATGGAAGCAGGAATCGAACACCTGGGTAGGGCAACTTCTTCCGGCGTGGATCTCCTCATCCTGGTTGTAGAACCCGGCAGAAGAAGCATTGAAACTGCCCTCAGAATAAAGGAACTTGCCGAAGACATAAACCTGAAACGTCTTGGAGTCGTAGCAAACAAGGTTAGAAACAAAGAAGACGAAGATTTTATCAGGGAAGCACTCGCCGATTTCGAGATTCTGGGATTCCTTCCATACGATCCAAAAATTATTGAGGCGGATTTGAAAGGTATATTCGCAGAAGATATAGGAAAAGAAACCCGTGAAGGCCTCGAAGTGATCGGCAGGTATTGCCTTAAGTTGAGCGGGAAGTAATGACATCTAAAGACATGCTTGATATCCAAAATTCTAAAGATTGCAGAAATATAAACATAGATAAAGTTGGGGTAAAAGACATAAGGTACCCCATCACCGTGATGAGCAAGACCCATGGGATTCAACAAACCGTTGGGTCCTTTAACATGTACGTGAACCTGCCTCGTGAATTTAAAGGGACTCACATGAGTCGCTTTATAGAAATAATAAACGAATACCATGGGGAAATCGACGTAAGAAAGTTCAAGTCTCTTTTGGAAGAAATGAGAAACAGGCTTCAAGCCCAGTCGGCTCACATAGAAGTATCCTTCCCCTATTTTATTGAAAAGTATTCACCTGTCACCAGCACTCCCGGCCTGATGGAGTACGGGTGTAGGATAATGGGATCGCTAAACAAAGAAAAGGGTTACGACCTGGTACTTGAAGTGCATGTCCCGATAACCACGGTTTGCCCTTGCTCAAAAGAGATAAGTGATTATGGAGCTCATAATCAAAGGGGAACCGTCAGCCTCCGGGTGAGGTTTGAAAAGTTCATATGGATTGAAGACCTTATAAGATTAGTTGAAGACTGTGCTTCCTGTGAAGTATACTCGGTACTTAAGAGACCAGACGAGAAGTACGTGACAGAAAAGGCTTACGACAATCCAAAATTCGTGGAAGATGTGGTTAGAGATATAGCGTGCAGGCTTAAAGGAGACGATAATATTAGCTGGTTTGCCGTGGAAGTAGAAAATTTCGAGTCCATTCATAACCACAGCGCTTATGCTTTTATAGAAAGGAAAAAATAGGAAGTGTGGACTTTGCTAGAAAGAAAAGACGCTAAAATACTTGCCTTAATTGGTTTAACTAGCATGCTGTTGCTCCTCAGTGGGTGTTTGGGGATGCAGGAGGGAGCACGAAAAGGTAACCTGGATTTTGCGGTCAACGATTACAACCAGAGCATAAGGTGGGGAATGCTTGGTAGGGCATTAGTTTACATTCCCGAACCGAACCAGGAAGAATTTATAAGAACTGCTGAAAAGGTATTCGACAACGTTTCCTTTGCCGATTTTGAAATAAGGGCCATTCTTCCTGATGCGGAAATTAAAACTGCCAAGGTTATGGTCAATGTCGGCATTTACACGAAGGATTCACTTAAATTGGTAACCGTTAAACAGGTCCAGAAGTGGCAAAAGGTCAACAAGAGGTGGTATATTCTCAACCCGGACTTAGAAGTATTTCTGAAGAAGCTAAACATTCAGTAATACCTGCCTTGATCTTAAAATGCTAATCATCGGTGGGGGACAAATTTACAGTTGACAAGACCGGGTTGAAGTTGTAGGTAGTTGCTTTAAAGAGGACAGAAGCGGGAGATAATATGATTCGGGCAGCTCAGAACACCGATAGCTATTATTACTACTATTGCTATTATAGTAAGCTGCCCACTGCCGCCCAGTGACAATAGACATCGAGGCCGTGGGCAGTAACCCAGCCCACGGCCTAGCGACAATTACTAAGCCGTGGGTATCAACCACGGCTTTTTTGCTATTTAGTTCCTGGGTAAGCTAAACGGAAGGAGGCGATACCCGTGCGAACTTACCGGCATCAGAACCACTAAGGCGATTAACCTTTATTAATCTGAAGAGGAGGGACAGATGAAAGTAAGTAAATGTTTGGGATTAATTCTGGTATTTATGTTTGTTATTGCAGGTTTTCAGGCGGTTCCCGCCATGGCAGAAGATGTGTATAAGATAGGAGCTGTGTTTTCTATCAGCGGTAGAGGGGCTTTTCTGGGAGAACCGGAGAAAAAAACGGCGGAAATGCTCGCAGAGCAGCTAAACAAGCAAGGTGGAATAAACGGGCACCCGGTAAAACTAATCATTTATGACGACGAAAGTGACGCTACCAAGTGTAATCTCGCAGTAAAAAAACTGATAAACAAGGACAAGGTTCCGGTAATTATCGGGCCGACCTTAAGCGGAACAACTCTTGCTGTGGTAAGGGTAGTCGAAAGGGCTAAAATACCCCTAGTCTCCTGCGCCGCCAGCTACAAAATAGTTACACCGGTTGAAAAAAGACACTGGATTTTCAAGGTTCCAGGTTCAGACAGACATGTTGTTTCAAAACTCTACCAGTACATGCAATCCAAGGGGATAAAAAAGGTAGGAATAATGACGGTTTCCACGGGTTTTGGAGCAAGCGGTAGGGAAGAATTATTGAGACTTGCGCCCAAATACGGAATCACAATTGTCGCGGATGAAAGGTACGGTCCCAAGGACACCGATCTTACCGTGCAGTTAACTAAGATAAAGGCAAGCGGTGCCCAGGCTGTCGTAAACTGGTCTGTTGGACCAACCCAGATTCTAGCCGTAAAAAACTGGCATGATCTTGGGATGAAAATCCCACTTTTCCAGAGTCACGGGTTTGGAAGCAAGAAGAACCTCGAACTTGCTGGCCCCGCTGCAGAAGGAGTCATGCTGGCTCTTGGCAAGGTTAACGTAGGTCCGCTTCTGCCTGATTCGGATCCCCAGAAAAAGGTTATCCTGGCTTACAAGGAAGCCTACGAAAAAAAATACGGTGAACCTATATCCTCTTTTGGTGGGCACGCATGGGATGCCTTCAATATCGTGGTCCAGGCGATGAAAAAAGCCGGTCCTAATCCTGCCAAAATAAGGGACTGCATTGAAAATACTAAGGGATTTGTCGGTCAGCACGGTATATTCAACTTTTCACCACAGGATCATAACGGGTTGTCGGAGAAAGACCTCGTTATGGTAGTGGTCAAAAACGGTGATTGGGCACTCTTGAAATAATAGGAAAACACGTCGCGAGAAGCGAGTTTTTAACTCGCTTCTTTTAATACAATTGAAATGAACGATACTGCTCAACTAGTCCAGTACATACTAACAGGTATTACCGTCGGCGCAATCTATGCCCTGGTGGGACTCGGTTACAACATAATTTATAACGTGACCGAGGTCATTAACTTCGCCCAGGGTGAGTTTGTCGTTCTTGGCGGGCTTGTCATGGTATTCATGACAAATACCCTTCACCTGTCTTTGCCGGTCGGTTTTTTTCTTACAGTTAGCGTGGTTACGATACTCGGCGCCTTGATGGACAAACTGACGATAGAACCGATAAAAGATGCAAACGTCCTTACACTTATCATTATTACGATTGCGGTTTCTATAATTTTCAGGGGGTTGGCAATGTTGATCTGGGGAAGAGATCCCTATGCGTTGCCGGCATTTTCCAAAGCACCTCCCTTTACCCTTTTTCATGCAATAATTCAACCTCAGGCACTGTGGGTGCTAGGGATTACAACCATAGTGGTTATTTTACTTTCCCTGTTCTTCCGTTTCACGATGATGGGAAAAGCCATGCTCGCTTGCGCGGACAGCCCCGAAGCATCGAGACTTATGGGGATACCGGTGAAAAAGATGGTGTTGATATCCTTCGTGCTAAGTGCTGCCATCGGTGCGGTAGCAGGTATCGTCATTACGCCTATTTCGCTAATGGAATATGACAGGGGAGCACTCCTTGGGCTCAAGGGATTCGGTGCTTCAATTCTGGGAGGACTTGGAAGCTTCTCCGGTGCTGTTATTGCCGGCCTAATACTCGGCCTGATTGAATCCCTCTGTGCCGGATACGTATCCTCCGGCTACAAGGACGCAATTGCTTTAATAGTACTCCTTCTCGTTCTATTCGTAAAACCTAGTGGATTTTTTGCGGGGAAAAGAGCCAGTTTGAAGAAATTCTGATGGGTTGCGAAAAGAAAAAAATACTTACTCTTGTTTCATTCCTGGTGATTTTTCCAGTATTGGTGAATTATATACCTGCCATTTCGAACTACCTCGAAGTAATGATTTTTGCAGGGATTTTCTGCCTGGTCACAATCGGACTATCGCTTCTCATGGGATACGCGGGCCAAATATCTCTCGGGCATGCCGCTTTTCTTGGAATTGGGGCCTACAGCTCTGGGATAATAACAGCGAAATTCGGCTTATCACCATGGATTGGGATTGCGGCCGGGATTGCCATATCATCTTGTATAGCCGTGGTGGTAGGCATACCTTCCCTTAAATTGAAGGGACACTACCTAGCCATGGCCACCCTGGGGTTTGGAGAGATCGTTTTTATTGTTTTCAACGAAGAAGTCAACCTAACCGGGGGACCATCAGGCTTTGCAGACATACCTTATTTACATGTCGGATCTTTTGAGTTTAGCAGTGAATTAACTTATTACATCCTAGTCTGGGCAGTAGTACTTATGGGACTCTTTTTTGCCCTTAATCTCATTCATTCAAGGGTAGGTAGAGCATGGAGAGCCATTCACGGAAACGAGATGGCGGCTGAAGCCATGGGAGTACCCACTTCAAGGTACAAGCTCAAGATTTTTGTTCTCAGTTCCATTTACGCATCGGTGGCCGGAAGTCTTTACACCCATTACATATGCTTTCTTAACCCCAGTTCTTTCGACCTTTTCTGGTCCATCAAGTTTGTTATGATGGTCATCGTAGGCGGCATGAGCAGCGTCTGGGGTGCCATCATAGGAACTATCCTTCTTACCTACCTAGGAAACGAATGGTTAAGCGCTTTCAAACATTTTGATGTTCTGGTATATGGAATCATCCTTTTATTAATTACAATGTTCTTGCCGGGAGGCATAGTCAGTTTACCCAGAATTCTCAGATCTAAACGGACAAACTCACGATAGATGACGTCACTACTTGAAGCTAGAGGAATAACTAAGCATTTTGGTGGGATAAAGGCCTTAAACGATATCACCTTCAGGGTAAAACCAGGGCAAATCAAGGCTATTATCGGACCAAATGGTGCTGGTAAGACAACCCTGTTTAACTGCATATCCGGGGTACTTAAGGCAGATAAAGGTGAAATTCGCCTAAACGGCGAGTCCATTGTGAAACTGCCGCCACACAGGAGAGCAGCCGCCGGTATCTCTCGAACTTTTCAGAATGTGGCAATTTTCCCAGAGATGACTGTCCTGGAAAATGTTCTCGTGGGACGACACTGTAGAAGCAAATGTGAAATGCTTAAAGCCGGTTTCCGAACCATGTCAATGAGGAGGGAAGAAAAAGACATAGAAGATAAGGGATGGAGTTTTCTCGAGTTCGTGGGTTTGGAAGAACAAGCCGATAAGTTGGCCAGTGAACTTCCCTTGGGAGACCAGAGAATGCTCGAAATAGCCCGTGCCCTTGCTACCGAGCCTAAAATAGTCCTTTTGGATGAGCCCGCGGGAGGTCTCAACACCAAGGAAACGGAAAGGTTGGCAGAACTCATTCACCAGATAAGGAACTCAGGAGTAACGGTATTGCTCGTGGAACATGACATGAACCTGGTCATGGACATTTCTGACGAGATCCTCGTGATTAACTTTGGTAAAAAACTGGCAGAAGGTGACCCAAAATCAGTAAAGGAAAATCCGGACGTAATAAATGCATACTTGGGTGAGGATATAGATTTTTCGGATCTATAATGCATAGCACAACAAGCGGATAAGACAACTATCGGGATTAAATAGAGAGACCACGCAGGACTTATGCTTTTTCTCAGAAGTGTACATACGTATTATGATAGCATTCACGCTCTTAAGGGAATCTCTCTCCATGTAAAAGAGGGTGAAATTGTTACCCTAATAGGTGCAAACGGAGCAGGTAAAACCACCCTTCTTAAAACCATTTGCGGACTGATAAAACCACGCAAGGGTTCTATTCAATTTTATGGGGAAGATATAACCAACCTTCCTGCAGAATCGATTGTCAGAAGAGGCATCTCGCTTGTTCCCGAAGGAAGAATGGTTTTCAGCACGTTAAGCGTTGAAGCCAACCTGGAAATGGGTGCTTTCAGCAGGAGGAAAGACAAAAACCAGATGAAACGTGACATAAAAAACTTGACCTCCAGGTTTCCCATTCTTAAGGAAAGGATGAATCAGCTCGCCGGGACGCTGAGTGGTGGTGAGCAGCAAATTCTTGCCATCTGCAGGGCACTCATGGCACATCCCAAACTTTTGATTTTCGATGAACCTTCCATGGGCCTTTCCCCTATATTGACAAAAGAGATTTTTAAGGTCATTGTAGGGCTAAGAAAAGAAGGGCGTACGATTCTGCTTGTCGAACAGAATGCTCGAGCGGCACTCCAGATTGCCGACAGGGGATACGTGCTTGAAACAGGAAAGATTATACTTGAGGGTGATACCGAGTACCTGTTGAACCATAAAGAAATTCAAAGGGCATACCTAGGTAAAGGTTACAGGGAAGTTTGGGAAGAGTAGCACTTTTTGATTTTTTGAAAGGTATTGGTTATGCCGATCTGGGACGCAAAACATGAATGCATATCGAGAGACATTCTTCAACAATTACAACTTGAGCGATTACAGGCTACGCTAAACAGGGTGTACAAAAATGTTGCCTTTTATAAGAAGCGCTTTGATGCTCTTGGCTTTTTCCCAGAAGAGGATCTTGAAAATCTCTCCGACAT
>JALSTM010000148.1 GCA_026983715.1 Desulfobacterales bacterium
TGCTCCTACAATTCGCAGGAAGTGGGTGCGGGATCGCAATGACAAAACAGGAGATTTTTTGCGGTACTGTCAGGATTAAGACACGCTAAAGTGTTACATGTTTATAGGGAAGTATTCTAAACAGCTAGGACGAGAACAATTGAAAATCCGTTATTCCGGCCGGAGCGAAGCGTAGAGCCGGAATCCATCTCCTTGGGTAATACACCTAATTTACTGATTAATATCCACACAGCCACAGTGGGTTATTCTTTACCTTGTCAAGGAATCTTTTTACGCCCTGCGGATTGTCCGCCCGCCCCGTATCTTCGGCGTCATCACCCGCCGGACATAGCGTACTATAGTCCGCCAGGCTCTTCCTTGCATCTGAGGCCCAGGTAAATGATCAAAACATGATATTCCAGGCTTGTTGAATCACGCAGGGCATGATGGTTGCCGTCGTAGGTTTGACCTTATCTACTTAAAGGTATTGCTTTGCAGGTACGACTTTTTGTCTTGCTCAAGATTTGGCTTCCGGTTCTCATGTTTTCTTACCAATCGTAGGTGCATTTCCTAGCATCTCGAGGTCTGAGAAGCCCTTTTGGAATTTCGTTTCTTGGCGAGGTTAAACTAAGATTTGCTATCACTGCAAACCAAGTTTTGACTTGACATCTATTAGCTTGCAATCTTTTATCTCGACCACTTTTTGCCGCCCCCGGTGACCTTTTCTTATTTCCAATTTGTTAGCCGCTACTTTTAGTTTCTTGGAGAGTAACTTTATAAGGTCCCTATTGGCTGCTCCTTCAACAGGGGGAGAGGTGAGACGCACCTTCAAGTGATCTCCATGTGCTCCTATAATTTCGTTTCTTGAGGCACGTGGTTGTACCATCACATGAAGAAGAACTGTTCCGGACTTGGTTTCTAAGACTATTTTTTGTTTACTCATGATTTCCCCATCGGCTGTGATTCCGTCGAAACGGCTTCTTTGCTCATGAATGCACCCTAAATCCTTGACGAAGCTTTATGGCTGATTTGTATAACATGTTTAAATTGCAAGTTATTGGCCACACAGCCACGGTGGATTATTTTTCACCTTGTCAAGGAATCTTTTTCCGCACTTCGGGTTGTCTATCTGTGTCCCATCTTTGGTTTCATTTCCAGCCGGAGATAGCGAACTGCGACGGGATCTCCCCTGCATCCTGCGGCCTGGGTGAACGATCACGGATTCAGGTTCACTTTCGGCCCGACTCTTATTCCTTCCCTTGTTGTGATTCGTTTACTTTTGTTCCACGCGTCCAAAATTCCGCATGTAAGTCCTTGTGGCATGAATATCATAACAACTATCAGTATCAGTCCAAATACTATAACGTCGTATTCCGAGAATACGTGTAGAATTTCGGGTAGAATCGTGATGGTTGCTGCGCCGAAAAGTGCACCCCAGATACTCGCCATTCCTCCAATAACAACCATGGTTACAAGTTTTATTGAAAACATAAAACCGAAGGAGCTTGGACTAATAAAAGATATATAATGAGCGTAGATGCTTCCTGCGATAGAGGCATAAACTGCGCTCAATACAAAAACCTTTAGCTTTAATCTGGAAGTATCAATTCCAAGGCTCAGTGCCGCAATTTCACTGTCGTGTATCGCTTTAAAAGCTCTACCCACCTGGGAATCAACGATATTCAGGCTCAACAATATAACCAAGCAGAGAAGTCCCCAAACGAGGTAAAAATACTCGCTTCCCGAGTCCAATGTCCATCCTGCAATTTTCAGCGGGGGAATACCAACTAGTCCGGATGCTCCTCCCGTGAATTGCCCCATCTCCCTGAACATGATGTAAACGATAATTCCGAATCCGAGGGTTGCCATGGCCAGGTAATAACCGGTGAGTTTCAGACTAGGTATCCCGATTACAAAAGCAATAAGAGCGGTTAAGAGGGCGGCTACCAAGAGTGCAGCAAGAGGGGGCCACCCGTGAGTTGCAGTAAGAATGCCTGAACCATATGCCCCGATTCCGAAAAAAGCGGCGTGGCCAAGGGAAATCTGGCCTGCATACCCCATAAGCAGGTTTAAACCCACGGTAAGAATGGAATGTATCCCAATGAAAATAAGAACATTCTGGTAATAAGGTTCCTTGATCAATATTCCTGCAAGGACCACCAAAGCTATGAGAAAAAGAAGTTCGTATAACCTTCTTTTCGGTATCATTGCCTATATCTTTTTCACCTCTTTTATGCCAAAAATTCCCTGTGGCCTCACGAACAACATTCCAAGGAGTAGTACGAAAGCAATGGCGTCCCTAAGGCTGGACGAGATTAAACCCGCGCCTAAGGCTTCTACGATTCCAAGGATAAAGCCCCCCACCACAGATCCCACGGTACTGCCGAGCCCTCCAAGCACAACAGCGCAAAAGCCCTTCAGCCCCAGGATCGTCCCCATGTCGTAACTGCACATGGTTATGGGGGTAATTGCAACTCCGGCGGCAGCACCAAGTGCCGAACTAAGCACAAAGGACAGCAAAACCATTTTTTGGGTCGGGATGCCTGCCAGACCAGCGGCACGCTTATTGAAAGCACATGCCCTCATTGCCTTGCCGGTGATAGTTTTCTGGTAAAAAAAATGTAGCAATAGGAGTATGCCGAAAGTAATCCCTAAGATCCAGAGACTCTGAGGATCCAAGGTTGAGCTACCAATGTGAATAGGGGGAGAAGAGGAAAAGGGGCGGCTGCTTAGGGTTTCCTTACCCCAGATAAACATCGCGACGCCTTTCAATAATATGGATACGCCTATCGTGATAATGATAATCCCGATTTGCGTGGGATTTTTCAGGGGGCGAATGGTGAAACGTTCAAAGAGTGCACCTATGCCAGAGACGACAAGTACTGAAAGTATAAATCCTACTGGGAGTGGTAGGCTTGTTCCATTGCTTAGGGCGATCATCACCATGCCGCCAAGCATGACGAGTTCGCCCTGAGCAAAGTTTATTACTTCCGTGGCGTTATATATGATAGTGAATCCAAGGGCTATAAGCCCGTAAATAGCTCCGTTTGTGATACCAGAAAATAGAAATTGTAGAATTTGAGTAACAAGATCCATGGGAGAATCATTTCACCATCACGGTTGTTATTTTATTATCTGCCACTTACCATTCACAATCTTAACAAGCACAAACGCATCCATGGTCAGTCCGTTATGATCTGATGGTGAGAAATTGAAGACACCGCTCACACCTTTATATCCCTTTATTTTTTCGAGTTCGTCTCTGATTTTAGCCTTGTCAGGACCTGCCTTTTTAAGAGCTATAGCGAGCAGGTTGAGACCGTCGTACGCATATCCGCCAAAACCCGATACGTTTGTTTGGTAGCGCGATTCATAGTCTTTTATGTACTTCAGCAGTACTGGTTTCTGGGGATCACTGTCGGGAATATCTTTGGCCACTAAAATCTTTCCCGTGGGTAAAATGATTCCGTTAGCAGCGTCGCCTGCCAGTTCGATAAATTTCGGAGACGCAACGCCGTGGCTCTGGAAAAGGGGTATTTTCATGTCCAACTGTTTCATATTTTTTGCCACAACCGCTGGTCCGGGATTGGTTCCCCAGCAGACTACTGCTTCTGCAGCGGTCGACCTTATCTTGGTAAGCTGGGGTGTCATATCTGTATCTTTTGGCCCGAAGCTTTCCTGGGCTACGATTTCTATCCCAAACTTTGGTGCTTGCTTAACCAGTTGCTCTTTTCCGCTTTCGCCGAAGGCGTTAGCCACCGTGATGATGGCAACTTTCTTAATATTGTTCTTTTGCATGTAGCTGTAAATTTTCTCAACGGCCATGGCATCGGTTTGGGGAGTTTTGAAGACCCATTTTTTTACCGGCTGAGTTATTTTTATGCCTGCCGCACAAGAGATCAGAGGAGTTTGGGCTCTCTGGGCAATGGGTATAACAGCCAGAGTAGTGGGAGTCCTGCTCGGTCCTATTACAGCGAGTACCTTGTCGTGAAATATGAGCTTGTTTATGTTAAGAACGGCTTTTGTGGGATCGCCTTCGGTGTCATAGATAACAAGCTTTATCGGATGACCGTTTATGCCCCCTCTCTTGTTTATCTGGTCTGCCAGCATTATGGCGCTTTTCTTTTCTGGGTCTCCAAGGAATGATGCCGGACCGGTAACTGAGAAAATGCAGCCTATTTTATAAGGTTCCGCTGCAAGTACAGGTGCCCTTGGGATGCAAAGAAGCACCAGGAAGATAATGCCCGTGATAATTGCAATCATTGTTTTCTTTTCTCTTTTCATCTCTTTCCCTCCCTCGGTAAAAAGTTAACCGGGTCCGATGATTCCCGTTTTGCCAAAAGTACTAATCCAACATTACAGTGTGTATACCTTACTTCCGTTGATTACTGTAACGCCATTTTCCTGAAGAACTTTTATGGCTTCGTCCAGGTTGTCAAAACGGAAGATTATTACAGCATTTTCACCGCTTTGTTGAACGAAGGCATACATATATTCTACGTTGATCCCTGCCCGGTAAAGTATGTCGAGTATCCTTGCCAGTCCGCCAGGCTTATCTTCGACTTCAATTGCAACGACGTTTGTTTTACCTACCGTGAAACCGTTTTCCTTCAGAATTTTCTTGGCCTTTTCGTTGTCATTGACAATAAGCCTCAGGATACCGAAATCTGTCGTATCAGCGAGCGACAGTGCTCTAATGTTAATACCTCCTTCTCCAAGCACCCTCGTTACCTCGGCCAACCGGCCGGCCTTGTTTTCCAAGAATACCGATATCTGTTCTACTTTCATTGTTACCCTCCTATTGCGAAGCCTTCCTGGTTTTTCATGACACCTATATTTTCCTGTTATCGATGACTCTTTTTGCTTTACCCTCGGACCTTTCAATCGTTTTAGGTTCTACGAGCTTTACAATTGTAGATATACCTAGCATATCTTTAATGTTCTTACGTATCTTATTTTCCAGTTGTTGCAGATTTTTGACCGTATCCGAGAAGATTTCTTCATTTACTTCAACCATAACGGTGAGTTGATCCATATGTTCAACGCGATCAACTATCAGTTGGTAGTGTGGGGATACTTCCTCCATTTCCATGAGGACACTTTCGATTTGAGACGGAAATACGTTTACACCTCTTATAATGAGCATGTCGTCGGTACGGCCGCTTACCCTTTCCATTCTTACGAGTGTCCTACCGCAGCGGCAGGGTTCCTTGTAAAGAGCAGAGATATCCCGGGTTCTGTACCTGATAACCGGAAAGGCTTCCTTGGTGATGGTCGTAAAAACAAGCTCGCCTTTTTCGCCATACGGAAGCGGTTCACCAGTGTCAGGATCTATTATTTCAGCTATAAAATGATCTTCAAAGATGTGAAGACCCTGCTTTGCTTCAATGCATTCTACGGCCACACCAGGCCCCATTACTTCACTAAGTCCATAGATATCCACTGCATCCAAATTAAGCTTTCGTTCAATTTCTTGCCTCATTTGTTCCGACCAGGGTTCGGCTCCAAATATTCCGGACTTGAATTTCAGACTTCTGAAATCTACCCCCATCTCCTCTGCAACTTCTGCCAGGAGAAGGGCATATGATGGAGTGCAGGTGAGTATCGTGGGCCCAAAGTCTTTCATTATCATTATCTGTCTTTTCGTGTTACCCCCGGAAATGGGGATAACCGAAGCTCCAAGGGTTTCAGCTCCGTAATGGAAACCAAGTCCACCGGTAAAAAGGCCGTAGCCGTAGGCGTTATGGATTATGTCTCCCTTTGTTGCTCCGCCCGCCATAAGTGTTCTTGCCATGAGCTCCGACCACGTTTTTATATCCCTGGCTGTATAGCCAACAACGGTAGGTTTACCAGTGGTACCCGAAGATGCATGGATACGCACGACGCTGTCCATGGGCACGGCGAACAGGCCAAAAGGGTAATTGTCCCTCAGATCCTGCTTCGTTGTAAAAGGGAGTTTGTGCAGGTCTTCCAAGCTCCTGATGTCGTCAGGCTTCACACCGTGCTTGTCAAAGTGTTTCTTGTAGAAAGGCACTGTGTGGTAGACTCTTTCCAGGGTGTTTTTAAGCCGCCTAAGCTGAATCGCTTCCAGTGCTTCCCTTGGCAAAGTTTCGAATTCTTCATTGTAAATCATCGATCTTTCCTCCTCCTCTTTTTTGTGTTTTTTGTTTATCGTAGCAAAAAATCATTTGCTTCCAGTGGGTCGTAAATCTTCTTTCTACCATCAATAATTACATAGGTTGATAACCGTGATTCTGATGGCTCATGAATAAGCCTGTCAATTGTGAGCATTGTTCCCCAGAAGGCTCCGTGTTTTTTGAGCGCCATTAAGCCGTAGCTGGAACAAGACGGGTAGCTTGGGCACTGCTTGTTATCAATGGGTGATACCATTTTTCTGAATGCTCTAATCCCTGCCAAAAAGAACCACGAAAACGGGGATCTCCGTTTTCTGGTTTTAACCCCGTGTTGTTCACGTTGTTGTGTTTCAGTGTAGAAAGACAGCGAGCCGATATCCACGAAAATGTCCTTCGAGTACCTGGAGAAATAGTTATTCAGCCGCCTTGATTCTTCTACCCTGTTGTGCTTACATGCCATATTGACTGCACTGAAAATATTTCCCGCATAAAATGTCGCTGCAGCCGTTCCTGATACCCCGGCCAGCCATGGATTATCATTTTTTGCGGCTTCCCATGAAATCGCCGCAAGAATGCTCGTGTAAAAAAAGGCCGTCCATGCGTCTCGTGGCCTCCCATCGTATACATGTCCAAGACCAGGAATCAAGGCTGCGCTAATTCCCGCTACCCGCGGATCCTTGTATTTGACCCCCGAGAGCTGATCCTTTTGTTCCGCAACATGTCTCGCCTTTTCGATGTCACCTTCAACAAGGAAACTTCGGCCGATGAGGGCTGAAATTTCCTTCTCGAGTTTTTCGTCTCGCCCCTTCCACTTCCGTTGCAGGGTGTTGAGTATACTAATAGCTTTCCGTGGCCTGCCGGTGTTAATCAATGCCTTTGCTTCCAACAGTTTGACTCTTGATAATAGTGGTTCTTTCTGAGAGCTATTTTGAAAGAGTTCGGCATACTTTAAAACGTTTTTCCAGTCATGCAAGTGGTATGAGCAATTTGTTATCCTGTACAGCACATGTGGTACCCTCCTGTGCTCAGGAAGAAAGAAAAGAAACCGCTTGTACTCGGTTACGGCATCAAAGTAATGGCCTCTTCTTTCAAGTGATCGGGCAATCCTGTACTGTTCCAACGCTTCTTTCCCGGTCACATGGGCCGCTGATGAGGTATCACACCACAACGGTGTGATTACTAAGATCAGCAATCCCACCGCGAGACAAGTAATGTATTTATTTGGTTTTAGAACTTTCATACGGTTATAGCTTGAAATAATAAAAAAAGCTGTGGTTGAGTTACCCACAGCTTTTTCTCAAATTAAAAAACCATGGGTAACCGGTCCGTCTACCCATGGTTCTGAGTGCTCTTGATTCTATATCAATCAACCCTCGGAACCTTGGGTAGACTTTTTAAATAAAAAGTACCCAAAAAACCGAGGGGCGAAAATACGACAGCTATAAACCAACTGAGGCATTTCCCTTTCCTCCTTTTCCCAAAATGCTAGATAATTTTGATGACTATGTCAAGAGATAAATACCGTTGTGCGGATAACATTAAGGAAAGCTCGTATTGAAGTTCTAGAGTACCTACCTATAAACATAATCTCGCAAAAGGTCTCTTTGTCATTGCGAGCGCAGCAAAGCTTCTCTTAGAATTGTCTATTCCAAGGGGATTACGTCGTTGTCTGCTTTAGGCAGACTCCTTAGAATGGCAGAATGATGCAGACGTTTTTTTACGAATCGATACACTAGTTACAGAAGTCCCCAAATTTATCAGGGTTTCCTTAAATATCAGGGGTTTCCATTCACATCATTTTCTGTATCCCATCTCATATATATGGTTCTTTTTGTTTCCGGAGTAACTTTTACCCTGTCATCAATTCTGTGGCCGATGATCCAGATTATTTTTTCCTTGTCTATGAGTATCGGGACGTAGGGTCTCATGTGGCGGGGTACTTTCTCGTCCACGAAAAAATCCTGCAGTTTTTTTGTTTTACCCAACCCCAAAGGTATAAAACGGTCTCCGGGTTGAAAAGATCGTATTCTTAAAGGAAATTTAACCTTGTCTGCGTCCATTATTGCTTCCTTCGATCCAAGTTCAGTGAAATTACGTGGGGCATTGTCTTGAATTTTAATGGTAATCTTGGCTTCAAAAGGCTGGGTAATGGTGTAAGTTCCGGGTTGTGGAATCTCGGCATCGAAACAAACATCTCCTGAATGCGGGGTGTAAACGAAGAGCTTCTTTCCTCGCCTCTCCACAATTATGCCCCCGTGCAGATGGATTGTTCCCGTGTTTTTATCTGTGTTGCACATACTCAGTATTTCTTCGATTCTGTCATAACCTATTCCCCATACCCTTCCCGCCAGGGTTGATATTGCAAACCTCAAGATACGCCTCTGTATCGCAACGTGGAGTTCTTGAAAGCTAGTTAAATCAATTGAAATAGTTCTTGTTTTCTGGTCCGATTTTAGAATCTTTCTTGCGAGCTTGCTTATGTAGGTCTCCCAGAAGGTCTCTTCATCTCGAAGAATCTCAGCGGTTTTGCTTAATGTTCCGATAAGCTGCGGATTAATTTTGAGCAGGCGGGGGAAAATGTCGTGTCGTATCCTGTTACGGAGATACTTTTTATCAATGTTAGTTGAATCAATCCGGAAAGGTATCTTGATTTTATTTAGATAAGCAATCAACTCGCTTTTGAAACACCGAATAAGGGGCCTTATAAAAATTCCGTCCCTGATGGGAGGAATACCCGAAAGCCCTGCTGGTCCGGCTCCCCTAATCAGGTTGAGGAAAACTTCTTCCGCTTGGTCATTCGCAGTGTGTCCGGTTGCAATCCTAGTTGCATCAAGATCCCTGGCAGTTTCCAGTAAAAAGTGGTATCTTACTTCTCTAGCTGCCATCTCGACGGACATTTTGTGCTTATTCTTATATTGTAAAACGTTCACTTTTTTCGTAACCAAGGGAATGTCAAGGATCGTTGCGAGCTTGCGGGTGAATTTTTCATCCTCGTCGGCTTCGACAACTCTTATTGAATGGTTAAGATGGGCTGCGCACAAGGTGATTTCAAGTTCAGGTTGGAGATCTTTTAGTATGCAGGTCAGAGCTACTGAATCCGGACCGCCGGAGAGAGCAACAACCACCTTGTCGCCTCGCTCAATCATCTGGTACTTGTTTATAGTTCCCAGTACCTTGTTGTATAAATTGCTTAGAGTCATAATTTAACTTTTCCGTTCTTGTTTATAGACCCGGGAGTTGGATGATGAAAGTAGCAGGAGAATATTATCAAACAATTTGGTTAGATCCTCAAGATGAAACTGTAGTGAAAATAATAGACCAAAGATTTTTGCCGTTCAAGTTCACAATTGAAAGTTTAAAAACGGTCTATGATGCTGTTCAGGCAATTTCAGAGATGAAGGTTAGAGGGGCAGGGCTCATAGGAGCCACAGCTGGTTTTGGTATGTACCTGGCTGGTCTGAATGCACCTGACGATTGGAAAAGCTTCAGGCGGAGTGTCCTGGAAAGTGCCGATCTGTTGAAAAACGCCAGACCCACGGCTGTGAATCTTTCTTGGGCCGTGGAGAGGCAGCTCGATGCGCTAAAGGAAGCAAGGGATTCAAATGAAGCACGATTGGTCCTTCAAAAAACAGCCCTTGACATTGCGACAGAAGATAAAGAAGCTTGCAAGATGATCGGGGAACATGGTTTTAAACTGATTGAAGAAATCAGCCGTGGGAAAGAAGGGGCTCCTGTGAATATCTTGACTCATTGTAATGCAGGCTGGCTCGCGTTTGTAGATTATGGGACGGCAACTGCTCCTATATACCTTGCTCACGAAAAGGGTATTCGGGTTCACGTTTGGGTGGATGAAACGAGACCCTGGAACCAGGGTTCGAGGTTGACCGCGTGGGAACTTGCTCAACAAGGAGTTCCCCACACGATAATTACTGACAATGCGGGTGGCCACCTGATGCAGCGGGAGATGGTGGACATGGTCATCGTGGGTTCTGACCGGACTACCTGTACCGGAGATGTTGCCAACAAGGTAGGTACGTATTTGAAAGCACTTGCTGCCAAAGACAACGGAGTACCGTTTTACGTGGCGCTTCCTGGTTCCACCTTCGACTGGAATCTCAGGGATGGAATAAACCAGATACCTATCGAGGAAAGATCCGGAAAAGAGGTTAAGCAGGTAACCGGTTGGCTTGATAACAGGTTCGTGGAAGTTTCAGTTGCTCACCCTGATAGTCCTGCGATCAACTATGTTTTCGATGTCACACCGGCAAGACTTGTTACTGCTTTAATAACGGACCGAGGAATCTGCGCTCCATCCCTTGAAGGTATTAGTAGCCTTTTCCCGGAGTACTCGGGACTTTTACAGTGAAATATTTTTGGATTTTTGGTGGGGCATTTCCTAAAGTGTGGCAAATAAAAAGTTAAAATCGAGTTATTGCGAACGTAGCGAAACAATCTATAAGATTTTGTATTCCAAGGAGATTGTTTTGTCACGGATTAAAGGGAGAAATAGACCGAGAAATAACGAATGATTCCTTAAATTTTAGGTTTCTCCGGCAATGTCTGCACCAGGAGAAGGATGTTTGCTTCCTCTTGGTTCCTTGGGGGGGGTAGGCAGTTTCTTTAGGGAGCCGTCAGCATCCATCGGCAACGCATCCTTCCAGTTTTTGCCCTTTATCAGAAGTTGTCCCTCCCTGTTTATCACAGTGTTGTCTTCGAGAATGATGAGCCCGAATTCTCTTGCGAGTTGAGATTTATACTGATAGTCCATTGATTTCTTTTTAAGCTTGTAATTGAGTATCAATATTATCATCCCGAAGATACTTGCTACTCCTAACAGGATGCCTCCCACCATCAATCCTATTCGGATGCTTTTTTCACCTACCACCTTCATAAAATGCATAATTGAATCTATGTTGTAAAAGGCAGCTACTCCAAGTCCCAGTAAAATGAGTAGCACAAGAAAAGGGGCATGTCTCATGTACTCAAGGAAGTGGAACAATTTTGGGTACTTCCCCTCGGGAACCCTGGTGAAATCAATCCCCCTGGTTTCAACCCCTTCTCCCTGTCCGAGATACCTGTTAAAACCGGCAATGACGATACCTACCAGGAAGGTCACGGCAATGGGAGCAATAAATGAAATTAAAAAGTAGACCTTCCATGGGAAGGGTGTTTCCACGGGGCCAAACCTGTCATAGCCACTATCACCGAGTTGCCATAGCCAGGTTACGAAAAAAATAATTACTTCCAGCCACCCAAGAAAGAAAATGTACTTTTTCAGTAACTGTTTCCTTTCATTATCGTCAAATAACGACGCGAAATTTTTCATGATTTGCCACCAAGGATCGAATATATTGTACTGTCTTGAAACTCTCCGTTTCCTCAATCTTTATACCAGCGACAACATAACAAAGCAAATTATTTGCTGTCAACTGTTGTTAGTGTCTCTTTTGGTGATTGCTTTGCTTCGAATTCTTCGATTCCGTATTAAACTCACCCCTGGGTAGCGTGCCGATTCCCAAAGAGATATTTCTGGACATTCTGTCATTGCGAGGAGCTTGCCAAGGGGAGACGACAAAGCAACGTCGCTGGAATATCCGAGTATTGGAAATTGCTTCGCTCCACTAGCAATGACTGTCTTCAGGTTCATGTTTGACACAAAAATTAGGAAGCTCCTGACTAGATCAGGAGACCGGCATGATAACCGGAGCAATCAGGCACAAAAAGTTGATTTTAATCAACCGTGACGAAATCCCACGTATTGTTGAGGAGTGTTACATAGTTTAGTGGCACGATTGACTTGTGGGGACGGAAGATTTAGTATGGGGCACTAGGAATTAAATTGGGTGCAAAAGGAGAAGTAAAATGAATTTACCCGGAGTTGTGGTTGAAACCAACATGCCTGAACTCAGGCTGTTGTCGAGAGGCAAGGTAAGGGATATTTATGATCTTGGGGAGTTCTTGCTGCTGGTTGCAACAGATAGAATCTCTGCCTTTGATGTTATTATGCCAACGCCAATCCCGGACAAGGGCAAAATATTGACCCAGTTGTCCGTCTTCTGGTTCAATAAATTTAAGGAAAGAGTGAAAAATCATCTTGTATCCAGTTCAGTTAACGATTTTCCGAGCGTCTGTCACCGGTACAGGGAACAGTTGGAAGGAAGAAGTATCCTTGTAAAAAGGGCCAAACCCTTGCCGGTGGAGTGCATTGTGAGAGGGTACCTTGTGGGTTCGGGATGGAAGGAGTACAAGGCCAGCGGCACCGTTTGCGGTATCAAGCTAAGGGAAGGCATGGTAGAAGCAGAGAAGCTTGATAAGCCTATTTTTACCCCTTCCACGAAGGCTGAAAGAGGGGAGCATGATATCAACATAAGTTTTGACAAGATGGTGGAATTAGTCGGCCAGGATACCGCGGAGAAGGTGAGAGAATTGAGCCTTTATCTGTACGAGGAGGGTGCAAGGGAAGCACTTGAGCGAGGCATAATCATTGCCGATACCAAGTTTGAATTCGGAGTATGTGGTGGTGATCTCTTGCTCATAGATGAAGTACTTACTCCCGACTCTTCCAGGTTCTGGCCTGCTGACGAATACATTCCCGGAAAAACACCACGGAGTTTCGATAAGCAATATTTAAGGGATTACCTGGTTGAAATTGGTTGGACTACTGACCAGCCGGCACCGGAACTTCCTGATGAAGTGGTAAAAAACACTAGAGCTAAATACATGGAAGCTTTTAGCCGGCTGACTGGACGGACCCTCGAAAATGATTAAGAAGGTGCCAGCGGAAATACGGCTGGATGAGATAAATTTTGCTAATGAGGAGTTTAGGTTTTCAGTCGGAGAACCGCCAAAGCTCCTGGCTGACTCGATCAAGAGCTACGGCGTGGTTGTGCCTCCGTGGGTTATTTCGCATTCTGACGATCCGGTCGGCTACAGGATACTTACAGGCTTTCGTAGGTTAGAAGCTGCGAAGCTGCTTGGGTTGGAAAAGGTGTTGTGCCTCCT
>JALSTM010000149.1 GCA_026983715.1 Desulfobacterales bacterium
TTGCTTTTGCCAAAAAGGCGGGGCTTGTTTTTGAAAAATCCCTGTCCGCCGATCTTACCTTCTTTGATATTCCCCCTTCCGGTAGTTTTACGTGGATAGCGGCCAGCTTTGGTAAAATCAATGATAGTTGTAATTAATAGGTTGATTACTAAAAAACATCTGCATCATTCTATCATTGCGAGGATCCCACACCCACTTCAAATACAACTATTTGCCATTGCTCCTACAATTCGCAAGAAGTGGGTGCGGGATAGCAATGACAAAACAGGAGATTTTTTGCGATACTGTCAGGATTAAGACACGCTAAAGCGTTACATGTTTATAGGGAAGTATTCTAAGTTGCCTATTATTGGCCACATAGTCAAGGTGGATTGTGTCAAGCAATCTTTTTACGCCCTACGGGTCGTCCACCTGCACCGCATCTTCTGCGTCATCGCCCGCTGGACATAGCGTACTTTAGTTCGTCGGGCTCCTCCTTGCATCTACGGCCCAATTGAACGATCACAGATTCAGGACAATCTTAAATGAAAATCGTTTCCAGGGACATGCAGGATTTTCGTGCGTTTGTTGTGGCCGGGCAAGGCTGGTCGCCATGCTGGCTAGTTGGAAGAAAACCAGTGGCTAAATCTGTTTCTCCGATATGTATGATTGCAGATCTTTGCACAAGTTTCCGATTTTTGTGTATTCATTCTTGATTTTATTGTTCAATATTTTTTCGAGTATACTAACCGTATCTTTAAGAGGTTTCCGCAAGGGACTTGGAAGATCTGATATCGGTGAAAAAAACTCACCAATCATTTCCACAAGTATGTAAGAAAATGAATATATATCGATGATACTCCCTCTATGGGTGCTCCTGATAAAATCTTTTGGAGGATGGTAAGGAGGTGTACCGACAAAGATAGTTCTACCCTGGCTTGGACCTCGTTTCCCAAACGCTGCTGCCCCAAAATCTAATAGATGAAATTTGCCTTCGTCATCTACCATAATATTGGTTGGTTTTATGT
The DNA here is from genome assembly GCA_026983715.1 of Desulfobacterales bacterium. Taxonomy (GTDB): domain Bacteria; phylum Desulfobacterota; class Syntrophobacteria; order B119-G9; family B119-G9; genus B119-G9. Next base: position 1,008 of record JALSTM010000149.1, read on the forward strand.
CCCGATGTATTATCCCTTTTCCGTGAGCGTATTCTACCGCTCCTCCTATTTCTTCGATGAACGATAGAAGGGCTTTCAGAGCCTCCGGAGGACTCAATTTTACACTCTTCATCCAATTTTTAAGATTCCTTCCTTTGATAAAAGGCATGGTTAAGAAAATTCCTTCTGTCGTGCTTCCGATTTCAATCACGGGCACAATATTCGGGTGCTGTAACTCGAAAGATGCTTCGATCTGGTTCATTACAGATGGCAGTGAGTGGTTCCCCGGTAAAAAGGATGAAATCAATAATTTCAATGCCTTGAAGTCTTTTTCAACAATATCGAAAACAAGGTATACTTCGCTTATTGCCCCCTGTCCAATGAGGTCTTTTACCATGTATTTATCGGCAATTATGGAGTTAGAAGGTAGTATCAATATGCTAAAGTCTTTCGCTGATCTGATTTACAAATACATTCTGTCACTGCAATTTCTTGTTGGAGCATGCAGCTTAAGTACAGGAAACTTCATGGAATGTGGCCATCATGTTTTCAGGCTAGAAATACTTACGCTTGTCCGGCTGACAGTAAACCAAAACAACTGTTATATTGTCCGGACCACCTCTATCACAGGCAAGCTCGACGAGGCTTTTGGCTATGGTCGTCAAATCAAAACAAAATGCTTCAAAAATTGCAGCAATTTCATCTTCGATAACGCAATCGCTCAGCCCATCGGAACATAACAGAAAAAGGTCCCCCGGCCGAACGTCAAACTCATACAGGTCAGGCATTACTTGCTCCCGTATTCCGAGTGCACGGGTAATAATATGTTTTTGGGGATGATTCCTTGCTTCCTCCCGGGTAAGCATACCCTTTCTTACCCGTTCCATCACAAGAGAATGATCCTGAGTAAGCTGTTCAAAATTCTCGTCTCGAAGCCTGTAACACCTGCTGTCCCCCACGTTGGCAATGTATGCCCGATCACCCTGCAGGTAAAGCGTCACCATGGTGGTGCCCATGCCTTTGAGATGTCCGTTGGTTTTGGATTCTTCGTAAATTCTCCTGTTTGCCTTATTTATTGCGAAGATGAATCGCCTCTGGATCAGGGGATATTTTTTGAAGGCACTGCCAGTCAATATCCTGTCATTATTATCTGGTTCAAAAAAATACCTCCGGAAAGTATCAACCGCCAGGCTGCTTGCCAGTTGGCCGGCAACATGTCCACCAATCCCGTCACAGACTATGAATAGTTTTTTCTGGCCATCGCAAAAAAAGGCATCTTCATTTTGTTTTCTGACCATTCCTACGTCGGTGAGACCTAAGTACTCTAACTCCATTTGCTCCAACTGAATGTCCCTCGTTTGATTACGTTACACGGCAAAAAAAGACTGTTCGGTAGACGGTGTTTCTGTTAAAAGTTCTCCTTTAATGAAGTTACCAGAGCCGCTTCATTGATGTCAAAAAAAGTTAATGTTTGCTAAGTTCATTTTTACCGATCTATAGGCTGGAGCAGTGTGAACATGAGGCATTTTATCTTTGAGGAAAATCTTTTCGAAAAATACAGAAACATAATTCCGGATTTCGAAGCCTTTTTAGAAAGAATTACGAAACCTTTGGGAAACTACATCCGGGTAAATGGGCTCAGAATTGGCAAAGAAAAGTTGGTTTCCCTATTAACCTCGAGAGGTCTAAAATGCAGGAGCTCATTCCTTGCTGACCATTTTATTGAGATTCCGGAAGGTGTCCAACCCGGGATTTTGCTTGAATATCACCTTGGATTGTTTCATCCACAGACATTAACTTCTGCAATTCCCGTCATGGCTTTAAACGTGAAAGAAAATGATCTGGTACTCGACATGTGCGCTGCTCCGGGTGGAAAAACAAGCCACCTGGCTGAACTCATGAAAAATACTGGACTTATTGTAGCAAACGATAAAAATGTGAGCAGGCTCATTTCTCTCAGGGCAAACCTGAAGAGGCTCGGAGTTTTAAACACCGCTGTTACCATGAACAGGGGAGAACAATACCCGTTGGAAACAAGCTTTCCCAGGATTCTACTGGATGTTCCGTGTTCAAGTGAAGGTCGGTATTTGATTGGGGAAAACGGTAAAGTACTGTATCGAGGCCGAATCGGTAAAGGATTACCACAGGTACAAAAGCAACTCATGCATCGTGCATTAAAACTGCTCCGACCCGGTGGCATACTTGTCTATTCCACCTGCACCTACAACCCCGAGGAAAACGAATCGGTTATTCAGTATGCACTGGAAAAATTCGAAGTAAAGCTTGAAGAAATTAATCTTGATTTTCCGCACGAACTCGGTCTAACTGAATGGGAAGGAAGGAAATATGATGATTCGATCAGAAAATGTTGGAGAATTTACCCGCATAGGACCAACTCCGTCGGTTTTTTCGTCGCTAAGCTGGTTAAAAAAGGATAAAAAGAAGCTCGTTTTAGACTATTTTGGCAATCGCTTCGGAGTACCTGCTCATTTTTTTTCTTCCTGCCGGTTGTACGAACGCGGTAAGGCATACTGGGCAATTAGTGATTCCTCGTGGATCGATACACTTGGCAACCTGGCGGTAGAGTCCGCAGGAATAATGATCCTAAGAAAGTTGGATGAGGGAGTCAAACCGACAACGGTTGCACTTCAATTGCTGGGTAACTTAATCACGAAGAACGTGGTGACTCTAGAGTTTGAGGAACTTCTCGATCTAATTGTTCATAAGACCATGAAAACCAAAATTGGAGCTGACGAGGTCTCCAGGGGATACGTGGCCATAAGGGTAGGAGAATACGTGGTTGGATGCGCTTACTATAGGAAAGGCGAACTCATTTCCCAACTCCCGAAAAGTTTTTCCTCTATTCATCCACGTGCAAGTGAATTACTTTAGTGTGAAATCAAGGAACAGAGATGAAATTACAAGCCTTCGGTAAGACTGATAAAGGTAAAAAGAGGTCTCTAAACGAAGATGCATATTACGCTGACTCTCAAAACGGTATTTTCGTTGTGGCTGACGGTATGGGAGGTCACAAATCCGGGGAGAAGGCAAGCAGGCTGGTTGTAGAGACAATTATAGAATATCTTTCATCAATCCCAACGAACCAGATTGCCCCTCATCACCTGGTGGAAGCCGTAAAAAATGCCAACAGGGAACTTTATGAAAAATCAAAGAAGGAATCCATCACCATGGGATCTACAGTTGTTGTTGGGGTTGTCAAGGACGAAGAGTTTCTTGTTGGACATGTGGGTGATAGCAGGGCTTATTATTTTGACGGAAAAAGGCTGACGAGGCTTACCGATGATCATTCAAACGTTTTTGGGCTCGTTAAAAAGGGTAAGCTCACCGAGGAAGAAGCAAGGGTACACCCTTGGTCCAATCTTATAAACAGGGCTCTTGGTTTTGAAGATGATGTTGAGGTGGAAATACAGTCTGTGCCGTACAGCGGAGAAACGATACTTCTATGTACCGATGGTCTCTCCGATATGATTCCAGGGAAAGAAATTGAAAAAATGTTCCTAGAACACAGTGAACCAGGGGAATTAACGTATCTCCTTGTAGAAAGAGCGAACGAAGAAGGAGGCAAAGACAATATTACCGCAGTCCTGATCAGAAAACCTTAACCCAAGTTTGTCAAAAAAT
>JALSTM010000150.1 GCA_026983715.1 Desulfobacterales bacterium
TGGACCAATTCACGTACCTGTAACCCTGCCCTTGATTCCCCTATTTTACACTCACTCTAACCAACATGGCTGGACAACCTTGGACCGGCCAAGACAATCGGATGAAAATATCTGTTAAGGCCCATCTGGAACCGAAGATAAAACATACTTTCACTAAAGGAAGTTCTGATTAATTCACCTTTCTAGGACTACCAATCAATTAAACAAGTAGGACGAGCACAACTCACAAACCGTCATTTCGGCCGGAGCGAAGCGTAGAGCCCGAATCTATGATTCACTAGCTGGATCCCGGATCGAGCCTGCCCTTGACTGGGTCAGGGGTCCTGCATGACGTACGAGAGTCCCTTCTCAAACTAAGTAATTAATCAGAGCTTCCTAAAAAATACCAATACTTTCCTGCCAGTCCCTCCGTAAATGTATTGAAGTTTAACAGCAACCTGGATGACAGCATTGGATAATGACCTACAGGAGCAAGCACTCCGTTTTCTTTTATGGATGGGTCAGCATCAAACATCAGGGTTTTAGTTTTCAACACTGGTATCAAATTTATCTTCGAATCGATAAACGACTTAAAAAATTTAGTTCAATTCTTCTACCATGATTTTGTTTCTTCCATAGCTCGGATATGTGAGAATGAAAGTCGCTAAAATCCTTTTCTCAACGAGAAGCTTCCACCATCCACTAAGCATACACTTAGTACTTTTCGTCGTTATTTGCCCCAGTACCCCCTATCCCATAGTCTTTCATTTTGTAAAGGAGGGCAGGATGACTTATATCGAGTAGTTTTGCGGCACGTGTCCTGTTTCCGCCGGTTTTTTTTAAAGCTTTTACTATAAGCTCCTTTTCCAACCACCGGGTTGCTTCTTTTATTGAAAACAAAGATTCAGGTAAACTCGAGAAAGTTTTGTGGTTTTTCGACGGTCTGATCTCTTCCGGGAAATCCTCAACGTCCAGAATTTCCCCCGAAGACATGACCATCGCCCGCTCAAGCACATTTTCCAGCTGCCGGACGTTTCCAGGCCAGTCGTAAGATTGAAGCATCTTGAGGGCTCTATTCGACATTCCCTTGATTTTAAGCCCAAGACGCTCATTGTGTTTAGCCACAAAATGATCGACCAGTAGTGGTATATCTTCCGGTCTTTCACTAAGTGATGGAATTTCCAAGTGAATCACGTTAAGCCTGTAGTACAGATCTTCCCTAAAAGCACCTTCTCTCACGGCCCTTGCCAGATCTTTAGTCGTTGCAGCAATTATGCGTACGTCTATTTTTATGGTTCGGTTCTCACCTACCGGACGGATTTCTCCTTCTTGCAAAGCCCTAAGCAATTTCACCTGCAGCGACATCGGCATTTCACCGATTTCATCCAGGAAAAGGGTTCCACCGTCTGCTTCAACAAACAATCCTTTCTTGCTCCTGATGGCGTCGGTAAAAGCACCTTTCACGTGCCCAAAAAGTTCGCTTTCGAGGAGATTTTCCGGTATGCCACCACAGTTAACTGTCACCAGTGGTTTCCTGGCCCTAGCACCCTTGTAATGAATTGCCCTGGCAATTAGTTCTTTCCCTGTCCCGCTTGGCCCAGTAATCAACACGGTGGTTTTGTAATCCGCCACTTTCTCTATAACCGCAAACAGTTCCTGCATTTTTCTGCTTTTTCCAACGATATTCGCAAAACTGTAGCGGTCACGAGCAGTTTTAAGAAGATACAGGTTTTCTTTCCTGAGTCTCTGTCGTTCCTCTGCCTTTTTCAGAGTGAGTAACACTTCGTCCGGCTTAAAAGGCTTAGATATATAATCATATGCACCCTTCTTCATAGCTTCCACGGCGCTATCTATATTTCCGAAAGCTGACATCATGATGACGAGGGTATCCAAGCCCTTTTTCTGGACGGCTTCTAGAAAGGTCATCCCGTCCATCTCAGGCATCCGTACATCACAGAGCACCAGGTCAACGGGAAATTTACTCAGGAAATCCAGGGCTTCGAGACCATTTGAAGCGCAGTCAACCTGGTAGCCAGCCCTGCCTAGCACCATAGAAAGCATATGGCACATGTTTTTCTCATCGTCGACCACCAGTATTCTTTGGATCTCCATAGTACTCCTGCTAACATCTCCCACAATCGTGACTTCACAATGTTATCAATCTTTAGATACAGAAATGGTACTACAAAAAAGAAAACAAAGGCAAAGAAAAGACAATAAAAATCGTGTAGAGATCAGGGAGGCGAAGGTGACAGAGCAAGAGACCGCATCTGGTCAGACCTTACTCACTACCCGGATTCTGCCAGGGAGATATGTGCACCACATATGTCCAATGGAAGCGCTTGATATTAAATACTCTTACCTTGGGGCATTTAACCAGAGTAGTTTACCTGGAATTAAAAACTTCACTATTCTTCTTGTGAATACTTCGCTTCCAAGGCCATTGCAATTTTATTTTTCAATTCGCTCAAGTCAAAACTTTTTACCACGTAATAATCAGCAGCTATCGACTTTATGTCCTCTTTAAAAGTGTCATAAGCGGTGGAGAGAATTACTGGCAAATCAAAAAACTTTGCTCTTATATCCTGAAGAAGATCAAGGCCGTTATAATCAACCATCTTTATGTCCAGAATTACTAGATCAGGTTTTTCCTGTTCAATCTTTTCCAGCAACTTATAGCCGCTGTCTGCTGTTATTACGTCGTATCCTTCTTCAGAAAGTTCTTCTGAATACAAAAGCCTGATATGTTCCTCATCGTCAACAACCAATATCTTAGCCATCTCTATCCCCTTTTTAACAATACCCAGGATTAGTCCCTAAACCAGAATTATCATCGGTTATCAAACACTTGTATCATGCTCCGTTCCATCTGGAAATTAAATAAGGTTTGTTTTCTTCAAAAACCATGCATTCTGTTTCCACCATGTCTTCAGCCTGCTGAACGGACATCCTCTCAGTCCTTTTGACATATGAAAGAGCTTTACCATAGAAAAGCGGTAAAAGTGCCTCCAAGAGGTGTTCTCGATATTCTGCATCCTTTCCCCGAAACGCAATCGCAAAATCGTATAAAATAGTTGTCCAGGTTTGGGCGGGGAAACTGAAATGATTCATATCGAGGTTGCGTATTTCCTGGACCTTGGTGTAAGTGGCCTGAGAAACCACTTCACGCCAGAATTCTTCGTACTTTCGGAAACCACCCAAAAACCTTTCGTGAAGGCTATCTATATTCGTCTCCAACTCTTCGGGGGGCTCTGCATCATCGCTACCCAACCCGAAGATAGCGGTAGGCCTGCTCCACTTGATCTTTCTCCAGTAGTTTTCAAGCGATTCCATCAGCGAAAATACCGTGCCCACGGTATCGTTAAAGTAATTGACGAACTCTTTTTCTTCCTTCGGGGCAGTTTTTCTAGGTTGATTGACAAACACCTGGCACATGGGCTGTCGTAGACACATGGCCAGGGTTGAAAGCCATACTGCAAGACCCTCTTCGCTAACATACTGATTCCATATATCCTTTTCAAGGATTCTTTCGAAAAGTTCTTTCCTGAAAGCAAGCTCTCCACCCACCGGCCTCCGTATGCGCCAACCATAAAGCGCTCTAGTCAGCGGGTAAATAATCATGCTATTCAGCAAGTCCTCATCTTTGTGGTGAACGTACAGTGGAGCCACAAACTGGAAGTTCTTTTCTAGGGCTTCCACAAACTTTTTTATCCAACCTGGCTGGAGATTAGTGGCATCAGGCTCGACAATCATGAACATCGAGGCATTTAGCTCCATACCTTTGAAAAGTGAAGATCTGACAACCTGCCCCTTTCCACCTGAATCTTGACGTCCCACGTATATTTTGGGAATCCTGGTTTCGGTAGTGAAGAATTTATCCCTGGAGGCCCCGTTATTGCTGTAGTCACAATTTATTATTACAGAACTTTTGGAAGGAAAGAATTCAGTTAACCCTTTATCTACAGCCCTTACCGTGCTGGTAAGATCGTATTTCCCGTTATAAGAGGGGATTGAAACAACTATCTCAGCTTCTTTAACTTCACCGGAGTTGGCTATGACTTCAGCATCCATTAAATATCTCCTTGATACCGCATTGCTCAATAATTTGTACGTGCAATATTCTCTACATTATAGACTGTCAAATTGAAAGTCTTTTTTGCCCTAAAGATAGTTCTACTCTCTGGTGGCCTGTCCGGCAATCCTCTGCCTGAATACTTCAAATAGCGTCACGGCTGCTGCAGCGGAAGCGTTTAGGGAACCTATTTCTCCGACCATTGGAATTTTTGCCAGGAAATCACATTCCTTTTTCACTAACCTTCGCATTCCCCTCCCCTCATTCCCAACTACAATAACAAGAGGACTGGTGAGGTCTAGGTCATATATATTTTGTTCGCCACCCGGATCAAGGCCCAAAATCCAGTAACCCTCTTCTTTTAATTTCTGTAATGCATTAACCAGGTTCACTACCTTCACAACAGGAGTAAAGGAAAGAGCTCCAGCTGAGGCCTTAGCAACGGTAGAAGACACGGACACGCTCCTATCCTTGGGAAGAATTACCCCCTGTGCTCCAAAAACGTTTACACACCTTATAATTGCACCAAGGTTTCGCGGATCTTGAATTTCATCCAGTGCGACTACTACAGGGATAGTGGATGAATCCCTTGAACCAAGTATCGATTCGAGGCTAGCGTACCTGTATGTTTCAATAATTGCAATAACACCCTGGTGTTTGTCGGTACCCGCCTGTTTTGTCAGGGCTTTCCTAGGAACATTAACATACTTGATTCGATTTTTTTTTGCTTCTAAGATCAGCTTTGCAGTCTGAGGATCGGACATTTTCCTGGAAACGAGTATCTCTTTGACACAGGAAGGGTCAGCTTTTAATGCGGACAAAACTGGTTTTATTCCGTAAATTATCTCCGTCATAGCCTCCATGGACAAGTCGACACACAAACAAATCCTCAGATCAGTAACCGGGAAACCTGTCAAGCAGTCTCAGTGAATTTTCTCTCTTACACCTAGTAGCTCGAAATATTGACACTATATTCTGGACAGCCTCTTCCAGGACATCGTTTACAACAATATAATCATACCAAGCAGCAAGCATAATTTCCTTTTTTGCCTCATCCAACCTGCTATTGAGAGCTTCCTCAGACTCGGTTTTCCGACCAGCAAGTCTCTCCCTTAACACCTCCATGGATGGTGGCAATATGAAAATAGTGATCACATCCCGTACCCTGGCCTTTACCTGGGAAGCACCTTTAACGTCAATGTCTAGCACAACGTCGTGGCCTTCCGACATCAGTTTTTCCACGTAAAGCTTATCGGTTCCATAATAGTTCCCAAAGACCACGGCCCACTCCAGGAACTGTCCTTTTCTAACTCTCGATTCAAATTCCGCTTCACTTATGAAAAAGTAATCAATCCCTTCTTTTTCTCCAATCCTCGGTTTCCTGGTAGTACATGAAATTGAATACTTAACACCCACCGATAGTTTTTCTATCTCACGCCTGATAGTCGTCTTTCCGGTCCCTGATGGAGCCGAAATTACGTAGAGCCTGGAAGTATACATACGCCAGTTATCCGGTTATTCTATTACTTTCCACTGGTTTCCTTTGAAGCGCCATCTGTGGAGAATCTCTGTGCTATAGTCTCAGCCTGGAGCCCCGAGAGGATAACATGATTGCTATCTGTTATAATAATGGCTCTGGTTTTTCTACCCATGGTAGCATCTATCAACTTGTTTGCCTGCCTTGCGTCTTCTTTCAGCCTTTTCATGGGAGCAGACGAAGGCGAAACGATCGCTATAATCCTGTTGGCGACTACCGAATTTCCGAAACCTATGTTCAGAAGTTTAAGATCCATGGCACCTCTCATCCTTCGATTCCCGGCAAGTTAAATTTTAGACTCTCCCTACTCTTGGATTCTTGCCTGGTTAGAATCCAGAGCCTCAAAGTTAGTTAATCCCTTAGACACTCCCCGCAGTTTGACGAAAGATCCATCCAAAGCTAAAAATGAACGTATCTCTAGTTATTCAAAAGCAGGCTTTGTATAAATATAAATTAAACATTGTCGTAATCAATCCTAAATGTTGCCCCGGGATATTTCAATAGCTTAGGATCTCAACTTATAGGCCACATCCCAAATATTGTGTTAAACAAAAAGCCTAAAGCACAGTTAATGCGAGCGCAGTAAAGCAATCTCCAAGAGCTTGATATTCCAAGAAGATTACTTCGTCGTCTGCCTTCGTTAGATTTATTGCAGCAACAGAAGGTTCAAGTATCTTTTAGTAATCGAACCACTAGATAGCCGGGCGCAATAAGTCGTATCCCACGTCTTTCATTACCTCATCGTGCTTTTGCAGTTCTTCCAGGTTGAAGTTTCCCGTAATGTCCCACTTTCCTACTTCATGCTCTTCTATTCCCAGCAATTGCAAAAATTTCCAGGCCTGTTGATCCTGGGGTGCTTTGTATTGATCAATATTTTTGAGAAGTTGATAAAATGTGGCAACCATTCCTTTTCTCAAGGTAAAGGCATATCCTACCACCACTCGCTTCCTTTTGCTTATAATTTCCACATTTTCCCTCGTCAAAAGTCTGAGTGCTTCTAGGCACCGGAACAATTCAAGCCTGTTGAGTTTTGGATTCATCAACAGGTAATGCAAGAAAGATTGTGGAAAGAATCGAAGTGCGCTGGTAACCGGGTTAGCGGCCGTTTTGCCAAGACCACACTGGCTACCTGCTTTCACTGCATCACCCTTTGCCCAAAGAGCATGTATATGGAGGCTATATCCTTCGCCGTTCAATATTGTATCAAGGGTTCGGCCTAGGGAAGCCGTACCACCGAGGCACGAGGGGCATTGTCCGCACGATTCATCCTCGAGCCAGTCCGTAAAATGCCTGGCAAGCCTCACCACATCGTCATCTTCACCAATGAACACCAGTCCTCCGGAGCCCAGCATGGCACCAACCTGGTTAAATATATCAAAATCAAGAGGCGTATGAAGCAGGTACTCCCTAATGCCAGTCAGGGATAAGATAGCCCCCGATGGTCCTCCTATCTGTACCCCGGCAAGTTTCTTTTCCTCCTTTATTCCTCCGCATATGTTTATTATATCCTTCAGAGTTCTTCCGAAACGAACTTCAACAAGTCCTGTCTGTTTCACGATGCCTGCCACTGAGAATATCTTAGTCCCACCGCTATTTTTGTAGCCCTGCCTTTTAAACCAGCGTCCTCCACGTTGTATAATGAGGGGGACATTTGCAAAGGTTTCCACGTTGTTAAGCAGTGTAGGTTTGCCCCAGAGGCCTCGTCGTGAATTTGAGACTGCCTTTAAAGTAGGCTCAGCAGGCTTTCCTTCAATAGCCCTCATAATTGCTCTTTTTTCCCCGGCAACGAATGCCCCTGCTCCCAGGCGGATTTCAAGATCAAAATCTAGACCCTCGATTCCACAAATGTTTCGGCCTAGAAAACCCCGCCTGCGTGCCTGGAAAAGAGCGTTTTCAATACGCCGTACAGCATCCTCATACTCTTTCCGAACATAGATAACCCCGTAGCGAGCGTTTATGGCAAGGGCGGCAATTATCATTCCTTCAACCAGTAGGTGGGGCTTTTCCTGGATTAAGGTCCTGTCCATGAATGCCCCTGGGTCTCCTTCGTCACCGTTGGCCACAATCAGCTTTATCGGGTCTTTATTTTCGTCCTTCGGATCAATTGTAACAACCGCCCGATAAAGTCCTTCCCATTTCCTGCCTGTAGGAAAACCGGCCCCTCCCCTGCCTCGCAGGTTCGAAGCCTTGATTTGATCAATTATTTCCTCCGGAGTCCACCGCCTGCCTCCGTTTAACCCCAAAACCGTTTTGAGTGCCTTGTAACCCCCATGTTTAATGTAGGAATCTATGTTGTCGGGATCAACACCAGGAACAAATCCCAGGAGTACCCTGTCCTGTTTCCTCGTAAATTCAGGGTCTTCTTCTTTATGACGGCGGGTCGGTATGCCCCGTTCTTCCTCCAGCACAGCCCTGGCATTCGGACCGTCAAAGGTAATAGAAGCATAGCTTCCATCCCCAGTTTCAACCACCACTGTATTCGAATTGATTTGTCCAAGCTCGTAGACAGCGTTTTCAATGCGTACTGCAACTTCACCGTCTCTAACAACTACCAAGGGTTTCATGGTATGCTTAACTGCATCTTCCAGGGCACAATCCGGGTAATTTAGGACAGCAGTAACCTGGTTGGCCTCATCAAGGATAAGGCTCCCTATGGCGGTTATCCCGTGACCAGTGGTGTATTCAAAAGAAATGCTTTTGGGCACAAGCCTGCCCAGATCCCGGCCATTCCCGTTTCCAACCAGGCTAAGGTTACCCTGGGCATCAATGGCTACACCTTGACCTATCAATTCTTCCTCTTTTTCAAGGTTTATTGCTCCGGTAACAACGAGCTTCTTTCTAAGAACCCGCTTGTGCCCTCT
>JALSTM010000151.1 GCA_026983715.1 Desulfobacterales bacterium
AGACCACGGTAAGTGATACCAGAGGAATTATTGAAAACATCTTCGATGCTACGAAGGAACAGTCAGAAAGCGTTCAGGGCGTGCTTAAATCCATGGAAAGGCTCGCACTTTTGGCAAAAGACATCACGAATTTCACTGCTGAGCAGGCCAAGAGGCGTGAGGCCGCAGAGAAAGCAATGAATGAACTTAGAGACCTTGCTGCAAACATTTCCGCTGCCACTGAAGAACAGGTCGCAAGCACCCAGCGAATAGTCAAGGAAATGGAAGAAGTAAAACAAAGCGCCGAGAACATTACAGACATGACAACAAAGCAGGCTGAACGAAGTGCAATGCTTAAGAAAATCATGGACGAAATGGCAAATACGGCGCTAACAAATGCCCAGGGAGCCAAGGGTTCGCAGCAAATCTCTCTCGAACTGGCAACTTCCACTGCGCACCTCATTGAAATGGTAAGCCAGTTCAAGATCGGAAACGGTGGCGGAGTAAAAACGGGTGAAGCCGGACATGCATAAAAACAGAAAACATTTAACAAATAGCACAAAGTTAAATAATTACAGCAGAGGTTACTCAAGGCACAGGTAATTGAATTCTAGTTCCCAGGCAAGGACAGCTCAGTCAGCTGTCCTTCCTGCAAAATAAATGCTCCAAGCAATACTGGGATGTGTTTATGAACTTGGAAAACAGTGACAAAAAAGGCACTAAGACGATACTAGTGGTTGAAGACTCAAAGTTCATGAGCCGAAGAATAATTGAGACACTAGCAAGTGCCGGTCATAACATAGTTGCAAATGCAAAAAACGGGAACGAAGCCGTAAACTTATACATGGAATATCGACCCGACATCGTGACCATGGATGTCACCATGAAGGGTAAAGACGGAATAAGCGCTGCAACAGACATACTTAACATAGATCCCGAGGCCAACATAATATTCTTAACGATACTGAACGATCCGAAAATAAAAGAGCAAATGATGAACCTGGGAGCACGAGGAGTGGTAAATAAGAAAAATACCCAGGAAATTCTTAATGTTATAGAGAACATTTGACTTAGCATGCCATGGCGAGCAAGCAAAAACCGACGGAGAAAATAAATCCCGGAACCTATAAGGATTTTAGGGGGATAAAATGATAGACCAAGAAATGATTAAAGAATTTGTTGATGAGGTTGAAGAACATATAAGGTCATTCGAAAATGCCGGACTTGCACTTGAAAAAAAACCGGATAATAGCTCATTGGTGAACGATCTCTTTCGAGCAGCTCACAGCATTAAAGGCGCAGCCGGGTACATGGGTTTTTCAAAGATTACTGAGCTTTCCCACAAGATGGAAAATGTTATCGACCAGGTTAGGGAAAAAAAACTGTCTCCAACGAAAGAATTAATGGATGTTCTTTTCAAGTGCATTGACAAAATCAGGAAACTTATCGGCGAGGTTGAAACCACGGGCGCTGAAAAGAGCAAGATAGACAACTTGATGGGCATGATTGCCGGCATACTGGAAGAGAACAATTTTTGTCCAGATAGCCAAGACGGTCAGCTTTCTTCCGATAGTTTGTCTCCCGATTCTCCATCAAGTACTGATGCCGATAGAGAACTAGATGAAATATTTGTCCAGCAGTCAAGCGAGTACATAACTCAACTTTTGCAACTTCTCGGTGACCTTGCCGCCAACGTCGATCCCAGGGCAACCGTTTCTCAAATGATGAGCGTAGTTATAGACTTTGTTCAGCTCACATCATACATAAAGGAAAAAAGAATAGAAAGATGCCTCGAGGAATTTGCAGAACATCTGCGCCAGTTCCATGAAAGCGACACGGTGGTTCTGGATGAATGGAAGTCCGTGGTTTCAAGGGACTTACAAGGTATTTTGGACAAGCTACCTGGAAACATCGCCATTGAAGAGAAATTACTTAACCACCTCCGAGACACCTCGGATTCTAACGACAAGGTCCCCGAAAAGGATGAAGGGTTATTCGCCTTTCCTCTGGACGAAGATGAAAAATCACTTCTGGAACATTTCGAAGAGACCGGTGATGGAAGTTCCAGGCAGGGGAGCGGAGACGAGGCAGCTTCGGGCGTACTGGATGATAGTCTTATTGAAGAGGCTTTAAAAGACGGAAACATAGAAGAAGAGGTCTTCAACGAAAAGGTTGAAGATGCTCCATCCCTGGAATCTACTACTTCTACAAACTCACAAGACAAAGAGACCAGGATTACGGAAGCTGAGCAACCCATCATAATTGATGAAGATGCCGTTGTTCATTCCATTGAAGAAAACTTCACAGAGAAGCATTTTGTCAGCGACGAGGCTACGGAAGGTGATAAACAGCAAATAATCACCGAAGAATACGATGAAGAGCTTTTCGAAATCTTTCTGGATTCCTTCCGTGACAACCTGGATCGGTTAAACAAGATCAGGGAGGCTCTGGAATCGGGAAAAGCATCGACTCCAATAATAGAAAAGGCCATTGGGCACATCGACAAAATGCTTTCTTCAGCAAATTACATGGACTACGAGATCGTTGTCCGGTTGCTTGAAAAGTGGCGCAGGGGTCTTAGCGAACTACTGACCAGTTCGGAAAAAGATCCCGTAGAAAAATATATAAAGTTATACGTCGAATACACGAACAAATTGTGTGAGATCATACCAGCGTTGAAGGACAAGCTTGATGAGAAAATCGAAGAAATTGAAGAAGAAATAGATCTCTGTGAGGTATCATCAGCTTCGGCTGAACTGGAAGTAAAGATCGACACGATGTTTGATCTAATAGAAAGTGAACAGGCAGACGTTGAGTTAAAGGAACAAAGCCAGGAAATACCTTTGGATGTATCTGGGTTCCAATCCGATGAGACCCATGCGGCCTCCCACGGCGATACTGTTTCAACGGATGCCGAAGCCACAAATGAAACCGAAGTGTCTCTCACCGACCTCGTCAGCAAGCAAACGCTCCGCGTTGATGCTCAAAAGGTAGACAACCTCTTGAACCAGGTCGGGGAACTTGTTGTCACCAGGGCAGGATTTTCCCAGACAACGGAGCTTTTCAGGGAACTTATCAGGCAGTTTACCGAAGACAACAAGCTTGATAAGCAAGATTTAAAGCTTCTTCGAAACATTAGTTTTCGCCTCACCGAATCGTCAGTGTCTTTGGGAAGAGTAGCAAATGAGTTGCAAGAAGCCGTTATGAAAATCAGAATGCTACCCGTTCATCACCTTTTTCAGAGGTTTCCTCGCCTGGTAAGAAATCAGTCCGAAAGCCTGGACAAGAAAGTTAGACTAAAAATACGCGGCAGCGACACCGAACTGGATAAAAGAGTTCTCGAACAGATGGCCGATCCCCTGGTTCACCTTTTGAGAAATGCGATAGCGCACGGTATTGAGTCGCCGGAAACACGCAAGAAATTGGGCAAGCCGGAAGAAGGCACCATCACCCTCTCTGCATACCATGAAGGAAACCACGTAATCCTGGAAGTAGCCGATGACGGTCGTGGCATCGATACCGATAGACTCAGAAAGGTACTAATAGAAAAACAATTCGTGACCAGCAAGGATCTGGAGAGACTGTCAGATAAGGAAATAATTAATTCCATATTTTTGCCGGGAGTTTCAACCAGTAAAACCGTTGATGAAACAAGCGGCCGTGGCGTGGGAATGGATATTGTTAAAGAAAACGTTGAACAGCTAAACGGCTCTATTGAAGTAAAATCACAAAAAGGCGAAGGAACCAAGTTTATAATAAAAATACCTTTAACCGTAGCCATAATCCAAGCACTGCTCGTGGAGGTTTCCGGACAAATTTTCACAATTCCCCTTACTTCTGTTCTCGAAATTACTAGGGTTTTCAAGGAAGAAATAGAAACCATCGAGGGCTTCGAAGTGATCCACCTCAGGGACACCACTATTCCTCTCTTAAGGCTTGAGGAGATATTTAATCTCTCAGGAAGCCGAGCCGATCAATCTAGAACCTTTGTAGTTATTGTAACTGTGGGTAACATGGAAATTGGTCTGATCGTTCATTCACTTCTCGGTGAACAGGAAGTAGTTATCAAGCCACTTACCGAAAGCTTAAAAGAGAACAAGGGATTTTCGGGCGCGACGATCCTGGGTGATGGCAGCATATCGTTGATTATAGACGTGGCAGAACTTGCGGATTTGGTTCGAGCCAGGAACATGAACAGTACCACTCAGCTATCCATAGTGGCGTAAACATGATGGTTATGCTTAGCTCAAAAAGTAGAAAATTGACCGGTTCTAACAAAAAGTCTACGAACGAGGTACGAGTACTCATTGTTGACGACTCCAAACTCATTCGGAAGTCTCTCAAGGAAACCCTTGATTCTATCCCCGGTATTAAGGTGGTGGGAACGGCCTCCAACGGTGTTCTGGCTCTTGAAAAAATCAGGAAGCTTTCTCCCGACGTTGTAACGCTGGACTTTCACATGCCGAGGTTAAACGGGCTCGAAACTCTGAAACGAATAATGAAAGAAAAACCTCTTCCGGTCATAATGCTAAGCAGTGCCACCACCCGTGGGGCGAAGCTCACATTGGAGGCACTACGGGTAGGGGCTGTCGATTTTCTCCCCAAGCCCACCGGATCACTGGTTGAAAATGTTGAGTTCATAAAAACTTACCTCGTCCCGAAAATATTTTCCGCAAGCGAGTCTAACCCTAAAAAGTTTAAGGAAAAACCGAAGGAAAAGATCAAGCAAAATACTCTACCACGCTTTCGACGTTCAACTTACAAGTCCCCAGATCAAAGTATCTTTTTCGCCATCGGATGTTCAACCGGTGGACCCAGGGCACTGGAAGAGATTGTAAAGAATCTGCCCAGGAATTTCCCGGCGCCGATTGGGGTGGTTCAACATATGCCTGAACCTTTTTTAAGCGTTTATGCCGAACATTTGAACAACGTATCTAGGCTGAAAGTTAAGGTGGCAAGCAAGGATTCAGTATTTAGACCGGGGACACTCCTTCTTGCTCCCGGAAATGCCCATATGCGTTTGGTGAGGTTCGGGAAAAACCTGCTGGTATCCCTTCAGGAACTTGGTACCCAGGGTCTTGGTCACTTTCCCTCGGTGGATCTTTTCTTTTGTTCCGTGGCAAAATCAATTAAAAGCGGCACAGTTGGAATAATTTTAAGCGGAATGGGAAAGGACGGTACTTCCGGATTTAGAGCGATAAAGATGGTGGGGGGATTAACAGTTGCCCAGGACAAAGCTAGCGCAATTGTTTACGGAATGCCAGGGTCAGCCAGATCGGAAGGGCTGGTAGACGTTATCGGTCGTCCTTATGAAATTGCTAAGTTGATGACAAAGATGGCTAGTGGCGACTTTCCGTTGGATCAAGGGCACAGGAGTTACAGAAAAATAAGAGTTGCTTCGGCCACGAACAGTCAAGGGTAAGCAATGGGTAAGGTTGTAGCAATAGTAAGCCAGAAAGGCGGAGTGGGCAAAACTACCACTGCTGTAAATCTGGGCGCAAGCCTGGCAGCTTTAAAGCAAAAAACGCTGATCGTAGGGCATGATCCCCAGTGTGGCGTCGGGGTTTCATTTGGGATTGATCATAAATCGAACGGGGTCGGACTCTACAATTTTTACCTTGGTGAGGTGCCTCTTAAGGCCACACTAAAACCCACTCAAATGGATAACCTCGATATTATCCCGTGTAATGTAAAGACAAGCGAAGAAGAACTAAGCTTTCTTAGAATTATCTCTTCCAACATATTCATCCTGAAATCAAACCTTTACCAGTTGAGAAACCGCTATGATTACATTATCATTGATTGTCCTCCCACCCTTGGCACGATAACCACCGCGAGTCTTGCCGCTGCCGACTCTTTTATAGTTCCCATACAGCTGGATGTATTTAGCCTTAACACTCTAGGCAGAGTAATAAAAACGGCGAAAAGGATTAAAAATAGCTACAACTCCACCCTCAAAATAGAGGGTTTTTTACTGACAATGGTAGACCCCCAGGTGAGGCTCACCAGGAAGATACTGGATGAAACGAGGAAAAACCTAGGTAACAAGGTATTTAAAACCATAATACCCCGGCATCCATCACTGGCAGAAGTCTCTCAGGCGAGAAAACCGGCAATATTCATAGACGTCATGGCAATAGGATCGAGAGCATATCTTCAATTGGCAAGAGAAATAATAGAGAGTAACCAAAACCTGTAGCCTTAATTTAGGAGATACATTGGTAGGTTTCTTAGCAAGGTTAGTTAAGCGGGTACTAGGAACAAAGGGAGAAGGAATGAAACTGGTTAACAATAACCCAGAACGGCGAAACTTTCCAAGGATATCTAAGGAAGTTAAGATAGAAATAAGCGAGGTTTCATATCCGCTGACTAGAGATACCGGGGAATTTGGCATATCCAAGAATATCGGTGTCGGCGGAATATGTTTTTCCTTAACATCCCCGTTTTCTCCGGGAACAGTTGTTAGCGTGAAAATATTTCTCGCCAGGTGGCAGAAGTTTAAGAGGAGTTACGTACAGACGCTCAATCACTCAAGTCCTTCAGAACCATTAACTGCCATTGGCGAGATAGTCTGGTGCACTCCCAAAGTCAATGGTTCAGGGTATGATATTGGCCTGAAGTTTCTTGATATTTACGAAGATGACTACAAGGCCTTGACCAAGTATTTGGAATCAAAATAAAAATAATCGTTGCTAGGTAGCATGAACTCAGTTTTAGAAAAAACCAATGGGTTCCAGGGCACCCTTTCGAATATTCAGCTCATTGATCTTTTACAGATGACGTGCCTTTCTCGGATTTCAATGAACATTAGAGTGGAAGGCGAGGGCAAAGAAGGGTTGATACAGGTCTTTAACGGGAACATCGTTCACGCGGAATCTAATGAAAAAGAAGGCGAAGCCGCCTTTTTTGAAATAATGTCATGGCGTGGGGGGCAATTCCAGACCTTTGCCATGACTGATGTACCGAACCCTACAATTGAAAAAAACTGGGAATTTCTACTTATCGAAGCGACAAAGGTTCAGGACGAGATTGGAAGACTGAAAGAGTCCCCGGTATCATCTAAGGATGCGGAGGGAGATTCCCTTGTAAGAGTGTTGATCGTGGACGATTCCAGGCTTATTTGTAGAAAGCTGAAAGACCTTATTGAAACGGATCCACAGCTAAAGGTTATCGGAACCGCTCAAAACGGGAAAGAGGCTCTTAAAAAGATTAAAGCGCTCAACCCAGACCTGATTACCCTAGACATAAATATGCCTGTTATGAGTGGCGATACGGCTCTCAAACACATAATGATTCAGTCGCCGTGCCCAGTGCTGATAGTGAGTAGCATCGATCCAAAAAATATGTCACGAGTGATGGATTTTATGAGATTGGGGGCAGTTGACTTTATATCGAAACCTAAGAGAACTGGAGACTTTGAAGCCGAGAAGAAAGAATTTCTTAGAAAAATTAAAGTATCGGCCAAGGCTCACGTCCAAAACTTCAAACGCTGTAAAATATCACCACAAAAAGAGCATGAGGTAAAGGAATCTTTCCCGCTTAGAGTGACAGATCCGTTGGTTGTAATTGTCGCCGGAAGCGGGAGCTATGGAGAACTTATGAAAATTCTGCCCGGGCTCAAGCCCCGTTCTTTCGGAATTATAGTAGCCTTATGGCAAAGTGAGCTTTTGCTAGACAGTCTGGGACGTTTCTTAAACAGATATTCCGGTTTCGACATCGTACCCCTGTTAAATGATAATGACCATGAACTCTACACTGGCATTTGCTACCTTTGCACCTTACACCAGGAGATACGGCTCCTTAACCACAATGACAGGGTTGTACTTCAGAAGGGTTGGAAAAAATTGGCATGGAATGAAACTATCAGAAATTTCTTTGAAAATATCCACGGCATTTTCGTCCATGGCACTAAGCTGGTATGGGTCTTTCTTTCCGGGGAAAAAGAGGTTCCCGGCCAAATTTATAATCTGATCACCGAGAAAAAACCATGCGTATTGGTACAGGATCCCGGGACTGCTCTTCAGCCATCATTACCTGGATCGCTGCTAGCCGGGAACTATGATTGTCTGATATCTCCCAGTGAAAAACTATTTCAAGAGATAAACAAACTCTTAGAATCTTAATTTGCATAGGGCACTTATGTCTAAAATCAATGTCTTGGTAGTCGACGATGCATCTTTGATGCAAAAAGTATTAGGGCGTATCCTTGCTGAAGATCCAGAAATAAATGTGGTTGGATATGCAAAGAACGGGTTAGAATGTCTTGATAAGATGAAAAAGTACAACCCAGACGTCATCAGTCTCGACGTCGATATGCCTCTTATGGATGGTCTTACCACCATCAAACACATCATGATTGAAAAACCAACCCCCACTGTTGTTGTCAGCTCAATGAGCCAAACAGGGCGTATCACCTTCGAGGCACTTCGGCTAGGGGTGATAGATTTCATTTCGAAGCCTTCAGGCTCTATTTCAATCGACATGGAATCTCAAAAAGAAGTATTGAGAAATCGCATCAAGCTAAGTGCCGGTATTCAAATAGAAAAGGTTCGGAGAGTATGGTTCAAGAATAATGGTTTCAAAACAAAAAAGGAGACCATCGGACCTGCTCCCGAAAAAATCGTAGCAATAGGCACATCGCTCGGCGGGCCAAACACTATAATAAGAATAGTTTCTTCCTTGTCTCCAAATTTTAACGGTTGCATTCTTGCTATGCAGGAAATTGATCCGGAAATTCTGCCAGCCTTTTGTTCATATTTTGACGAAATAGCACCGGTAAAAGTAATTCCGTTAGAAGATAACATCCCACTGAAAAATGGGGTTTGTT
Source organism: Desulfobacterales bacterium (assembly GCA_026983715.1). Lineage (GTDB taxonomy): Bacteria > Desulfobacterota > Syntrophobacteria > B119-G9 > B119-G9 > B119-G9. Next base: position 8,807 of record JALSTM010000151.1, read on the forward strand.
ATCTGGCATCTACTAGGTGCCAACTTGAAATTGAAGATAACGGAAGAGGTGACAAGATATTAAGACTCAAAAAGTCACTCAAAAACCCTATCTCTTCAATGTTCTCTACCGTTGCCTCCCTTTTCGGAGAAAAATCCATGGGTATTTTATTAACCGGGATTGGTAGAGATGGAATTGATGGTCTGAAATCAATAATAGCCGCTGGTGGAAAAACCGTAGCGCAGGAAGAAAAGTGTTGTGTTTTCCCCAATCTTACTCATTGTGCGATTAAAGAAGGAATAATACACGAAGTTTTACCAGATAACGAAATACCAAAGTTTATTATGGATTGGATAAATCTAAGCACATAAAAAGGAGGTATTAAAATGAAAAGGTTTAATGAGCTTTCGATATCAATCCTGGTGCTGATGCTGGGGCTTTTTCTTACATTTCAGACAGCTAACGCTGCAACATACAAAATAGGCGTACTTGCAAAAAGGGGAGCCGCCAAATGTATGAAAAAATGGGGAAAGATGGGAACTTTTCTGACAAAAAAAACTGGAGATAAATATGAAATAGTACCGCTAAAATTCACGGAAATAGAACCTGCGGTAAAAAATAAATCCATAGATTTTGTTCTCGCAAACTCGGCATTTTTTGTTGTCTTACAAAAAAAATACGGCGTAAGAAGTGTTGCCACCCTCATTAATTCTAGGCAGGGAAAAGCTCTTGACAAGTTTGGTGGAGTAATACTTGTCAGGAAAGATAGCCCAATTAAAACCCTTCAAGACATCAAGGGGAAAAAATTTGACTGCGTGAAATATTCCTCTTTTGGTGGCGCTCACATGGCATGGCGATTGCTCCTCGATAATGGCATCGACCCAAAGAAGGACTGTGCTTCCTTTACCGAGGGGAAAAAACATGACTACGTAGTCTACAGAGTCCTAAACAAGAAGGTTGACGTGGGAACCGTGAGAAGCGATACCCTTGAAAGAATGGAAGCAGAAGGAAAAATCAAGATGTCCGATTTCCGGATAATTCACAAGATTGATGATGATTTCCCATTTGTCCACAGCACTAGGCTCTATCCCGAATGGCCAATGGCGGCCTGTCCCCATGTAAGCGATGCTGTTGCGAACAAGATGGCCAAGGCACTTTTTTCAATGAAGCCAGATGACCCTGCAGCCAAGGCAGCCAAAATAGTGGGCTGGAAACAACCGGCTGACTATCAACCAGTGATAGATTGTCTGAAAGCGATTAAGTACGGCCCTTTTGCCGAATAAATACCTGAATCCGTGATCGTTCACCTGGGCCGCAGATGCAAGGAAGAGACCGAGGGACCATAGTACGCTATCTCCAGCGGGCGATGACACCGAAGATGCGGTGCAGGTGGACGACCCGCAGGGCGTAAAAGATTTCGTGGTAAGGTGAAGAATAATCCACCCTGGCTATGTGGCCAATAATGAGCAATTTAGATATGTTATATAAATTAGCCATAAAGTTTCGTCACGGAATCAGGAAATAATTAGACACTAACCGAGTTGCTTTTTCGTCTGAACGTCTTTCCCCCTTGCAGATCCCCTAAAAGGGGGACGAAAAACACCTTGAACAATACGGGAAAGACGCTTCTTGTTACGACAAAAAAGTGACGGAATGAAATATTTTTGAAGAAATGAATAAATGGGTGAGAATTCACGTCTATGCAAGTTTTTCTCGTTTGCCCAGGTCGGCATCTCTGGCCACCGGACCCGTGTGACTATCAAAAATGTAGCATCTCCGTCCAAGATATGTCCACTTATTATTTTTTTGCTAATGCTGGTCATTTGGGAAATTACTTCCATGGTCGGGATGTATGACAGTGGGACCTTGCCACCACCTTCAAGAGTAATCAAAGCCTTTTCTGAACTCGCATCTAACGGTATACTTTTACGCTATTCGGTGGCAAGTCTTTTCAGGGTAACTGTCGGTTTTTACCTTGCAGTGTTTCTGGGAATGTCTATAGGAGTGCTACTGGGCGTATGGCAAAGGGGCTGCCAGATGTTCCATGCGCTGATTCAATTTTTACGCCCCATATCACCGTTAGCCTGGATTCCTTTCGCCCTTCTATGGTTTGGTATTGGGGATGGTTCTGCAATATTCCTTATCTTTCTTTCATCTTTCTTCCCAATGCTTTTTTCAACTATAGTGGCGGTAAAAAACATACCTAGATTGTACTTCCAGACCGGAGCAAACTTTGGTTTTACAAAAGCGGAATTTTTCAAGCTGGTGATTTTCCCTGCGATTCTTCCCGAGGTAGTAACGGCGATGCGGATAAGCCTTGGCGTTGCCTGGCTGGTAGTGGTAGCTGCCGAGATGATAGCGGTTAAATCAGGCCTTGGCTACCTTATTATAGATTCGAGGAACGCTCTCAGGATGGATTACGTTATCGTTGCAATGATCACCATAGGTGTAATAGGCTTGACCATAGACAAGGTAATTTCCCAGTTACAAAAACCCGGGTTCGTGAGGTGGAAATTTGAGAAGAAGTAAGATTCAAATTCAAGACCTCAACATGGAATATGGTAAAAACAACAAGGTGGTTGTTGACGATGTGCAAATGGAATTCGTGGAACGTCGAAAAGTACCTCGTAGCGAAAAAGACCAGGGTAAAAAACAGGGTGATAAAGTAGAAGTCCTGAAGAGTATCACGCTAAACATATACGAAGGAGAATTTGTTTGTATTCTGGGTCCGTCAGGATGCGGAAAATCTACATTGCTCAAAATAATAGCAGGGTTCATTCAACCCACTTCAGGCGTGATTACCATTGACGGCCACCGGGTGACGGGGCCGAGACCGAACAATATTTTTGTGTTCCAGGAAGGAGGGCTCTTCCCATGGCTAACTGTTTATGAAAATGTGGCTCTTGGTATAAGGCACCTCGCAACAGAAGAAGAGAAACAAGAAAGAGTTTATGAATACTTGGAAATGGTTGACCTTTTAGGTTTTGAAAATCATTATCCCCACATGCTATCCGGTGGGATGAAACAGAGAGCCGAAATTGCAAGAGCACTGGCCGTTAAACCAGAGATCCTTTACATGGATGAGCCCTTTTCCGGACTCGATTTTCTTACCCGCTTACACCTTCGTGAAGAACTCATAAACATGCACCTCTACATACAGAAAACCATCTTGTTCGTAACTCACGACATTGACGAGGCCATCCAGCTAGCTGACAGATTGATTGTGCTCAGTGACAGGCCATCGGAGGTGAAAATGAATTACGAAATAAAGGAAGCCCATCCGAGGGATATCAATACGGGAGAACTAAGAAGCATAAGGCAGCAACTATACTTAAGCCTTGGTGTCCATTACACCCTGTGACATGCGAGATATGAAAAACATGCGTCTGAAACCAATCAGGTCATTCAGCATTTTAAAGAAAATAGGTCTTATGGCGTTGCTGTGGCTGGTGTTTATTGCTGGCATTCACTACGCCTTGAACGTTGATAAGACAGGGGAAAACGTAATCAGGATGGGTTATATGCCTGTTATTACAAATCTTTCCGCACCTATCTTAGACTACGTGTCAAGAGGTTTACCCACGAGGTTCGAAGCGCTGAAGTTTTCTTCCTTTGCAGAGATGGGGGAAGCATTCCGAGCCAACAAGATTGACGTTGCGTTCATAATTGCCCCCCTTGCCATTGTTCTTCGCCAGCAGGGAGTGCCCCTGAAAGTTGTCTACATCGGGAACAGGCACGAAAGCACCTTTGTTGTGGCCGCTAACGAAAATATCTCGTCCTTTCCCGAACTATCGGGCAAAACTGTCGCGGTCCCGATGAGATATTCATGCCACAATCTGCTGCTGCTTAAACTGGCAGAAGAATATAATCTGGCCCACGGGCGACTTCATATTGTTGAAATGCAGCCGCCGGATATGGCATCCGCTCTGGCAACGGGGAGCCTCGACGGCTACTTTGTGGGCGAACCTTTCGCAGCACAGACGGTAAAGACAGGTAAAGCAAAGGTTTTTTTCTACGTAGAAGAAAAATGGCCAGGATTTATTTGCAATGTGATGATCGTACATGACCGTCTAATCGATAAAAGAGCTGAAGTTGTCCAGAAGTTGGTCAGCGGAGCCGTTAGGGCCGGAATATGGGCATCGACACACACTGATAAAGCTGCAGAAATAGCTTCTTCTTACTGGAACCAGGATGAAAAACTGGTTAAGTATGCCCTTGACACCCCTTCGCACAGGATCGATTTCAAAAGCTATCGGCCCAAGAAAAATGAGT
>JALSTM010000152.1 GCA_026983715.1 Desulfobacterales bacterium
TCTTTTTGAGCAGGGTACCGGTAAGGGCATCTAATATGTAAAGGCAGGCATGCCCGGTAGAACTTGCATGCCCATCCGCTTCGCTGTTATTATAGCCGTTTCCGAAGATTACCACCCATCGGGCGTTATGAAGAGGTCTTTTGGGATTGTAAAAAGAGCCTCTGAGAGGAGCTATTATAGGGGCACTAAATGTATATCCTAGATCGGTGTCGTCAGCGTCACTGAATTCCCAGAGTACTTTTGATGCAATCGTTGATTCCGTGTCTGAGGAACTGGGAACATCCGTTACGTCCAGGGCAAAGTACCCCTGCCCGCCGTACTTTAAACCACAAACCAGGATCGTTTTCCAGTTTCTCCAAGGGGGAGTAAGAGTCCCGGATGAATCGTATACGTCGGCAACTGTCGGAGTGCCGTCCACGAAGAACTGGTGCTGGTAATTCTTATCTGCCAACTGGGCAAGCTTGTGATAGACCAGCGACGGAACATAGGCGAATATTTCTTCGCCGTCACTAGCCCTGAAAGCGTGAAGCATTCCGTCGTTTGATCCTACGTAAAGTACCGGGGTTCTTGCAGAGTAGGCATTTCGAAAATATGCGTAGCCATTTTCTTCGTAGATGTACTTTGGAGCACCCACCAGTGCCGGGGAAGAGTGAACAATGTCTCCAAGTATGTATGTTCGCTCACGATAATTCGAGGTCTTAGTTCCTTCGTTTGATCGGTCTCCTCTGAGGTAATCAACAAGATTTTCGTCGTTGTCGAGGTAACTCTTCTGAGCAGAAGATAGATCTGACCATCGAAAAGGGATCCCTTTTGTGCCGTCGAAAGTGATGATTTTTCGGCCGGTGTCCCAGTCTTTTAGTTCGAGAAGGTCCTTTGCCTGCCAGAGGGGATTATCGAAATCAACATCTCCGTTTTCGCCCACCTGGTAGGCTCTCACATCTCCCCACCATCCATCAGTACTGTAAAGCGATTGATAAACCCTGAATTTTCCGGTAACTTTACTGCTGTTTAGCACAATAGAGGCACTGGAACCAAAGTGTTCCTCGATATCAAGCATGATGCTTGCCAGGGATTTTATCATTTGTTCGGGGTTCTGAGCACTTAGAAACATCCCATGCCCGTTTACTGCCGCGTGCCACAGGTCGTCTATTTTTTGTGCACTTCCGGAACCGGGATCAGGCCAGGTAACGTTGTTCGGATCCTGGTTTGGATCTAGGGTTCCCGTAACACCAAATGCTACGGTATAGGTGACCATGTGCTGCCAGGTAGCAGGATCGTTAGGCAGTTCCGGGATGTCGTCTGGAAGACCGGGTGCTAGATCTTCAAGCCAGTACTTCATTGCCACGTCAGCAAGGGTATTTGACCAATTGTCGGAGTATGGCTTTTGCCCGGCATAACCTGGATGTCCAAAGTCTCCTTCGGCGCCTCCGTCCACGTTTCCAACATCTGGGCTACTTCCGCCGTAGTAGCCATCCGTCATCGCAATTGTAAAGTTTCTCTGGCATGCTCCTCCGTCATCTTCACTAGCTATTGGCGAATCGTGTCCCGTAAGGTTCCCTTTCAAGTATTCCCCGACCCGTTTCAATCCGTTTCTCAGTGGTGTTCCTCCGCCAGAGCTGTACGAGTAAAGCCTGGTAAAAAGCGTAGACCTGTGGGCTTCTCCATCACTTGTGGTGTCAATGTATAAATTGTCCTGAAAGGGGATCCTGTCGTTGAGTGAAGATATCCCGATATTTACACCGTTTATCTGGTCGATAATTTCCCCGACCGCTGCCTTTACGACATATTCGCGCCTTCTGTAGTAGGAATACCAGTTGGCAAAGTTTTGCAATTCTTCTTCGGGTGTCCGGGTAATCTGGACCGATAATGGTGGTGACAAAACCTGGTGAAGATGCGCAGGATCAACTTCAGCGAAAGAATCAGGGTCCTGGTCCCACTGGTAGTATTTTACCGTGGTGGTGCTTCCGCTTCCCGATAAAACAACCTTGTACATTTCATTGGCATCGTATTCACCGTTATGGTTCGCATCGTCCCATACCCACCAGGATGCATTTTCGGCTATAGTCAGGTCTCGCAGGTAGGAACCCGGATGATAAGGATCTGATGGTGCGCTTGAGGGATCGATATTTGTGAACGTATTGCCATTTGCGTCCTTGCCTTTCCAGGGTTTGTAGTCTACGTAGGGACTATAAAATAGCCTGTTGTAACCGGAATACCTGGGTTTCCAGTGATTCTTACCTGCAACGTAAAACGTTGGTGAGTTGTTATCGATGTTATCGTAAGCACCGGAACTATTTTCGTAATACACGTAGAATTTTCCGTTATAGAGGCCATTTGATTCCTTTGTCATGAATTCCCAGTCCATGCTACCGGAATCGTCAATCAAAAAGTGAATGTTTGCGGGAGCATGTTTTATAGTGGTAATCAACGGCTCATTGGGCATGGTTTCAATGCTCCATGCACATTTCCCGAATAACAATGGACAGCAAAGGATTACCGCCATAACGGTAGTTACTAATTTCGATTTCATGGCTGGGCTCCCGTTTTTATTTTGTTCGTCATGTGCATTTTAAAAGGGCTTGAATGTGCCGGCGTCATGAATCTAGCGGTATTAATCTTCCATCGTAAGTACATAAGGTAGCCTCAATATTTTTTCTTAAGCCCGATGGTAACAATGCTTTCGCCGTTATTTTCAATAGATCTGCCGCTTATGTGATAGACATTGATCTGGCCTGATCCGTATGCCTGCTTTATCACAAGGGAAGATCCCTTGGGTACATACTTTCCCCCATCGTTTACAACAAACCTTGCACTACCAAGGGAAGTAACTATTTGTGAGTTGGCATTAGTCCAGGTGTCGGAATCCATTGGATCGGCCGGGTCATCTTCGGAATGAAGCCAGTTATAAGAAGCTGGGTTTGGCTTTATCTTGAATGATTCAATTTTGCTTGCTCCCACGTATGCACTTGATTCGGCCTTGTAAAAGTTTATCTTGCTTGTCTTGTCATTTCCGCTGATCATTAATTCCAGGGTGCTCGTGTTGGTTGCAAACATTCCTATCATTGTTAAGAGGAGCAGAACAAAGATTGCAATAACAAGTAATGACCCTTTTTCATTTTTTACCAGCTTCATAACGCTCCCTCCGGTTTAGATTCGAGGCTTTACCATGTCGAAGACAACCTGCTTTGTTTTGCCTCCCTCGTTCCAGGTCACAAAAATGCGTACAGTTTTTGTGTCTTTGGCGGGGTAATCTACAGCCACGTTCCACAGCACGGTGTATCTTCCCAGAGCCACGTGGTGATCAGCAGTGGATATGGTATTATCATTTAGACCAAAATTTGTATCCGGTCCCTGGTCATCAATTCCGTCGTTGTCAGTATCCTGGTTGGTGCCGTCGTGGTCGGTGTCGGTGAGGTCGATGGCTGTGTAAGGCGTACTTACAAGGTTTTCAATCTGTTGCTGGGCCAGAGTTGTTGCTTCGGTTAGGCTATTTGCCAGGGTGCTTCCCTGTAAAGAAGCTATCTGCATGTTACATACGGCCAGGATTCCGAAGGTAAATACAAGAATTGCCAGGAGAACTTCCAGCAGTGTAAAAGCTTTTTCGTCTTTCATAATTATCGCAACCCCGTATTTCTAATTTTTACCGTGGTAATCAATAGGCGGCGATGGTAATGGTCGTTATAGGGTCCCCAGGTTGCACCGGATGCTGTGGTATACGCACGGGTATCAGTGTAATTTTTGTCCGGCCTTGAGGTTCTGGCCAGAATGCTTATCTGAACCTTTCTTATTTTCTCGGGATCAGTTGGGAAAAGTGACGTTGTGCCATCATCCAGCGTGTAATAAAATTCAAGCTCCTGCATGTTAGTTGCAAGGGGAGCGCCACCGGGGGTTCTCCTTAGAGCATCTACCTTGCCGTCGTGGTCTGAATCGTATAGTTGGTATAGAAATGTCTCCCCCGGATCTACCTTGCCGTTACCTTTGTAGGAACCTTTTCCTATATCAGCGGTGAAATTCATTGCGCTGCTCGTGGCTAGGACTATACCGAACTGTCCCAGTTCCTTAGGGTCATACCCAGCCATCCGGATTTCTCTTACCATGGTATCTAAGGCTAGCCTCAAATTTTGTTGCATTTCTGCAACTTGGTCCTGGATTGTGTAACTTTTTTGCTGGCTCCTGAATACCTGGTATATTGCAGCAGCAACAAGACCGGCAATGGCAAGAACAACCAGTATTTCGACGAGAGAATAACCTTTGGTGCTTCTTGGTATTTCGTGGTTAAGTTTTGACTTGTTAAAAAATCTTATTCCCATTTTTTCCCGTTCCATTTCTTTAGCACAATAGCTCCGGAAGTCTGTGCTCCGATTGCGTATGCGGTTCCAACGGTGTTGGATAGGTAGCAGTAACCTCCACCCACGCAAAAACCTTTGGAAGTAAAAACAGCAACATTTGGATCAGATGATCCATTGGTGAAACTAACATTATCCGGTGGGAATGATCCCCCGTTTTTTGTAGCATTAGTAGTTGCATTTCCGTGTCCGTAGGAAACCCCGCTTTTATATGCTGTCAGGTCGATTGTCTGAATTATCCCATCATCCCCCGGTTTAAGAGCACTCCACAGGCCACCGGTTCCCGGTTTTGAACATAAATAATACCTGTTGTTATTTACATCGAACACGATTGCCCGGCTTTTATTTTCTTTTACTGCTTTCATACGAACGAGTTGCATCTTGGAATACAACTCCCTGGCTGCCGCTTTTAGCCTATAGTTCGGGAGCCATTTTTTGAAATTTGGATAAGAGAAAGTGGCGATAACCGCAATTATGCCTATTACTATTATTACTTCAATAAGTGTAAATCCGGGGGTGTGAGAAAATGGCTCTCCCCTCTTTTCTCCCGGGATTGATGCTCCTTCGGTCATTTGTCTGGACCTCATTAGGGTTTACAGGAGCCAGTTAAGTTGGCAGCATGTGACAATAGGTTCACGTGTTGCATTCACAGTAAGAACTTGAACATATATATGGTATACCCGTTCTAGGTTTGATATCCGAGAGTATCTGGAAGAGAAATTATAACATTAAATTTTCTTTTGTTCTCTAAAAAAATTTCAAAAGGGGCTTCTTTGCTTGTTTCCATGGTGCAAGTCTGTGGATTTTGAAGGAATTTCAATATAATTTGTTTATGTGTGTTGGTATCTTCCAAGAGACTATAAGATTAATCGACTCCGTGGTGAACTAATGAAAGCATAAAAAAAGCGGTGAATCGGTTCCGTGGTAGGCTCTGGTGTTTTTACCCACGGTTGGAACCGTGGGCTAAAGATTGAACATTGATCCGATAGCTCCCGGATTTATCCGGATGGAATGGGTTTCTGGCAACTTCGCCTATAGCTTTAACGATATCTGCGATCCCAGATCTCAGGGACTTGAAATCTATTTTACCACGGAGACACGAAGATCCCGGAAGAAATGCCTAAATCCGTGATCGTTTACCTAAACCTCAGATGCAAGGAAAAGCCCGCGGACTGTAGTTTGCTATGTCCGGCCGGCAGAGTCGCCCTACATAAAGTTTCGTCATGGGTTCCGGAAATAACCCTTCCCGCTAATTTCAGGATGGTGACAGGCAGAAAAGGTCATGCAGGATTACAGCAAGCATTGCAATAAATGGAAATCATTTTAATGCTTCATTTTGGCGCAAAAGCGCCTTGGGAGATCATAGAAAAAACGAGTACATGCATTGCCTGGAAAGCAATGATCATGTACTCGTATTTTCAAGCTTCTTTGCCTAAAATTCTTCCTTCCAATAGATAAGTTTACTTACCGTTGGGACTTTGAAGGACATTGGGGGCCCAAGACCTTGTCCCGTGCCAGAAGGCTTATTTAGATACGCTCTTGGAGGTCCCATAACGACAGATGTTGCAATCCCCCTGCCAAGGGAAATCTTTTTCTGTGGAGTTTCGAACTCTTCCACAGTTTCTTCCCCATTATCGCCCCTTGTGTAAAGGCCGTACCTGATGCCGCCGCTGCCACCGATGGAGGTACAAGTGCTAACCTTGATTCCGTAAAGGTAACTTTTCCCGTAACCACAACTTCCCAGGGGTTGGTACGTTGTAAAGTAAACAACACCGAGATAAACTACTGGATCGGAGAGCATCTTCTCTCCCTGGGGGAAATCTTCTTGCCACATCAACCGATCCTGTGGCGTTTCACTACCGACAAGGGTACGGTCTTCGACCTCGTAGAAATGATCGTATGTGTCACTATCCGTGGGACTGGTCTCATCACCGGTACCGAAAAGGATGAAACGACGATTGCATCTCTTGTGAATTGCAATTGTTGGCTTATGATAAATTGGCCTCGGATCATTTGGAGTAAAAAGTTCCTCGAGGGTTGGGTTCCATCCGCTATCAGCATTTAGATCTGATAATTTCCACAGAGTGCCACTGGTGTCTCCAAAATAAACGGCATCAATGTTTCCATAGATGGAACTGCCCTGGTTATCGTTTCTCACGACGAGAAGTTCCGATGGAACATTGTTGGTAGCACTTCCAACCGTAATTTCCTTAAGGATAGTACCGGTTGCCACGTCGATGATGTAGACCCTGTTTCCCTTGTTCTCTGTTGCGGAATAGCCACCCCCTACGAAAAGAACGTACTTATTTTCGCCGTTTACCTTTATTCTTCCGAAGGAAGGAGTGGACCATGTCTGTCCCATGTTATCATCTGTGATTTCCCACATGGGTTGAGGGTTATTTTCGTCGGTGATGTCTATGGCAAAGTAATAATAACCTCCTTTCCTCAGTCCGCTCACAAGTATAGTGTGCCAGCCGAGTTTTTCGTTCCCCGGGGATACAGCGCTCCACGGAGTTCCCGACCCACCTTCTGAGTAGATGTCTGCGGCTCTCATGGGCAGATCAACCGTAAAGCGGTGACCAATTCGGAATTCGTACAGCTTCGTGAGAACCGCTTTTGGTATATAGGCCCATACTTCTTGGCCGGTCAGTGCACTTATTGCATGTACCATTCCGTCATTTGCGCCCACATATATAAGGGTGTTTCTGGATGCGTGGTCGGTTTTAAAACCTGTGTAACCCGGATAATTAGATTCTACCAGGTTGAATGCAGGCTTTGTTACTATAACAGGGCCAGAGTGATAAATATCTCCGAGAGGCCAGTCTTCGTCTCGTGTGCCCTTGTACTTAGCGTTGTCGTAGCCAGGATCCAGCACGTAATTGATGATAGTCTCAGCGTCGCTTGTTTCGTCTGGAGTACCATCTCCGTCTATGTCGTAGCCACCAGGGTTTACGTAGGATTTTAGAGTGGAAACATTAGACGTTGAAAACTCGATTCGTGTTGGTGATATCCCCGATCCGACAGTGGTGTACACTGTTCCCCGTCCGTGAAGTTTCATTTCACATCCGGCATCGCCATCGTTGGTGCCATCAGCATCACAGTCTCCCGTCCAGGTGGAAACAGGACCAATTATGTGTCCGTCGGTTTTGTCAACTTCGAAGGCCTTCAAGTGACCGCGCCAGACTGGATAGTCAAAGTAAGCGCTGTATATCCTCAAGTTATCTGTTGGGTCTGCCAGTGCGGTAATGACTGGATTTGACCTGGTGTACGACGCAGCGTAGATTTGGGGGAATATATCCTTGAGGGCATCGAGCAACTCTTCCATGTTGTTGGCAAAGTAAGCTTCGCCCGTTCCTCCTGCTTCAGCAATGGCATTGAGATTGGCCTTGCTCTGTTCATCCAGCCCAAAACCAATCACGAAGGTTTTTACGTCGAACTCTTGATCATTTACAATAATGTGTCTCAAGTCGGTCGCAGCTTGGACCGGATCACCATCACAGGTTTCCAAACCATCCGTAAGAAGAATTATGTAATTGCTTCGGCATCCACCAAGAGTATATCCATCCTGTGCGATATAACTCTCATAATATTTTTTTGCATCTTGAAGGGTTGCCGCCAACGGTGTCCCTTTTCCTGTTACGGCCTGGGAGCTGTTAACAGGTAAGGAATCGGTATATGGCATCATGGTGACATCGTACCTAGTGTCTCCGGGATACGTCACTCGAGCAAGACTGATATAATTTTTGATTATGCTAATGTTATTACCGTCTACATCGTCCCCCTTATAAGGATCAGTGTCATCATACTGTGGGAGATTGACAAAGATGATCTGGTCGTCTCCGGAATGGTTTGCCTTTTCATTACCTACTTCCGCAGGAAAATAGGGGTCAGGCTGAATATCATCTCCCCAGTCTGCCTGTCCCGTCCAATAGCCTCGCCTATAAATCCATTTTTTGCTTGGGTCATTGTTATAGTAGGCTCTTTTATAACTCCAGCCGTGAGGATGGTCGGTCTCTCCGCGACCAGGGTAGCGAAAGTATGAATTGTCGAAGGTATTTGGTGTAATATCACCGATATCTCCGTTAGAGTTGATCGGAACCCCTGAAATTGTGGATTCAACCAGGGTCCACTGGCCGGCATCGGGATCAGGAGTTGTGCATAACCAATCATCTCCGGGTATCGGACAATTCCCTTTTTCAGGAGTGACCATCAATGTATCCCTGTCTATGTACCTCGGTTCATCGGGATCTGTAACATCGTAATCGCCGTAAGTGTCGTGGTAGGTTGTCTGATAGTACCATCCCGAGGAACCTTCCACACAACCGGGATCGTGATAACACGCTTCTCCTGAATGAACCAGGTGCCAATCGTCCACGGTCTCGGGATAACTGTACCCGCTGCATTCACTACAATCGCTCACGTCAAAATACCGCCAGCCGTATCTCTTATAACCGCCTTCTCCACTCACACCGACACGGCTTCTCACCCTGATACGGTACCGGTTTGGCAAGGAATCGGTTGGAGCGGCTTCAATCTTGTATATTTTGTAGTGTATCGTCTGTTCGTCGCACTGTCCCTCGTGGTACAATCTATCAATAGAGTCTCCCACCTGAACATCTTCGTAGTGAGTCCCCCATGCGTCGATATCATATCCATTAGTGGGACCATCGTTATCGTAGAAACTTGCGCTTGTGTCACTATAGGTGTAGTAGTAAGCTCTGCATCTGTCAGGATTGTCAAAGGTAACCTTTCTATAATACTTTGCACGAACCCTGGGGATTCTTGCAGACATGTATGTGGCAAAACCAAAATTTACCTTGTATTTGTAGCTTATGCAGTTCCCCGCTGCATCACTTTCAGCACAGAACTTAATAGTATCGCTATCTAGAAAAAGATTAAGAGCCTTTTTGGCCTGGTAAAGCTTGCTGGCGGGGTGATTGCCGCCGGAGGCACGCCTGTTATCGTCAGAGCTACCTACGATTTTGTAACGAGTCGTGTAATCACAGGGCTGGGGAAAAGCCGAACTCAGCTTCCAGTATTTTGAAGACGAACTGTAACTGTATATCCCTCGACTTTCACCGGCATTTGTTCCAGCGATAACAACGAGTTTCTTATACCTGTAGGTATTAGCGAAGGTCGACCAATCCGGAATCGTTGACCAATCAAAATTTGCGTCGTAAACACGGTTAAGGTTGCTGCTATCTCGATACGTAACTTCTCCAGGTTGTCCCGCTACTATTTCGTACGTGTAAGGTTCATTGTTAGTGTCGTACGTGATATTTTGATCAACTTTCCAGTAATGCCCCCCCGCATTTCTGTCAACAATTGTCCGATCCTGTACCGCACCATTTTTGTCAATAATTTTCACATGGCAATGATAGTAATTATTTCGGAAATTTGTCCAGTTGTATATAGCGGAGTCGTTCCAGTCTACATTTGAATCGTAGATACGGTTTGAAGAACTGCTAGATATTGAAGTAACGGTGCTCTGGAGCGATCCAATACCCGGAATTGGTGGTGGGGTTGTACCTGGTAGCGTTAATTGGTTACTTTCGTCAACGTATTTATAGTAATCCCATTTAATACTACCGTCTGAGTTTTCCGCAATTGTTCCGTCGTCATCAACCACTACCCCCCTTCGCCATTCCCAACCACTTGGTCTAAGTGGGCTTCCATCTTTACGCAAATAGGGTAAATCTTGCATGGAATCCGAGTTGTCGAAAATCAAGAGAACATTGGGAAGTCCGTTATTCCCGGCAAAAAATGGTACGTCGTCATCACTTGCCTGTATGATACCGCTGTCAGATATTATGATGCCAATAGATACGGATAAAATGCAAAGGTATACAAAAATAAGCCTTGTTAGTTTCTTCGGATAATTCATACTTTCCTCCTTTGTGCGCTTATTGGCGCACGCAACGGCCAGAGATTTGAAAAGAGGGATCCGTGGCGACCTAATAGCTGCTCAGGTTTCCGGGTCCCTGTTGCTTACCAGGCGTTACGAATTCGATCCCCGCAATAATCGATGCAGTTCCGCCGCCGGGTGCACTTCCGACGGAACGTACTTCTATTTGCCTGGGAGGTCCGGCTGTCACGTCTCTATAGAATAGTGTCACGTTGCTTGGTAGGTCAGAAGGAGTAATTTGTGTAAAGGTTGGAGCGGCTCCATGCCCCGGAACCATGACGTTGCCCTTGGCTACTGCATAAAAAACACCTGAATCAGCATTGTAAAAAGCCTGCTTATAGACTTTTTCGTTCCCTGAAATCTGGAGTTCGATATTTGTGCTATCGGTGGCGGCGATTCCAAGGAGAGTAACGACAATTAACATGAGAAGAGCGATTATTAATATTGCACCGTTTTCGTTTTCTATAGGTTTTTTTAACGTCGATAACTTCATCTCTGTTATCCTTTGTTCAGTTTTTTGTTCTTAGCTCGATTTGTAGCTTTCATCTATTGAAAGCGATTTTATAAGTCTAAGGCTTGTCTGATGCTGTACGCCCCGTTCTGTCCAGGTAACGGTTATGAGAACGGTCTTTGAGTCCTGGACGGGAACATCATCCTGGACTGTCCAATTAATGGTATAGATACCCTTTGTTTCTGTATGGGTTCCGGCTTCCAGAGGCTCTCCGTTTCCTGAAAGGTTGTAATCCGTTTGGATCAGTTCTTCCAGCTTCTGTTGCGCTATGGTTGTCGCCCTCGTGAGGTTGTTCGAAAAATAGTTTTCCTTGATAGCGGTCATTTGAAGTGCCGCCATAGCAAGAATGCCAACGGCAAATATGAGTAACGCAATCAAAACTTCTAGCAGGCTAAAACCTTTCTGGTTTAAATGGCGATTGTTTATCATCTTAATGTAACCCCATGTTTCTGCATTTAATGATCACGCTTACCAGGCGTCTGCGATATCCATCATTTGGAGTAATGTGCTGATTCCCTACAACGTACGTATTAACATCCCTGAAATTCCTGTCAGGTCTTGATGTTCTTGCTAGGATCCATATCTGTACTGCCCGGATCGTGTTTATGTTTACCGTGGTCGAAAGAGAAACACCGGAAGGGTTGTCGTTTGCATCGATAACACCGTCAGCATTTGTGTCAAGATTGGTATCAAGAAAACCATCTCCATTGGAGTCTATCGCCCAAATGGTGTTTCCACTTGCGTCCTGGTCCAGGTAGCCGTCTGCATCACTATCGAAGCCATATGCAAAACCTAAGGCCTGGATGTTAAGTGCTACCGGCGTGCAGGAGCTCGAACGTGTAAGTGAGTCATCGGAACCGTCACTGTCAAAATCACAGAGATGATATAATAATGTTTCGTCCTCACCTGATGCCACTGTGCCATTTTCATCGAAGTCTACTGTAAACCTGATGGATGTAGGTCCGGCAGCCAGGATCCCAAAGTTTCCAGACATGGTAGGATCATAACCTGCCATGCGGATTTCTCTTGTCATGATATCAACGCCTGCTCTAAGGTTCTGTTGCATCTCAAGTACTTCTTCCTGAACCATGTAACTTTTTTGCTGGGCTCTAAAGGTCTGGTAGATTGCTCCCATGATGACGCTTATTAATAAAAGAACAATCAGTATCTCTACGAGTGTAAATCCATCCTCTGTAGCTTTCATCTTATATCCTTGTAACTGAAAATGTCTCTTGAACTACCTATTTCCAGGAACTACCATACCATTTCCTGAGCATGATTACGCCTGTGGTAAGTGCTCCTATGACATAGGTAGCCCCCTTTTCATTTTCTATATAACAGTAGCCCGTTGGGCTTCCGAGGATACCTCTCGGGGTGAATATGACCATGTTATTCTGAAATGTTACATTGTCAGATTCGAAACTTCCGGCGTAGGGTGAAGTGGCATTGCCGTGTCCATATCTTATGCCGCTTTTGTATAAGCTCAAGTTTACAGTCTTCTCAATGGTATTATCCCCGAGCGTAGTCCAGTTGTTATCAGTGCCAGGGCTGGAACAGATTATGTAACGATTGTTTGAAGTGTCAAAAACTATTGCCCAATTTGATTGTGATCGAATAGCGTTGATGCGGGTATTTTGCATATCGGAAAAGAGGTTTCTGGCAGCTCGTTTGAGCCTATAACTTGGTAACCATTCCTTAAAATTTGGATAGGAGAATCCCGCTATTATTGCCAGGATTCCGATAACCACCAGAATCTCAATTAATGTTACACCTCTTTCGTTTCCAATGTTTTCTACCGGGGCAATTGCCACTTTCGGAACCTTTCTTTTTTCGTTGTTTACTCTTCTGTACATACCAAGCATCCTTGTTATCGAACAAAATTCGTGCCACAAAATGTGGATTCGGGCATATGACCTGGAACCGCCTTAAATAAATGCATTTTCCCACTTTTTCAGTTTCTTCTTACAATCCTCTTAACACTTCCATAGTATTAAAAACTTTAATACCGTGCAAAATTTTTTGAAGGTCTTGGGGGGAATTGGGTGAGGTTTACAGATATTTGCCGGTTTGTCGCCTGAAGCAACCTTGGTTGGAGGAAGAAATTTCTTTCAGGCAACAGGTTTAATAATTGTCTCCCAGAAGATGCACGTTACCTATGTGGACGTTTTTCAGCCCTTTACTTTCGGCTATTTGTTTACTTTTCACTGCGTGTTCCCTGGACGTAGTGGGTAAGTCTTTCAATTTGAAGTCAGGGTAAAATCCAAGG
>JALSTM010000153.1 GCA_026983715.1 Desulfobacterales bacterium
GTCCAGGTTACCCCTCAAAGACTCAACCTTTATATCGGGTCGATAGTGCAACAACTGGGACTGTCTCCTTAGGCTGCTAGTTCCGACGGACGCTCCCGGGGGTAACTCCCCTATGGAACTGAAATCACCGTTCGTGACAAGTACATCCCTAGGATCCTCCCTCTCCGGGATACATCCTATGGTAAGTTGAGGAGGCAACTCTGCCGGGACATCCTTCATGCTATGTACTGCCAGATCCACCCGTCCAGCAATCAGCGCTTCTTCAATTTCTTTTACAAAGAGCCCTTTTCCACCAACCTTCGCCAGGGGCACGTCCTGAATTCTGTCTCCTTTTGTTTTGATAAAAACGAGTTCGACGCGAATACCGTCGGAAGATGCTTCCAGAGCCTTTTTGACCCACTCGGCCTGCCTCGTTGCGAGGGCGCTCCCTCTCGTGCCGATTTTCACCGTTCGTTTACTGTTCATCATGTCCGAAAACCCTTTTAGCCAGTGCAACTCTTGCACGATGTGGCCGTGCATCCAACGCAACTCGATCCCTTGCTACCACTCATCCTGCTGCTTGCGGCACCCTTGTCGCCACCTGTCTTAAAACCACACACGGAGAGAACCCGCTGGACGTGTTCATTGCCGCACACCGGACATGCAATCTTCTCATCTTTTCGGAAGACCAGCTTCTCAAATATCCTGTCGCAATCGTCACACCTGTACTCGTAAATCGGCATCTTCGTTCCTCCTTTTGAACATCGTAGCGTTTGGACAAAAGTTAATTCTCATTTTCAAGTTCTTCTATAACAAGAGCAGCAAGCAAAGGGAACATTATTTCGTGGTGTCCGATGATATTGTATCCTTTTCCTTTTGTACCCGGGGGCCTGTTTACAACGTTAACCTGGGGCCGGTAATGTTTTTTGAAGTCCATGTTCACGGTAGTGAAGCTTTCCAGTTTAAAACCGAGATTCCTAACAAGGCTCACCGCCTTTAAAAATACTTCCGGCATAACAACTGCCGAACCTAGGTTTATATACACGCCGTCCTGAAGCCGAGAAATTAGCCTCGAAAATATCCTGAAATCTCTCAGGCTGCAATCACCAATTGCTGCTCCGTTGGCCTCGGGGTGCATATGAATAATATCGGTGCCAATGGCCACGTGAACAGTTACCGGGATGTCTAGCCTTGCCCCTGCTGCCAGTATACTCAAGTCCTTGTAAGGAAAAGAGGAACTCAGGATTTCACGCCCCACCGACTGTCCGATTCCAATACCCTCCTCGTATCCCTTGGTTATGGCAGCATTTAGGAACACTGCAGTCTCTTCGGTCATTCCAAATGAACCGTCGCATATTACGTCTTCAACGATTTCAGATGTTTTACCCGCGTATGCTAATTCAAAATCGTGAATAATGCCTGCTCCATTTAGAGCCACTCCCTTGATGATCCCCCGGGACATGAGATCAATTACTATGGGACTTAAACCAACCTTTATGGGGTGAGCCCCCATCCCGAGGACTACCATGCTCCCGGTCTTGCACGCCGTGGCTACACTCGAAACCACATCCTTCAAATCTCTCGCCGCAAGCACATCGGGTAGAAAGGATAAAAAATCTGCAAATCGTCTACCCGGTTCCCACGCTTTTCCGAAGTGCTCAACGGATACTTTACTCCTCCTGTCCAGGATGCTCACCGTCCTCAATTTTTTTATTTCAACCGGTTTCCAGCCACTCATTTCATTCATCATGTAAATTTAAAGCTCTGTTAAACAGGCAGTCTTCCACTATTTGGCAAATGATGTGACCAACAAGAATGTGTACTTCCTGGATTCTCGGAGTCGTGGAAGAATCGACCTTGAGAATGTAATCGCACCACTTTTCCATGTCGCCACCGGATGTACCCGTGAAGCCTATCGTCACAAGTCCCCTACTCCGGGCAAAAGAAAGACCCTTTACCACGTTGGGAGAGTTTCCGCTTGTGCTAATGCCCCACGCCACGTCTCCGGCTTTCCCCAGGGCGTCTACTTGCTTTGAAAAAACATCGGAAAAGGAAAAATCGTTGCTGATACTAGTAAGTATCGAGGTATCAGTGTGAAGAGCTATGGCGGGCAGGGGTTTTCTATCTATCATGAAGCGGTTGACGAACTCAGCCGCAAGATGTTGTGCGTCGGCAGCACTTCCACCATTTCCGAATATTAGTATCTTTTTCCCCCTCTTCAACGCTTCTGCCAACGCCCATGAAATGTCGAGAATAAGTCCACGTTTTTCTTTTCTTGTTCTGGCGTGAAGGTCCAGAAGATCATCGAATATCGCTTCAAAAGTTGCAACGTAGCTTGAATGAAAATCGACTTTATTCACGGTTAATTTCTCCAATTTCTCCCAAAAAAGCCAGATTTAGTACAGTTTCCATGGTATTTACGCGCCACTTTGGGGTATAAGAATCGTGCATCTGTTTCTCTATGAGAGATGTAAAGATCCTCCCCTTAAGACTAGTGCAAAAAACCTGCTTGTCCATAGAAATAGTTCTTGCCTAACCTACATTTGGCTAGAGACGAAAATCTGTCGGCTACTTGCTCGTAACTATGTTTGAATTACCTTGTAGCCCACGGTTTTAACCGTGGGTAAACGCCACATAACCTATGCACACAACCGACTTATCGGTTTTCTCATACGCATTGCTTTGTTCACTACATCATACACGGAGTTAACATCGATGCCAACATTTCATACAAGACCGACTCAACAATGAAACATGAAAACTATCTTTATTCGAAAACAACTCCTTGAACCCTCTAAGCTCAAATTTCTTTCAGCACCATGTTTGCGTCGGAGCGCTCAACTAGTTCTGAAAATTTTTCAAGGCATTCCTTGATCTTTCGAAGTTCTTTGGAATCATTAACTGGTATGTCATCGGACCCCACGGATTCCACTGACTTTAGAACCCGATTAATTGTTATACCACATGGATCCATACCTGGAACGTAAACCGGATCAGAATTGTTTTCATCCAAAACTTCTATTAGAACTCTGCATTCTACGAGATCGCTTATGAGCATGTTACACAGTCTTATTGGAATACCGAGTTCGGCGGATACTTCAATAGACCTGGGAGGATCTTCATTGCCGATAAATCTTTTCACACAGAGATGCACTACTCTCAATGTAAGCAGTTTCTTAAAAGACAGCTTAATGCTCGAACAATCCGGTTCAAATTCATAAGTTTCAACATTTTGTACTGCAAAGGACATTTCCGCTCCGAAAAGTACTATCAGCCAGCTTGTCTGTAGCCATACAAGGAAAAGAGGCAATGCTGCGAAACTGCCATATATGGCACCGTACTTGGCAACTCCTATCTGAAAGGTGATGTACGCCCACTGGGCAAGCTGAAAGATTGTTCCTGCAATGACACCACCAACCAGCCCAGCCTTGAAGTTGACCCTAGTATTGGGCATAAATATATTCACAAAGGTAAATAGTACCCACAACATGCACACGGGCAAAATCTTGAGACTAATTGTTATCAAGGTACTAACTTTTCCAAGGATAGCAATTTTACTGGTAAACTGGGTGATACGAGTGGTGATAAACACCGTGGCGCTGCTTGCAGAGATTAAAAGAATCGGGCAAACAAGCATCACCGAAAGATAATCACTGAACTTCCTTTGGAGGCTCCGCCCTTTTTCAACTCCCCAGATGTCGTTAAAGGATTTTTCTATATTTCCGAGAAGCTTTATCACGAGCCAGAAAAGTGCGAGCAATCCTATCCCGGCGATGAGTCCGCCCCGAGTTTTCTCGAGCATGTTATGGGCAAAATCTATTACCCTGGTTACTACTTCTTCCTGACCCTGGAATCTTTCGAGGAGGCTTTTCCTTAGCAGTTTGTCTACTCCAAAACCCTTGGCAATACCGAAAGCCATGGCCATGGCCGGAACAATGGACAGAAGAGAGTAAAACGTAAGCGCCGAAGCTCTCAAGTTACACTGATCTTCCACAAATCCCCTGCAGGAGAGTAAGAAAACTCTCACCTGCCTGATAAAAAAGGATTTCTTGCGAGGCAAGGAGTGGAGCCTAACGCGCCATATGTCGGTTTTGAGAAAGGTAACACCTTTTTTTACATCCAGGTATTGCTTGAATTTTGTAATTCCCATACATTGGCTCCGCGTATTCCCTATTTGCCGAACGGCAGGCTCTTTAAAAGCCCCTTCGATTTTTCTTCGATTGAACTCGCCTTCTTCTTACCTTTTTCTCCCTTCTTTCCAACTCCAGGTATCAAGTTTTTAAGTTCAGAAGGTTTAGGAACGCCTTCTTTTAGCTGCTGGGTTATCATGCCCTTGATATCCGGGGCAAATTTAGGAGATGAAAAGGTACCGGTCACCAATACGGGGACCAGGATGCCAGAGCGTTTCTTCTGGTCTCCCTGCCCTTTCAGCGTAGCCACGAATTTAGGTTCAATCCTGAAATCCAGCTTTTCGTTCACAAGGTTTGCGGTACCACTTGCCACCACCCTAAGAACCGGGGATTTCATGCTGGCTTTTTCGGTTTTGAACAAACCGTTTGTTATGATAAAGGGCACTTTTAATTCGGAGAAATCCGTCTTTGGTTTTTCTTTTGCCCGTTTTGCAAGGCCAAAGGTAGCTTTTATGTTTCTTACCATCCCGGGCAGATCAAATCCAACTATTGCCCCATCGGTAAAGAGAAAAACACCTTTCCCGTTAAGGTTCCTCTTGATTGCATACGCATTATCACCCACAGTGCTGACCGTTGCTTCAGCCTTCACGGTTCCTTCAAGGAAGTCTTTTTTCATTACATCCTTTAGCAAGGGAGCAACCTTGATACCCTGGGCATCAACACGGGCACGGGTTGAAGGAGCTTTTTTTCTCACATCAAGCGTGACAGTCGAATTAATTTTCCCTTCATAAAGCTGGACCATCATGGGATCTATATGAAAAATGCCATTAGCCCCTTTGACCTTGATCACCAGGTCATGCATTTTTGCTCCACTGACTTTTATTTTTCCAGCTTTTATAATTCCATTCACTTTCAGCTTGCGAAGGGCGCCGTAGTCAGCGGGTTTCGACTTCGCTCCCGAGCTTTTGGTACTACTGGCTGCAGTAGTCGGTTTTTCTTTCTTGCCCTTTGCCTTCTTTGGAGGAAGATAACGATCAGCATCAATCTGATCCAGGTCAAAGTTGAACGCTATGTCAGGGTGAGTCAATCGTCTAGCAGACAGAGAAAAAACCAGCTTTGAATCATCTATTTGAAGCAAACCATCGGAAAGATTTACGCTGTTGGATCCACCGCTTAGCTTAAACTTAAGCGCTATTTTTTCCAGTGCCTTTGGATCAGAAGTTTCAATCGAGGCCCCCTCACCAAGTTGTTTCAGGATTTCTTTGAGAGAAAACGGGCGCGCTTCGAAGGCGACCTGGAAACGTGCATTCCTGGTAAGGTCACTCAGTTTTCCTTTCAGGGTGGCATCTAATTCATCGAATGCCTTTAGTTCAAGGTTTACCGGTACGCTACCCTTGGGTGGCACAGAACCGATGGGCCCCAGTTTTCCGTTTAGCGAAACCGGTTTTCCGTTGAACAACGCGGAAAAGATAATCTTGATTGGTTTATCCAGAGAAACGTTTTTCAGACTCAGGTTTAAATCCGAAATCTCTTTCCTTGTTTTTGTAGCATTGTCCAGGTAAAGCAGAGAAGCTTTTTTTATGGTAAATTCCCCCACGGTAAGGGATTTTATCGGCAGTGCTTTCTCCGGTTTTTTCTTGGTTACCTCTTTTTTCTCCGCCTTTTTTTCCGATTTAGGAGCAGGTGTACCTAATCCTTCCCAGTTCTTCTTTCCGTTTTTTAGCTTTTCCAGGACAATTCTTGGTTCAACAAGAACGAACTTGCTGACTTCCACTTCTTTCGACAGTAGAGGGAGTACCTTGACCCGAACCTCGAAAGACTTAACGGAAACAAAATCTTTTTCCTTGAAACCAGGAGGATTACCTAGATGTACGTCCGACAGCCTGACGCCAACCCAGGGGAAGAGAGATAGATTTATTGGCCCGTTGAGAGCAAACTGGCGCCCCGTCACATCGGCGACCTTCTTTTCAATTTGAGGTTTATACTTCTGAACGTTGACAAACCTAGGTATTATCAAAAGTGCCCCAACAATTAGTACCAGTAATAAAATCCCCAGAATAAAAACTACCTTGATTAATTTCTTCATGACGACCTCCTCGCCAAGTCGTTTCTAAAAGCCCCAGACCCGGATTCAGTTAGAAAACCGGTTCAAGGAATTCTTTCCCATAGTGAATATCCTTCAATAGCAGTTCGTACAGTGTTTTAAAGACAGCCCCTGGTTCTCCTCCCCCGATGATGGCCCCGTTAAATTCCACAATCGGCAATATGTCGAAGGTAGTGCCGAACATCATCATTTCCCTGGCTTCAAGGGCCTCGCCCACGGTAATATCAGAAAACTCGACTTTCTCAACAACACCTCTTTCCACTAAGTTTTTTGCCAGTTCCGATGCCCGAACAACTGTTGTACCCCTTAGGATCCTGTCAAATTTGGGAAACTTGAGAACGTTGTCTTTCGACACCATCCCGAAGTTTTCCGTTGTGCTCTCTCCCAGATACCCAAATTCGTCAAGGCAAATAACAAAATCTACACCGCTGTCAACCGCCTCCTTTTTCATAAGGACGTTGGGCAGGTAATTGCAACTTTTTATGTTTGCAAAAAAAGAAGGTTTTACGGGGACATTACTAACCTTTACCCGCACACCCTTTTCATATTTTTCTTTGGGAGGGTATCTCAATTCGGTAATTACAACGTAGAGTTGACTTTTAGGGCACTCGTACGGATCCGTGGTAAATCCTCCCGGACCCCGGGAAACGAACAACCGTACCAGGCAGTCCTTGTGGCCCGAGACACGTATCGTTTCTTTAACAATCCACAAAATTTCATCAAGGGTGAATGGCAGCGGAATTGCGATCCGAGATGCGGAATATTCAAGCCTTTTCAAGTGTCTGTGTACGTTATAAAGGTTTCCCTTTACGCTTTTGAAAGCCTCAAAAACCGCATCACCCCTGTGTACCATATGGTCGTCAATAGGGATCATCATCAGCACAGGATCTGTCACAATTCCATCCCAGATGCTGGAATACATGGCGTAGTATTGGCTTTGGTATTCTTTGCGTAGATCACGCTGACGATCGAGAAATTCATCCGGGCTTATTACTCTCAAGCCTTTTTTCCGCTTACTATCCGCCATCAATTAACCACCCTCCATTTCTTAAGGAGCCTATAAAAAATCATTAGTAAGCTTTATACTAAAACCTGGGGACACGCTTAAACTTACAAGCAAAACAAGGCGTGATCAAGATAGCTAAAGGGTATTTAATGTGCAAGCAAATAATTTAGCCGCTAGGCACAGGTAAACATTTTCTTTGAAATCGAATCGAAATAGTGATAAATGAAAATATTCACTATGTTATGAATGTAGTGCCGGTGTATTAACGTAATTCAAATATCAAACCAACTTCCAGCTACGAAAGGGGATACTATGGACAAGCTACTGTGGAAACCATCGGACGAACGAATCAGAAACTCCAACATGTATCGCTTCATGAACCTTGTTAACGAGAGATTCAACAAGGATTTTACCGAGTACGAACCCCTTTACAGGTGGTCTGTTGAGAACATCCCTGATTTTTGGTCATTGATGTGGGAATTCGTTGATATAAAGCATTCGAAAAAATACGACGAAGTGGTAGATGACCCGTACAAGATGCCTGGAGCCAAGTGGTTCAGCGGAGCCAAGTTAAATTTTGCCGAGAATCTTCTTCGTTATAGAGACGACCAGGTAGCACTAATATTTAAAAGTGAAGCCGAAAAGTCGTTAAAGATGACCTATGCAGAACTCTACAATGAAGTAGCCAAGGTGGCCAAGTCTTTAAAAGAACTAGGAGTGCAGGTAGGAGACAGGGTCGTCGGGTTTATGCCTAACATGCCCCAGACCATTATTGCAATGCTTGCCGCGTCAAGCCTTGGTGCCACGTGGTCTTCTTGTTCCCCTGATTTCGGGATAAAAGGTGTCTTGGATCGTTTTGGCCAGATTCAGCCCAAGGTTCTTTTCACCGCTGATGGCTATTTCTACAAGGGGAAAAAGTTCGATTCCCTGGAAAGAATTTCTAATATTTTGAAGGAATTGCCATCTACAGAAAAGGTTGTAGTGGTTCCCTACACCCAGGAAGAACCAGACATCAGTGGGGTCCCCAAGGCGGTATACTTTGATGATTTTAAAGCCAGGGAGGAGAATCTCGAGATAGATTTCGTCCAACTTCCCTTTGACCATCCCCACTACATTATGTACTCCTCCGGTACAACGGGGTTGCCGAAATGCATGGTTCAGAGTGCAGGAGGGGTTTTGATAAATCACTTGAAAGAATTAGTGGTACATACTGACTTGAAACGAGAAGACACCATCTTCTACTTTACGACGTGCGGATGGATGATGTGGAACTGGCTTACTAGTTCCCTGGCCGTTGGAGCTTCCCTGGTTCTTTTCGATGGGAATCCTTTTTATCCGAACCCGGGCGCCCTGTGGAAAATGGCCGAAGAAGAAAAGATAACGGTGTTTGGAACAAGTGCGGGCTACATCTCAGCACTGATGAACGCTGGGGTGAAACCTGGCAAAGATTATGATCTTGCTCCTCTCAAGGCAGTCCTGTCCACCGGATCACCTCTCTCCGAAGAGGGATTCGAGTATATCTATCGGGAAGTTAAGGAAGATCTGCAGCTTGCTTCCATCTCCGGTGGCACTGATATTAATGGATGCTTCGCCCTTGGCAATCCCATGGGACCTGTATATGCCGGGTGGTTACAGTGTAGAGGCTTGGGGATGAAGGTCGAGGCATGGGACGAAAACGGAAAACCGGTATATAACCAGAAAGGAGAACTGGTTTGCACGGCCGCTGCTCCATCGATGCCCATTTACTTCTGGAACGATCCCGATAACAAGAAGTATATCTCCGCTTACTTTGACGTTTACCCTGGCGTCTGGAGACACGGAGATTTTATCGAAATTCACGAAGAAGGAAGGGTTAAAATATACGGCCGGTCAGATGCTACTTTAAATCCCGGTGGAGTGAGAATCGGAACCGCTGAAATCTATAGGCAGGTGGAACAGTTAAAGGAAATAGCAGATAGCATAGTTGTTGGACAGGAATGGAAAAACGACGTAAGGGTGATCCTTTTTGTCAAAATGGCAGAAGGATACGAGTTAACAGATGAATTAAAGAAGAAGATAAGGGACACCATTCGAACCAACGCATCACCAAGGCATGTACCGGCAAAAATTATCGCCGTTCCCGATATTCCTTATACGCTTAACATGAAGAAGGTGGAACTCGCCGTGAAAAATGTTATTCACGGGAAACCGGTATTGAACAAGGATGCGTTGAGCAACCCGGAAGCACTGAAGTATTACGAGAACATAAAGGAACTTCAGGAAGACTAGCGAGTGAAACACAGGCACTTTAAGAAGCTAACGTGACACGCAGCCAAGGGGCAGCAGCTTAGCTGTTGCCCCTTTTTCGCGTCAAAACCTACTTAACAAGCGGGATCAAAGTTTACCTTTCCACACACCCCAGTTTGCCAAACTCAGCCGCCAGATCATACATATTTTCCGCATACTCGACCGCGTTGCTGGCAAGATCAACTCCGTCTACGTCACCATCTCCATCACTGTCACAAACGCATTCCTTCCACCCGGCCAATCTTGCCCACAACCACCATGCCGCATAGGCTTTCTGGTTGGCATTTAAAGGCTGGCTGTGGGCCGAGGCACAATTATACCAATCAACACCCTGGGTGTGAGAATTTTGCCATTCTGTTGCCCAGTTTCCAATCTTGGGCCCATTAGCCGATTCGTAGTAGTCACAGTTATCATTGGGAAACTCAAAGTACGTTCCGTCAGGATCATAGCTTTCAATATCAGCAAAATCATACAGTACCTTGTTGTGGGCAACGCAATATTCCCTTATGACCTGGTTTGCTGCTTTGTTCGCCGCATCATCCCAGTGGTCAACATGACCCGTCATGTAAACGAAGGTTACGTTTGGATACTCACTTTCCAGTTGAGACATGGGCTCAAGATACTCGCTGTAAAGAGTTCCATTCTTGTACTTGCTTTCCACCTGGCCGCACCAGGACCAGATTATGACGTTCACATCGGAGTGAGAATGGTCATTGAGATATTCACGGGTTTCATTCACCCATTTTGGATAATACCCGCAGTCGTGATCAAGCCAACCGCTTCCGTAGCCATCTCCCTCCTCAAGATCGAGAGCCCCTTCATAACCGCCGTTGTTAAAATCAAAAATGTCGGTGGGCAGACTTAGGCCGAGTCCACCATTGTTGGCAAAGCTTACAAGGCCTCTCATTCCTGTTGTTAACTGGCTTCCGTGCGAAGTATGTCCATAGCCGATATGTAGCCGGGCCTTTGCTCTTTCTATGGCCCCTTGGGGTATTTTCGTGATGCTTGTACAGGTGTGATCAATTATAATCGGTGAATTACCTGCAAAAGCAGGAAGAGACAAAAACACCACACCAACCAGTAAAACTAACCAGAGCAATCTTTTCATTGGCGTCCTCCTTCTCTTGGAAACAAGGTTAAACTTACACCGCCAAGTTGCAATAATCTCGCCTTTATTAATGGAACCGCTGATTAATTGCTCAAATAGCCAAGGAATACTTCCACGTCTTACCGGTACCTGATTTAGTCAGGAACAGGCTTCGACCCGACATCCCGATGAACGCTGATGGATTCAGGCTCTACGCTTCTCTCCATCTGGAACCACAGATTTTTCAATTATTCTCGTCCTACCCTTTAACTGATTGCTAATTCGAGAAATCAGAATTTTTCAGAGTTTCATTATCGGTATCTTCTGGAAAACTAGCCCAGCAGCCGCCAAGCTTCTTTACTGAAACTTACGTTCTCGAGTATAGCTCGCTACCTTTGTATCTTTTCCCTACACTCGCCGAGGCCAAATAGCCCGAAAAATCAAAATGTGAAATTCTGAGGTTAACACAAAAAGAGCCCGACGGACGATAGTACGCTATGTCCGGCGGGCGAAGACGCCTCAGATGCGGTGCAGGAGGGCGACCCGCAGGGCGGGAAAAGATTGTTTGACAAGGTAAGGGAGATTTCAGCGTTTTTTATACAGTCCTCCTGATGGTAGTTTGGGACGGAGTTTGTCTCCGGGTGTTACCTTCATCACAGGAGGCATTTTTTCTATTCTCTTTATCACGGGGCGCATCCTTGCTGAGGCACATGAAAGGGTTTTAGTCAAAGTATTGTTGTTTTCGTTGGATTCAAGGACAAAACCCTCACGTGGGCAACTTTCACATTCGCGATCTACCATGACCGTAACCACTGCGGTCTCGGTTTTACCCATAAAACAATAGGGTTCAAGGGGACTGACTATAGTACGTCCTCCTGCTACGGAAAGCTCACCAAGCCCATGGCCAGAAACTGCTACTCCCGTTGGTGTACCATGTATTTTAAATAAAACAGGCAAAAAGTTTAACCCGTAGGTATGCGGAGCACCCGGCCACCTTCCGCCTATGTTCTTTATCATCGCCATAATCTTGCACCTACCGTCAGATAATTTCTCGGCCCATATATCAGAGACTATTAAATCTGGTAACACACGATTACATGCGAGGGTCTTACTGAGAGTATTATTCATTAAAGAGGCTTCTTCTATATTGCTCGTTATTTTTGCCACTACCGTGTGCACACCTGGGGAAAGATATCCATTGCGGGAGGTTTTATATGTATGAGAACTTCTTGCGTTTTTAAGAGCGTCAAGCTGAAACGCTCCAATCGTACGATTCTCCACTAGCACCGTCAAACTTCCCATAAACACTGGTGATTCAACAGACCCCCCTATATTTTCGACTTCCACAGAAACATAACACATACTGTCCAGATAAATATCCTTTACTCTGAAATCCGGTAGCTGTTGGGGGAAAGCATACCCACAGGTTAAAACAATTGCCAGGACAATAGTAATTGATACTGCGGTCTTCATCTCAAACCTCCTTGAAATGAAATTTGTGGTACTATCTGTTTATTAGTTATCAAACCATCTCCTTTTGGTTCAATACCTTCGAGATTTCTTCTATCATCGTCGCAGATAAATTCCCCAAAAACACTTGCAACATTTTGTCATTGCGAGGGGTCTGCCAAAGGCCGACGACGGAGCAATATCCGAGACTTTGATATTCCGAGGGGATTGCTTCGCTGCGCTCGCAATGACTATGCATTAGCTTTTTGTTAGACACAAAATCTAGGAAGTGCCCAATAAGTGAGTTGTGCCCTGATAGTAACCGGCATTGTTGAAGCACGTCGGGTCTACCATGTTGGCTAGATACCGGGTTTCCCCGAAGCATATTCTACGGATAAATCCGTGGGTTTGCTTGCTGATGATACTTGGTTGCTATCTCCAGGCAACCCACGGCTTCAACGCAGATCAAGAATGAGCAAATTGATTGATGGGAAAGGAGATCAACCAGTACCCATTAGCCTACGGTTTTAACCGTAGGCATAAGTAGCATAGCCCATTATAGAACCGATTCATCGGTTTTATAGACCTCGTTACTGACATTTCCACCTCCCAACAAAAGAAGCATAAAATTCACATATCATTTTAGGAGGTTATAAATTCGGCCAGACACGGCCTTTTCATCTAAACCCAAAAAGACCCGACTACTTGTTGACACGAACTTTTATAAAGATAAAATGAGTGAAACGAACACCAATATCAATATCCCCATGGATAAGCGTTTACATATCAACATACTACGTGGTTTTGTTTTCGATTTTGACGGGACTCTTGTAGATAGCAAGATTGATTTCCCACGAATGAAAAAAGAGATAGTACTGCTTCTCAAAAAAAGGGGTGTCTACATTGACGGTGCTGAACGGAAACTAT
>JALSTM010000154.1 GCA_026983715.1 Desulfobacterales bacterium
GTAACTTCCTTCCTAGCGTATGAATTCTTGATGTAGAAACCCACCAGTTCGGGTATCTCTTCTTGTTCTCTGTAAGTAATAATTTCTTTCCCAGGTTTAAATAATGATTCAATTGCTTTTTGATGATCCGTGATAAGAAAACCCCCACAGGCTGGAACGTCAAAGACTCTCTGGTTAACTCCTTCGACCATTTGCAGGCTCGTTGCGTTGAAGTTAACCTTGCACACGTTATAAAACTTGGGCAGTTGCTTGTAGTAATGTAAGGGTGGGCGAATTTTGCAATTTCCATTCATTAAAGAATGCCACCCCTCGTCACCGTGGATAGTGGGATGAAAACTTTCTAGTTTTTTCACGCAAGATAGCCTGTAGTGCATAGTAGCTTTCCAGAGAGCCGCACCTTCGAGAGCGATTCTTTGCTCGACGCTAAGGGAGCTAATCAGTGCCCTGTCTTCTTCCCCGAGACGTTTTACGGCGTCGTTGTATGAAATTCGCTCCGACTTCAAGATGTCTGATATTCGGTTGACAACAGGATGAATTTCTGATGGGAGTTTTTCCAATTTTTCTTCTGCTGGCCTGACCATTGAGTTTCCGACAAACCCCACTTCTGCACCAAGGGATGTTATTAATCTTGGGGTTAGTTGAAGTGGCTTAAAGAGTTTTTCATCGGTAGCGAGGGGTAGGTAATGCACAAACTCAAAGCCTAAATCTCGCAGGTCTTCTTCGTACGTTTTGTCCCAGAGAAATATAGACACGTAAGGCGATACATTCTTTTTAAATTCTTTGACTATCAAGTTGGGACTATCCACAAACCACGATGCTACAGGCATTTCGATTGATTCAAGAAATGATGTGAGAATCCCTTCCTCGTCGAAGCCGTGGTGATTGATGGTTAGTATGAAGTCCGGACGGTGCCTAATTATAGCCTCGAACAGTCGCTTTAACACACCTGCGGGGCTTTCGTCTTTTGAACCTCGTACGATTGAAAGGCCGTGCCTCGTGCGTTTTATTGCTTTTTTAACTTCTCTTGTGAGGAAATAATTGAAATCGAGAACAAGAATGGAAAGCTTATTTTTCTTAAATTTGGCATACTTCAGTTTATCCCAGTGGCTGGTCGATGTGATACTTTTAAACTCTTCAATAATAGGGTTATAAAAGTTTGGGAAAATTGCCCTGGCTGCCTGTAAGACAAATAGTCTGACTGGTGGAAAACCATAATGTAGCCTGTGCTCGGTGATTGCCTTGCAAGCTTCTCCTGGGGTGTCAACGACAAGAATTTTTACCTTGTCATTTATTTTGTTGAGAGGACTGTGTTCCCTCGCAAGCTCGTAGATTTTATGAGAACGTTCAATGACGAGAATCTTCGTGTCGGGGAACTTATTATGCAGCTCATTTACATGGTAACCAAGTCCAAGACCCAGTGCCACTATTAAACCCTTCCCATCGCATCTAAACCGTTCTACAAGTGCCTTCGCTTCTTGTACCGGGTCGTACAGGCTGTGAAGCGCTTTTTGTTTTCCGCCGGGAAGTTCAATCTTCAACGAGAATGAACCGGTCTTACTTTTGACTAATATCGGCTTCATAAGCACGGCTATGTTCTTAATTTCCTGGTCTTAACTTTCTATAAAGCAACGAAGAAATCCGGGAGTTTATAGTTACTATCAACATTTTACCTTACAGTTTCATTCGAAAACAAATTTTTTGATAAATGTTCTGTTTTGCGTTTTCGAGTAGTCAGTTGGTGCATCTTTAAATGGTTTTTCGGAGTTATCTCCGCGGAAAAAAATTTGAGCTTGCTGGGATAAATGGGATATTCTGTTTTTTAGTAAAAATCGTTTTGTTTTTAAGTTGCTCAAAATTGCGGACAAAAACTGCTTCCCATACCGTGGAAAAAGTAAAGGGCAAAAATTTATGTGAATCTAAAGAAGGGCTATTTCCCCATGGAGGGTCATTGTGTCGATAGTGGTTTACTCGTTTCCAAGGTCTGGTAACTTTTTTATCACCAGAGCCATTGCGCATACTTTTGAATCTAATATTTACCATTGCCTTCTCTCTTCCAGAATTCAGGATCTCCACACTACACCCTTGAAAATGGAAACCGAACTTTATGAGAAATACTGTGAAGAATTTGGATACCCAAAAATGCAGCCAGAGGTCTGTCATTGCACGCCTGAAGGGGACAATTTTTTTGTTTATAAGTCTCATAATGCGGAGTTGGTCAAAAATAATAGAGACAAAATTGATTGTGTGGTTGTAATTTTGAGACGCCCTACGAATATTTTACGGTCTCACGTTCAACATCAGTATGTAGCAGTCGAAAAGTTGGAGGATGATCTCATATCTCATGCGAAAGATGTGTATCAGAGACAGCTAGCATTCTTCGAGAGATTTCTGACAATTAGAGCTTCTATCGAAGCTGGCCAGGATAATTGGTTGCAGGTGATAACGAATTCTTTACTTCTAGATCTACCTGTCTTTATCGTTGACTACGAAGATGCTGTAAGAAATGTTTCAGAAGTAATAGAAAATATTGCGAAAGAAGCTTATGATCGCGATATCTCGATTCCGGAGAATTACGAACTGAATCTTTCCAAAAGGATGTTTCTTGAGGCCCAGGAAAAAATACTTGATCATTTTATAAAAGGTTGGAAACAGAACTGGGATGGGACACTTTACCAAGGACTAGTGTATCTAACCAAATGGGCTTATGAGAATGATATTCGTATGATCTCTAAGGAGAACGAGATTTATCATGCAATCAAGGAACTCCCCCCGGCAATTCGTGCTGATAATATTTACACAAGCATCAGGAAGAATGTACCCAGTGGTGGTCTGTGGTTTCATGACAGAGATAGTCGCGAGAATTTTTTAAAAATTATACTCGATGAACTTTCTGATTACCTCCTACATTCTAAAAGACTTGAGAACTTCATGTCCAATTGTAAGATCGAATGTGAGACGAACAGAAGAAATAATACGCTGGAAAGAATTACTGCAGAAGCGGAAATGTTAAAGAAGAAAAATAAAATTGACGATTTTATCATTCTTTTTTCCAATTACTCGAAGAACTATTCTGATCTCGACAAGCTTTACAAGACGTTTAAGAATTTAGCCGAAGGGCAGTTAGAGCTGATTGAGACATGGATTTCTAAAAGTATTCGGGAAAAAGAATCTCTCTACACCAGTTTTTTTCGCTTGGCTTTGGATTTTTATGAAAACAAGGAGATCATGGACGCTATTATCGTGCTGTCTACGCTTGTTAAGCATGATCCGAGAGATTACGAGGCATGGAATGATCTAGGGGTAGCCTTTTACACCACAGGCGACAATAGTACGGCTGAGACGTGCTTTAGGGAAGCTCTCAAGTTGAAAAGTGACTATCCGGAAGCACGGAAAAATCTATCCATCTTGTTGGAATCATCTAGCTCACCGGAAAAAAACATATCGGCTACAATTGAGGAAAGTACACCTTTATATCAATACACCCTGGAAATAGAGAATCTTTGCAAAGGTACGGACTACGTGCTTTCTTTCGACGTTTACCCGGTAGACAATGGTATTCACCCGGAGCGACATTACGGATACTGGAATAAAGTATTGGCAATTCAAAAAGGTGAGAAGAGGAGCATATCGATAGTTTGGGATCCATCTAACAAGAAGGTTCTATTCAATGGAGAAGAAGCAGATGATTTCTGGAAAGGGGATTTTAAGGATCTTTGCGAATATCGAATAAGCTTTATCCTGTACAAGGATGGCCTTGAGGTTAAAAAGCAAGAGATAATCCAAAACATCGGAACAATAGGTCAACAGTATACCAACACACCTATAAGGCTTGTAATTGCAGAAGAAAGCCAGCTTCGCTCCGCCATCTGGTTCCTAACCTGGAAGTGCAATTTTAGATGCCCTTACTGCTGGGAAGCCCAGAGACAGGAACGAGGGGAACTGATACCGGAACCGTTTATCGATTCACGTAAATGGGTTGAAGCATGGAATAGACTGCGGCCCCAGATTCTGGATATTACCGGTGGTGAACCCTGGTTACAGCCACGTTTTCTGGATCTTCTGGAAGCCCTTGATGACAATATAAAAATAGCAATCACCACGAATGTTAGCAAGGACATTACCCAGTTTGTTCAAAGATTAAGCCCAGATAAAGTATTTAGCATGACCTTAAGTTTACATCCTACCCAGAAGATGAATACAGACTTATTTGTTGGGAAATGTTTGTTGCTTAAGAATAGGGGTTTCAACATAACAGTGAACTATGTAGCATGGCCGGAGCAGATGTGGCTGATCCCGATGTACAAGCAGATATTTGAGAATCACGGGATTCGATTTCATATAGATCCTTACAGTCCAACAGCCCTTTATGCCTATGAGTTTTCACAAAAAGAAAAAGATTTTCTCAGGCAATTTGTCGGAGAAGACAGGAGCGCTCACTGGTTCGGTGAAATAGATAAATCCCCGGTCTTGTGCAGTGGAGGATATAACCACCTAAATGTTCAACCAAATGGCGATGCATACCGATGCATTGAAGATAGGATTTCGGAGAAGCCGAAAGTTGGCAACATACTAGACCCTGATTTTAAGCTAAACACGGAGTGGACTTACTGTGATGTTTATCACAGATGTCCAAGCTGCGACCTGGATAAAATCTCTGTGAAAAAACTAGAGAATCAAACAGGGTCAAAGTCTCTATCCAAGGCTATGCCAGTGCTATAAGCGAAGTATAAGAATTACCCCTTAAAATACGTTTTCATTTCGTTTAGCCATACTACGTCTACGTAAGATACTTTCAATAACTGGAATCTTATAGAGAGGATTGTAGATGGACAGGCGATTCAATAGCGGTAGAA
Organism: Desulfobacterales bacterium; assembly: GCA_026983715.1. Lineage (GTDB taxonomy): Bacteria > Desulfobacterota > Syntrophobacteria > B119-G9 > B119-G9 > B119-G9. Next base: position 4,854 of record JALSTM010000154.1, read on the forward strand.
AGTTGAAGAAAAAAGCTCGCAAGAAGGCGAAACGAAAGAACGAGTGCCGAAAGTTTGATATTTGTCCCATCGTAGAAAGGTTTATGGCAAGAAAGGAACAGATAGAAGAAGCTTGTGGTCAAACAGTGAAAGCTTGCAGTGATAATGTTTACTTTTATGATCCCGAGTTTCTTTTAGATGAAAGTATGAGTTCGTATTGCTCAAAACTAAGGAAAATGAGGGAGCGATTTAAGGATCTCAGGATAACCTGGGAAGCCCCCGTTTTCGGTCCGAGTGGTTATGCTTCAGCGGCAAGGGGCTACATCATCGGACTGGCGGATCTTGGAGTTAGAGTAAATGTGCAGCCTATCTGGGGGGATTGCGATATCACATGTGAGGACGAGGATTAGAGATGCCAGAGGGGTATAAAACCTGCGCGTTCCTAGGTGGTAGTTTACGAAATATAAGAATCAAGTCACAGGTTGACGAGGTAACACTGAAAAGGCTTACAGAATTGACGTCAAGGCCTTCGGGTGGAATCCACGTAATCCACCATGTTCCAACAGATCCAGACGGTAAGCACGATTATTTTGCAGAATTCAAGGCAAGGAATCCTGGCTTTCATACGTACGTAGGGTACACAACCTTTGAAACTGACAGAATACCTGATCCATGGGTATCGTCTTGTAACCAGATGGATGAAATCTGGGTTCCATCCACCTTCAATCTCAAAACATTTGCAAGGAGCGGTGTTCAAAGGGAAAAGCTCCATGTCGTACCCCATGGTCTGGACCCGAGACTTTATAGACCGGAAGTTACTAGTCCGTTGGACGTGGGAATTCAGAAAGACTTTACTTTTCTGTCGATATTTGAATGGACCTATAGAAAAGGCTGGGATGTGTTGCTCAAAGCGTATCTCGAAGAATTTTCTCCAGAAGAAGATGTCAGATTGGTTATACGGTCTTACCAAGGTGGCGGAGTCATAGGCAAGAATGTCCCGCCTGTTTCAGAACAACTGTCCGGATTTATCCAAAACAATGGGTTTGACCCAGATAATATCCCAACGATAATTTTCCTGGCAAACATGGTACCTTCATCGCTAATGCCAAGCCTTTATAAAACTGCCGACATCTTTGTTTTACCAACAAGAGGCGAGGGATGGGGAATACCTTTCACTGAGAGCATGTTGATGCAAGTACCTGTAATTGCTACCCGCTGGGGTGGGCACTTGGAATTCATGAATGACGAGAACTCTTATCTGATCGATATTGATGGTATCGTACCGGTAAGCACGAAACAGGTCACTGACAGTCCTTTTTACAGGGGACACCGGTGGGCAGAGCCCTCGGTTAAACACTTAAAGCTCTTAATGCGACACGCCTTCGAAAACCGTGGTGAATTGGAAGAAAAAGGTCAAGCAGCAAGACAGCATATACTAGATAATTTTACCATTCACCACGCTGCTTTGAAGGTAACAGAACGTCTTCTGGAAATAGAAAAGAAACGTGCAACGAGGGCTAGAAAACTGCGAAAAACTTGTAAACTGAAAATTCTTTTCCAAGCAAGGTCTGATGTCTTTACAGTACCCGGCGGAGACACCGAAGTTTTGGATAACATAAGGAAAGCACTTGAACAAGATGGAATTCAGGTAGATTTTAGCTGTAACCCTGCGGTGAATTTGACCGATTACGATATTGTTCACATATTCAATTCCGATACATCTTTTGCAATTAATAGTTTACTTCAGGAAAAGCCTTACTTGCTAACACCGATGTATGAAGATTTTGGGTCATACTATCCCGCTTCGGTAAAGGTTGTTAAAGTTTTTAGGGATTACCTAAAAACAGGGAAAGAGAAATTAGTGGAAAAAGAGCTAAGCAGGTTCCTAAGAAGTTACAAGCAATTATATACTTTTCCTGAATTGTCCTTCGTTATGTCTGGTGCCATGACAGTCTGTGTTAGCGGTCTAAATGAGAAAAACCGACTAAAGAAAGATTTTCCCGGGGCACGTAACATACAAATTGTAAAATTGGGATTCAACAGAGCAGAAGATCAATTTGCCGTGAACGAGGACTTATTCGTTTCTAAATATGGAGTCTCGGATTTTGTACTGTGTGTGGGAAGGCTTGAGACCAGAAAAAACCAGTTGATGTTACTCTACGCTTTAAAGGACGAAGATCTGCCCGTCGTTTTTGTGAATAGCAAGACGAATCAGCCTGAATATGAACTGCTATGCAAGCGATTTAATAGAAAAGGGCGAACGATATTTACTGGAAGGATCTCTAAGGAAATGCTTTATTCTGCCTACAAGGCAGCCAGAGTACATGCACTACCAAGTTGGTATGAGCTACCGGGCCTTGTGAGTCTTGAAGCGGCCTGGTGGGGATGCAATGTTGTAGCTTCTAGCTGGGGAACTATTAAGGATTACCTTAAAACCTATGCCTACTATTGTGAACCTCAAGATCCTGCATCTGTAAAAAACGCAGTGTTATCAGCTATGAGTAACCCGTATGATCAGAAGGTGCGGAGGTTGTTGAAAAATTACACATGGCCTAACCAAGCTCAGAGGATTCTTGCAATTTATGAGAAGGTATTAGCAGGAGTAAATAGAAAACAGGAAAAACAGTGGTTGAAGCGCAAGTCGGAACTTGCAAAGAAAGAAGTATCATTTTTTCAGTTGCAGAAAAGGGCCAATGATCTTGCTACTAAAAACCCGGGTGAATCTATACGGTTAATAGAATGTTTATTAGATTCTAAACCCACTTATCCTGTGTGCCATTTTATCAAAGGTTTAGCGTACTTGAACGTTCCTGACCTTGAAAAAGCAGAAGAAAGTTTCAAGAAAACAATAGAATTAAGGCCGTGGTTCGATGTTATGGTTTACCTCTACTTAGCATTGAGCCTGATGAGACAGAAAAAATATTTTGAAGCCATTGATGTCTTAGAGGAATCATTAAGTATTCATCCGTTTGCCCCTGTTAAAACTAGGTCTTTGATCGACGAGTATATGGAAGAATGTGAGCAAATGATGGCGAGTTCAGCTTCGATGGTTGCTTGATGGAGGGCATGCTCAGGCATTAATGCTGATATTTTTCCCCTTAGGCCAGGAGAACGTTTGAGGGCAGAAAGCACGCCTTAATTTTCTTATCCCGGTTAACCCCTCTGCGGCATCCTCCATCTGGCTCTTTATGGTTTCGCTGATTTCCCTGTTAATATTTATGACTGATTCAATCAGGGAGCACACTTTCGATTTTTCACCTGCCGTTAAACACCTGTTTCGGCCCGGAAAACCATTGTCAGGACGGATTTCCAGGCCTTTCTCCAACTCCTTTAGCTTTTCTATCAAGTTAGTGCGACGCTTATCTAGCTCAATGGCCGTTGCTACATCCCTTTTTTTAAGGGCATTGAGTTGGTCTTTCCCTACTATGATTATTTCTTCCAAAACCCTTAACATGTTATCTCTCATACCCTGATCTCCCTGGAAAATTTCATCGCTGGTTGCTTTGGCATAGCAGGGGCACTGGTAGATTCAATCTGTTTCCAACCGTCTTTCAGAATTTTTAAAACTTCTTCTGCGTTTTCAAGTGCCTTCACGTCGTTTTTCATGTTTCCGTGTAGGAGTCTGTCCAGGACAAAATCATACAACCTTCCGAGGTTCCTCGCTATTTCACCACCGGCTTCCATGTTTAATGAACTCACAAGTTCCCCGACAATAGCCGTAGCTTTCCCAATATAAAGCCCCTTTCCTGCAACGTCTCCAGCTTTAATTTTTTCCTTTCCTATTCTAATGAAATTGATAGCACCTTCGTACAAAAGAGAAATAACTCTAACGTTATCAGATGTTCCGATCTCTACCTGCTTGTAAGCTACCGCACATTGCATATGATTGCTCCTTTCCTCAATGCTTTTTTATCAATATTATCCAGATATTCTATTTGAAAGCCCGATAATGTAACTATTCTGCGAACTCATGCTTGTGAGTAATGCTTCCAGGGCTGCAAACCTGTTTCGTAAATCTTCTTCCGCCCTTGAAAGCCTGTCTTCCATTCTGGTTATATCGTCAGAGATTCTGTCAACGCTTGATTCCAAACCATCTGTCTTGGTTGATAGAAGACCGTCAACTGAATCAGTTACGTCGTCGATATAGTCGTAGAGTCCTTTTGCGATGCCTCCGGTACTATCTGTAAAAATGGTTGCCACGTCATCTAAGCTTTCAGATAACTTATCGTTAAGAGTGCTTTCATCAATCTCAAGTTGCCCGGTATTGTAATCAGTGGTTATGCCAATTTGTGCCAGGGTATCCAGGTCATCGGGGGCAGCACTCACGGAATCGGTCATTATGCTTTTTAGTCTCGCTATGATTCCTCGAGCCGTAGCTTCCCCCACGAACGGACCGCCGACGTGGGTATCAGTGTCGTATTGCGAATTTTCGGAAACGTAACTCACCACGTCATTGTACGCATTTACAAAATCGATAATGTTTTGCTTAATGGTATCTGAGTCATTATTCACCGTAATCGAAACAGAAGTGCTTGATTCTGCTTTCAGGTTGAATGTTACTCCGGGAATAACATCAGTGATGGTGTTACTGCTTTTCGTTATGTCCACACCACCCATGCTGAATTTTGCGTCGCTCGCCGTGTGAGCCGTAAAATCCGTATCGCTAAACCCTGTTAAAGTTGTATTTGAAGTTATGGACACTGTGTGAGAAGAACCTGTATCATCACCCGTAAGAATTAGCCTATAGTCATTAGTACCGACATTAATAATGCTAGCGGTAACCCCCGGGTTATCACTATCATTATTTATGGCGTCTCTTAGATCTTCTAGGGATGCTCCATCGGCAATGTTCAGAGTACGAGTAGTGGAGTTGTACGTGTATTCAAATACCTGAGTCGATCCTGTATCATTTATGGAATCTGTTGGGGATGAAACGGTTGTCGTTCCGGTTCTCCTGTCAACGGATGCCAACTCTATTTTTCCGGAAGATGAATAAGGTTCTACGACGTATATTCCCGGGGAAGCAGAATTTGTGACCGAAGCCTCAATCTTTGTTTCGTCGCTCACTGCCACCGACTTGGCATAAAAATTTGTAGTTGTCTTAAGTTCTTCTGCAGCGCTCTTCAGAGTCGATAGCTTACTAGATAGGGTGCTGTAGGCACTTATTTTCTGGTTGTATTTGTCCCGGTCTTGTTCGAGCAAACGAATGGGTTGCCTTTGTACATCGATGAGTTTAGAGATAAGACTATTGTAATCTATACCAGAGGTGAGGCCAATACCAGATACGATGGACATGTTATGCCTCCTTGTTCAGTAAGCGACCGTCTTCACTTATTTGTTTAGCCACTTCAACTAGTTCTTCAGGGGGAATCTGCCTGATCACCTTGCCAGTTTTTTTGTCGACGATTTTTGCCACAACAGTTCTAAGCTCTTTCACCAACTCAAATCGGATGGTCCTGTTGAAGAATTTCTCCACCAGGCTGTTGTCCTTTTTTTCCTGGCTCTTTCTCGAGTTTTTCCTGCTAACGGTGCTATCTGTGTCACGTCTTTCCCCGCCTGGGTTATTCCCCTTAACGTTTTTTGATTCTCCCCTGGCTATCTTGCCATTTTTCTCTTTAGATGAGCTTCCGCGCTCAACGTTCGCTACTGAAGAGGAGTAATCTAATAGCGGTGCCAAATTTGAAAATTTGTTTACTATCGTCATTTGGACCTCCGCAGAGGTAGCAGGTAGCAGTTAAAATAGCTACCTGCTACTTGATCTATCTCTACCTCAGCAACGTGAGTGCATTCTGTGGCAAGACATTTGCCTGGGCCAAGATTGCAGTACCTGCCTGGACAATTATCTGGTTCTGGGTAAAACGTGCAGTCTCATAGGCAAAATCTGCATCCCGTATACGAGAGTTCGCTGCCGAGAGGTTCTCGGAAGTAATCTGTAAATTGGTTATTGTCATATCCAACCTGTTTTCGATGGCACCGAGAGTACCGCGTCTAAGAGCGACCGTTCCGATTGCGCTGTCGATGGAATCCAGAGCGGCCTGGGCACTAGATGCAGTCAAGATGTTAGTTGCTGATACACCGAGTGCGCTAGTGTTTGTGGCACCTACGCCAGAGAAGAAAGTTATCCTGTCGTTGGTTGTATTATGAAATCCAACCTGCAGTGTAATTCCGTTAGCAGATTGGCTTCCATCCAGAAGCTTTGTGCCGTTAAACTCGGTTACCTGGGAAATTCTGTCAATTTCCGCCTTGAGCTGGCTGTACTCGTTATTTAGAGCGGATCTTTCACTCGTTCCGAGTGTCCCGTTTGCTGCCTCTTCTGCCAACTCTCTCATTCTCGTAAGAATATCTCCGATTTTTCCGAGGGATCCTTCAGCAATCTGAGCAAGACTTATGCCATCCTGGGAATTCCTGACGGCTACCGCAATACTTCTCACGTGAGCAGTTAACTTGTCAGAAATGGAAAGACCCGCAGCGTCATCAGCCGCGGAATTGATCCTCAAGCCCGAGGATAATCTCTCTACCGATTTTGCCAGTTTGTTTGTGCTGCCCGTTAAGTGTCTCTGTGCGTCCATAGACATCACGTTTGTGTTAATTACCAGACTCATTTTTCTAACCTCCTTGAAGTAATTTTTTTAACATCCTTGTTAAATCTTTGGGCGTTTGTTAGGTTCAACCCTCCTTTCTTGCCCATTTTTTTATCTTCACTTTCTTTATCGGCAGGTCTTTCGAATGCTTTAGAAATTTTTTATGGATTATTGGTAAAAATGACTTGTTGTCAGGCAAGGTGTAATTCGACTACGGTTGGTTATGAACGAAACATTGAGGAAGTCACATTTCTGGGTCGAATCTCTTAACTGGTAAAGATTTTGCTTTGAAACGCTTCTAATAAGTGGCATATTGTTATGAAAAGAAGTGCTGAGGGCGCTAAATTTTCTAATCGTAGCGAATAGAGATATGAAAATAAAAAACAGGGTGTGCCAGTTCAAAATAACTTTGAGAGACATAAGTCCTCCGATCTGGCGGAGGATCCAGGTGCCTACAGCATACACTTTCTGGGATCTTCACGTTGCAATTCAAGATGCAATGGGATGGCTAGATTATCACCTACACGAGTTTATTATTAGAAGACCTCACGCTCGGAAGCCTACCATTATTGGGATACCTGATGATGAAGGATTTTTCCCTGGCGATGAGACGATTCCGGGATGGGAAATTGGGCTTTCACTATATTTTACCGATTTGGGTGTTTCAGCTTTATATAAATATGATTTCGGTGATGAATGGGATCATGAGTTCTACTTGAAGGACTTCTCTTGAGGGAAAAGGGAGTAAAATATCCGAGATGTGTTGATGGTGGGAGGAAGTGCCCTCCGGAGGATTGCGGCGGCGTTCCCGGTTACTATGATTTCATAGATGCCATTTTAAATCCTTCGCACGAAGAACATGACCGATTGTAAGAGTGCTACGCAAGTATGACCCTGAAGAGTTCGACCCGGAAAAAGTAAAATTTGATAATCCGAAGAAAAGGTGGAAAATGGCTTTTCTTCGTTGAAAGGGTCAATTTAGAACTGGACAAAAATCAAGGTTTAGAAATGAAAGGATTAGCGGTGCAACCAGAAGGAATCTTAGAGGTTTTATGGAAAGAACTGGACAAGATATTAAAAGCGATGTCAAAGGCAAAAACAGTTGAAGAGAAACTCTCATACAGCAACATAGTAAAAAACTTGTGCCAATCGATGGGAGTATTTTTTGATCTGGCATTTGAGGCCGCTGATTTTGAAGACGAAGATTTTGACGAGGATCTTCCTTTCTGAGTAAACCCTGGTAAAGACGGATTTAAGAAATCCCGATACAGAAATAGGGTTTAAAAGAAATTAGCGCTGTTTCGGTCATTTTTCTTCTGAGCCCTTCCCCTAGGTGGTGATGAAACAGCGATAGCAGGTACGGATTTCATCCTTTACATTTTACATAGTATGTGCTATGTAAACCGTATGGGACCACAAAATCACTTTTCCCGAAAACAGCAGGCAAAGAATACCAGGAATAGGATTCTTTTTGAAGCAACCAAGCTTTT
>JALSTM010000155.1 GCA_026983715.1 Desulfobacterales bacterium
ACTTGCGAGAGTATATTGAGTTGCCTTTTTTCGTTCATATCAAGCTGACCGCCAACAATCCAGCGTGCCTTCAACAACTTGCCAAGCTTTATTCGTGTTTCTTCATCCACAAGTCCGCTTTCCGAGAGCTTCATTTCTTCCAATAATGCCTGCAACCGCACCCTGTCAACCACGTCGAATTTTTCCAGTTTCCTCAAATCGGTAATTAGCATGATAGCAAGACCCTTTTGGAGTGGTACCAGGAGAGGATCTTTACTTCTGGAGATGAAATAGAGAACGGTTACGGTATTTTGGGCTTCTAGTCCTTCGAGACTTTTTTCCTGCTTCAGTGCTTTTTCAGCCCACTGCCTTAAATCGTCCGTGACCACCTGTCCAGCAGAGGCGACAACCGGCAAACAGAGAATCAACATAAGACTCACTGACGCCAGCAAAACTCCCATGGCTTTCCTGTCTTTTTTCATATCCCCGTCCTTTTTATGATGAATCAACTTAGCAGACTAGCTATTTTAACACCAGATCTTTTACCAAATTCTCAACCGCTTTCATTGCCATCTCTGCATCGAAATTATCAAGAACCTTTTGATCAGCCGCAATTACCTTGCTGGTTTCAACGTCAACAAGTCTCAAATCAATACGCATCTGTTTCCCCAGAATCTGGAATACCCCGAACATCATTTCCTTGGCGCCAAGCAATTTACCGAGACGTAAACGGGTTTTTTCGCTGGCAAGCTCGCTGCTTCCTATTGATTGTTCCTCGAGTACTCTAACCAATCTGGTGCGTTCAATGGGTTGAACATTCGGCATATCATTCAACGTACTTATTGCCACATCTGCCAGAGCCGTTTTTAGATACGAATACTGATGCCCCGAGTAAGGGCTAAGATCTTCGAAATCCCAAACAGCTATTGGCGTTGGAACAGTTGTTTTCCTTATCTCAGTTTCAGGGGTAACACAACCGGCAGCGAAAAATCCAAGCATAAGAAAAAGGCAAAAAAACTTTTTCATCATTTCCCCCCAGCTTTAGGGATTTCCCTGATTTTCATCTCGCTTTTGATTTGTCCTTGGACGCTAAGAATCTTTGCGTAGGATACGTCAGGTTCAACACTGCTGACCTCTATCTCGCCTACTTTTACAAGCTTCCGTCGCAGCTTTTTACCCTTGAACTCAATTGTACCACCACCTTCAAGAAGAGCAAAGCGCATTCCCGGTTTTATCCCCTGGGTCTCACCAAGATTTATTAATACCTGGTTACCTTCCTTCTGGATCACAAAACCCTGCAAGGGGTATTTCTCTCTTATTTTCTCCAGTATATCTGAACTAACCTTCTTGATCACCCTGTTAATATTATTCGGATTTACCGGTTTTGAGTAGACTATTGGAATCGCAGAAGTTTCACTGTCTATTAATCGAAGGGTCAGAAAAGCATTCCGAGGTTGATATATCAGCATCCCAGACGCAAGGAGCTTGGCAGCAAGTACTCTACCCAATCTTAAGCTCGTGTTCGGGTCAGCAAGATCACTGGATCCAAGGTTTAACTCGGCCAACAGTTTATCAAGAAGTGCCCTTTCCACCACCTTCACGCGCCCTGTGCTGGCCAGCTTTGCACTGAGATCGTTTACCATTATCTCGGGGACTCCGGCTCTTTCAGTTAAAATTCCCTTCTCATCAACATTCAAGAATGCCAGTACCATGGGCCTAGAAGTCCATTCATCCACTGGCTTACCTGAAGCTTTATTTTCACGGTACCTCTTAACCAGTTCCTTGACCAGCCGGTCGATTCTTTCGGCTCGCTTGGCGTCTTTGGCCAGTTCCAGCATCTCTTCTGCTCTTTTCAATAACCTGAGAGAAATTTCATCTCTCGGATTAAGCTTATATGCCTTCTTATAAACCTTGTGAGCCTTTTCCCACTTGCCCTGTTTTTCCAGTATTACGCCCTTGTTACTCAGGGCCTCGATAGAGTAGGGATCAACCTCAAGTGCCTTTGCAAATAGCTTGTCGGCTTTTCTGAAGTTCTCATTCTTCACGTAGACTCTACCCAGCTTGTTGAATGGAGTCGCAACCTGGAAGGCAAAACCCTTCTTTTTTGTAGCGGAACTATACTCACTTACCGCTTCATTTCTTTTCCCTTCACTGTATAAAATATCTCCTTTTATCACGTGAACGGAACTTCTTCCGGTGACATCGTTGGCAAGCTCCCAGGCCTTTTCCTTATCACCCTTAACCCAGTACACGTGCGCCAATCCTTCCTTTCCGAGAACCTCTCCTTCCCCTGGTAGTTTTGCCAGCATTCGAAAATCGTTTTCAGCTTCATCAATTTTACCTTCTTTGAGTTTGGCATAAGCCAAAATTGCCTTGGGCTTCGGATCATTTTTCGCTGCACTAGCGGCCTTTTCGGCAAGCTTTTTTGCAATATTTACTCTCTTCCTCTCCATTTCCCTTTCTGCAAGGGTGACCAGAAGTTTCACCCCGGACTCTCCACCACCCTGAATCACGTCCAGTACTTCCTGATCTGGCCCAAGAATATAAGTTGTAGGAAGAACAAATTCCGCCCCGTAGAGCCTACTCACGCCGGCATTGTCAACTAGTACGCTGATTTTGAGGTTTTTCTTTTGAGCAAATTCCGTGACTCTGGACTTTGGTGATTTAGTGATGCCAACCACCAGGAGTTGATCATCGCCATATTTCGTTTTTAAGTCCTGGAGCGTGGAAAGGCTAATTTCTGAAGCCTTCGAAAAAGGTGCAAAAAAACAAATGGCTATGAAGGGTTGGTCGACATCTTTCAGCCTGAATACTTTACCGCCCAAATCCTTCAATTCAAAATTGGGTGCTTTCTCACCAACCTTTGGTACAGCAACGGATACTGAGTTCCCCAACACAATAGAAGTAAAAATCAGGAGTACATATATCCAAATACGAGAAACCTTCATAATTATCCTCCTTGAGCTCCACGAGCCTCGCGCTCTGGAGTTAGAGTGATATACAGTGGAATCATCTGCCCTTTTTCAACGTTTATCTGTGCTTCCCAAGTGAGATACCCTGGCATCTGCATTCTTACTTCGTAGGATCCCGGAGCAATGTTCAATTTGAGAGGCGTCTTCCCCTTGGCTTCCCCTTCTATCAGGACCAAGGCTCCCTCAGGATGAGACTGAAACAATATTTCCCCTTTCTCAAGGCCGACACTGGAAGTTGCCATGTCGCTTAGTGCCGGTTCCGTTCCAACCTTTCCCACGTCGGTTTGGTTACTTTGCTTGACATTGAATACCATAAAAAAAATCCCAATAACCATGACTAATAGGGTTCCACCAATATAAATTTTCTTCATCCCATCCGGCTTTTTGACCGAAGGAACCCCATCTCCTGGTTTCTTTTCAGGATATTTTTCATCCTTGAGCTTCTTTTTTTCCAGTACTAGCGCTAAATCCCTGGCAAATTCCTTACCCGTCTGGTAACGCTTTTCTCGGTCTTTTTCCAGGGCCCTGGATAGAACTTTATCTAGCTCTTTTGGAATATGTGCCACAATTCGAGTAATAGGTTCAGGGTCTTGCGTGAGAATCGAATGAAAAAGTGATGCAATATTATCTCCTTCATAAGGTTTTTTACCGGAGATCATTTCGTAGAGGATTATACCTAGCGAAAACAAATCGGCTCTACCGTCTACCTTTTTACCTTGAACCTGCTCAGGTGCCATGTACGAAGGAGTACCGAGTATCTGACCGGTTCGAGTCTGTTCGGCTAAAGAAACATCCTGGACTCTTGCAATTCCAAAATCAGTGATTTTTACCCGCTTTTCATCGGTGATAATTATATTGCTCGGTTTAATATCCCGATGAACCACGCCTTCTTTGTGAGCGTAATCCAGGGCACCGGCAATCTGTATTGCATAGTCAACAGCTTCCTCGAAGGAAATCTTTCTCTCTTTAATTAATTTGCTAAGTGGAGTACCCTCGAGGAATTCCATGGCAATAAAAGCTCTCCCGTCGTCCTCCCCCACATCGTAAATTGTAACAATGTTCGGATGAGTTAGCCTTCCGGCAGCCTTGGCTTCCCTCAAGAACCGCTGGGTAACCTCCCATTCAAAGGTCCTCTCCGGGCGAAGAACTTTAAGGGCAAGGTTCCTGTCGATATCAGGATCATAAGCCCGGTAGACAATTCCCATGCCACCTTTCCCAATTTCTTCCTGAATCAAATACCTACCAAGCTGTTCCATAAAACCTAAAATCTCTTTTCAGCTTCCCTGATCCATTTTTCCACTTTTATTCTATCGGGAGCGTTTGGAGATAACTTCAGATATTCCCTATAATGATATACCGCCAGTTCCGGTTTGTCTAACGCCTGGTCAAACAAGATGCCAAGGTTATAGTGAGCCAATGCATAGCCTGGATAAAGCGATATTGCTTTTTTGAAGTACACTTCTGCCTTCTTGTACTTTTTCTCCCTGCGGCATATTTCTCCAAGATTGTTATAGTACCTCGGATCCTCCGGAGATAACGATATGGCCCGCCTGTATGCCCGCGAAGCCCCTTCTAAATCTCCCGACTTGAAGAGAGCATTACCTAGCCTGTACCATGCTTCACTCCATCGTGGTCTCAGCCGAACCAGCCTTTTCCATACCTTTAGCTCTTCCCCTATCTTCCCCATCCTGTTTATAACGAGACCAAGATGATAAAGAGCAGGGGTAAAATTTGGACGGAGTTTTAAAACTTGTTTAAAAGCAGATTCTTTTGATGAAAAAGATTCACCCGCCAGGCCCAAACCGAACCAGTAAGCCCAGTCTTTAGACTGATCTGTTGAACCCGTTTGCTTTGATGGTACAATCCTGCCAGCATTTTCTTCCAGAAACACGGATAGGTAGAAAGCAGGGATAATAAAACTTATATCGTCTGTATCTTTCAATCGTCCCTTTACCAAACCCACAAGTTCCCCATTGTCATCAAACACAGGACCACCACTGTTGCCGGGATAGACCGGAAGGTCACACTGGTAGAGAAGAATATTACCAACGATTCTAGGCGCTGCCGCTATTCTTCCTCGGGCCAGTGTCCCAATAAGACCGTAAGGACAACCAAAAGTGTAAATAATCTCACCCACTGGCACGTCTATCGATTTGGATGATGATAGGGAAATAAAAGGGATTCCCTCTGCCCCTGTTTTCACAAGCGCCAGGTCATAAAGTTTGCTCATAAATACTATTTTGCCCTTTGCCACACTTTTGTCAGGCCATTTCACAAAGAGAGATTGTGCATTCGATATTTCATGGGCTGTAGTAAGCACCAGACCGTCAGAGCTGATCGCAACTCCTGAAGATTGAAAAGTTTCAACATGAGTGGAACCGTACAAGCAGACGGTGGTGCTTTCATATTTTGCTATAGATGGGGGAGAGGATACGAGTTTTTGCTTTAAGACATGACTCCTAGCCAGCTTGTTTCCAAGAATTCTTGTTACCAGCGATTCCAGAGTTCTTGATTCTCCCCCGCTGTTACCAACTACCCTGAAACGAATTTGCGTGGCAGAGCTCTTAAGCTGTTTTATTTTCAGGGAAAAACTATATTCTCCTATCTTACCTCTTATTATGTCTGAAGAATTATTTCTTGACTCTACATGTCCCCCGATTTCCTCGATCGTTTCCTGGAATGCTTTTCTGATTTCACTGGCTGGATGCTTGAAAGTGACTGTCTTTCCCTGATACCCTCCGCTGCATGCGGAGATGCCGAGTAAGCCCAGAAGCAAAATTACAACAACTAGAACTATCAGGAACCTCAAATATTGGTGAGAAGTCCTGCTACCGCCCATCAATTTTTTCCACGTATAAGGCGCCGCCAAAGGCTCTTTTTGTCCGTGTCTTTCGGAAAGCTTACCTTGCAAAGGACCACAGTTATATTATCCCGCCCTCCCCTCTCTCTCGCAAGATTGACAAGCCCCTTTCCAATTTCACCAAGGCCAGCGTCCATCATCAAGTATTGTGATATCTCAGCCTCCGGAACTTCCTTGAGCAGACCGTCACTGCACAGGAGAAATACGTCCCCATCTGAGACAGTTTCACTTATTAGATCAACCTCCAGTTTTTCTTCCTGCCCTACAGCCCGGTAAAGTACATTTCGGAAACGGTAGTACTCACCTTCTTCCTTTGTAATCAAGCCCTCGTCGATATGCTTCTGAACCAAGGAATGATCAATGGTAAGCAACCTTAGCTCTTCGTTCCGCCAGATGTAAGTCCTACTATCCCCAACGTGCCCTAGATAAAAACGACCCGAGTCAAAAGTAAGTACCTCCCCTGTACATCCCATCCCTTCATGTTCAGGGAATTCCTCAACATGCTCGAGCATTCTCTGCTGAGCGTGATGAAAAGCTGCTTCCACGAGGTCTCTGGGAGACTTTCCCTGCCTCACACCCGTTAAGAACACCTCTTCAGCAGAGCTAACAAATATCCTGCTTGCTACTTCGCCTGCCGCTGCCCCACCCATGCCATCGGCAACAACGTATAAATTCAGATCATTTTCGACGAGAAACGCGTCTTCGTTGCGTTCTCGAACCATTCCACGATCTGTAAATCCAACTCCCTCGATTTCTACGCTCATGTTCCTTCGCACGTATTATTAGCCGGAAATGTTAAGTCTGTGTTGTTGTTTGATTTTACGTAGTAAGGGAAAAGAGTCAAGCTTAAAACCGGTTTGAAGCCAAATTCATATAAAGGATAGTGGATGATCCCAGAAGGTGGCAACAAAATTTTCATATCGCAATGAAAAACGGGACTTTTCTCGTTTACCGCCGTGAGTTGCCTCAATTTCGACTTTACTTTCACCCTACTTTCACCTATGATAAATACAAATACTTTCTGGAAAGGAAAAGAGCAATGCACCTTACCGAAAAACAAAAACGGGTATACCGGTTCCTGGAAAACTATTTTCGAAAAAATAACCGGCCTCCTTCCTACGAGGAAATCCGAAGGGCTCTCGGTTTTAAATCCTTGAATTCTGTTTACAAACACCTTAAACAGCTTGAAAGTAAAGGATACCTCAAAAGCAAGTGGGGAAACAAGAAAAGATCCCTGGAACTTCTGCCCCTAAAGGCAAATGCCGTAAAGATACCTTTCCTCGGATACGTGGCGGCGGGGACTCCCATCGAACCCATCGAAGTGCCTGAATCAATAGATGTTCCCGAAAGCCTCCTTTCCGGTGAAAATAATTTTGCCCTTAGGGTAACGGGGGATTCCATGGTGGATGAGGGTATCCGGGATGGAGATATCCTTATCATAAACAAGCAACCGGTGGCTGAAAACGGGCAAACAGTGGTAGCTCTCGTACAAGGGGAAGCCACGGTAAAAAAATTCTATTCCAGAAACGGCCACGTAGAACTAATACCGGCCAACGAGAAAATTCCGCCACTGGTCTGCAAACCGGACGAAGTGGAGATAGTGGGAATCGTTATAGGGCTTATCAGGTCATACCGTCAAAAAAAGTTGTAAGTCAGGATAAGAAATCATGGAAAAAACTATACTCCATCTTGCAATAGATAATATATGCCTTGAATTGGAGACCCTCCGCCAACCGCAGTTGAAAGAGAGACCCTTTGTTCTTGCCACGTTAAGTAATCGGTCGGTGGTCCAGGCAACATCCCCGAAGGCTGCTGAGTGTGGGATTTATCCCGGAATGCCGGTGAGTATTGCAAAAAAACGTTGCCGCCCCCTCGCGGTGATTCCTCCAGACACATCCTTTTATAAAACCTTCCAGCAAAAAATATTTCATAAACTCATGTCTTTTTCTCCACTTGTAGAAATAAGTAGTTGGGGTAAGTATTACGTTGATTTAACTGGCACCAAGAGGCTCCTGGGAGACCCGGTGGATGCTGCGTATAAATCTCAAAAATTATTTAAAAAATTAATAGGAGTGGAAGCCAAGGCAGGCATTGGTACAAATAAACTGGTAAGCCAGGTAGCTGCAACCCTTGTTCCTCCCCTTGACATCTGTGAAGTCTTCCCTGGGAGTGAAAGTCGCTTCATGGCGCCCCTTAACCCTCAGTTGTTACCGGGGATCGGTCCCGTGACTCAAAAAAGACTCCAGGAACTGAATATCAACTCCCTGGGTAAATTGGCAACGATACCGTATGAAATACTAAAAGCTGCCCTGGGGCAGCCAGCAGCGTATATTCGCGATTTGGCTCAAGGCAGAGGTGACACGAATGTGAACACCCCTGGGTCAATTCCAAAAATTGACATAAGATTGCATCTACCCGAAGAAGAAAACGATCGAGACATACTTCTGGCCTATTTAATGGCACTAAGCGAAAAATTGGGCTACCGGATCAGGAAAGAAAACAAAATTCCATATAACATTAGCCTTGAACTCGTTCACTCGGACGGAATCAGAGTTCGAGGTCAAAAAACCACAAAAGAAGCCCTTCTTTACCTCGATCATTTTATTTTCATAACCTTAAAAGAAATATTTAATAGAATATGCAGAAGGAGAATACGAATAAGAGAATTTATCGTCCAAGCATCGAAATTTTCTCTTCCCTACCGGCAACTGCACTTATTTCCCTGGGATGAAATGATTTACAAAAAGGAAGAAAAACTAAACCATTGCCTCGATCTCATCCGGAACCGGTTTGGTTTCTCAAGCATTTTGAGAGGAAAAACATTTTACGTTTCCCAAAACACGCTTAATTAAGGAAACTCTGATTAATTCGAATCTCTAGAGCTCGCAACCAATTAAACAAGTAGGACGAGCACACCGCAGAAACCGTCATTCCGGCCAGAGCGAAGCGTAGAGCCGAAATCTAGGATTCTTTTTAGCTGGATGCAGGATCGCCCCTGTCCCTGACTGGATCAGGGGTCCGGCATCACGTGCAAGAAGCCATTGGCAAACTAGGTAATTAATCAGAGCTTCCAAAAGTTAAGACTTTAAAAAGACGATTTTTAGCTAATCTAATATCTCTTTTTTTGAGCGTCGTGTGCCCCTTGTTGATAGGCTCTGTTGACAGATTTCTTGTGCTTACCGTAGAGAAATCCACCTGTCGCCCCCACAGCACCACCTATGGCAGCACCCCAAGCAGCATCTCCGGCCATGGCACCAATCAAGGCCCCACCAGCAGCCCCCATGGCACCACCACTGAGAGTTCTCTGCTGTGTTTGGCTCATGCCGGCACAGCCTACAAATACCAGAGGCATAACAAAAAGTGAAACAAGAAGCATAGCTACAAGTATATTGCCACTTTGTCTACTAATTACTTTTGATCGCATGGCCATTCCTCCATCAAAAATCTAAATTCTGTTTCAACTGGTGGATCCTGCAAATATTCAGGATGTTTCTTTGCCCATCCAATAAACATCCGGATAGCTTCATTTCTTGTTGGTGGTGGATCCGGCGGACATACCAGCTTCCTGCCGTTAGGCCCTGCACTTTCTGCCACGTAATAGTGATAGGCGCCTATTAAATAACCATAACAGAAATGAATAGCCTCCTTGTAATGCGGATCATCCTTACACGCCGTGCAAAGGTTTAGCAACTGGGCAGTGGTCTTTACCAGGAAATCATCCTTTGTCACTTGCTTCTTTACTGCATTTTGAGCGGCGCATGGGACAACCAGCACAGTCACAATCAGTGCACAAATTAATGTTCGCATCATAGTTTTTCCTCCCATCTCTCATAATAAACAACCTACTACTTATGCCTCCTATTTTCTCTGGGATACTACCGCCAAAAAGTCATATCATTGACTTAAATCAAGAACCAATTCACCACCTTCCAAAAAAGATTTTGTAAGTGTCATTGACCACAAGATGGTAGCAGATAATCCGTAAGGCCAAGTGAACTAAAACCCTTTGTCGTGGAATTCAGCTACAAGATGATGTTGACCCCACCGAAACCCATTACGCTTATTCGTAATATAGACATATTATGAAATAGAAAGCAACACAAACTTTCTTCTAAGTTTGCCTAGACACATAAAAAATCAAATGATAATTTTGTAACAGATCCTTGCAGAAATAAAATCCGGGAAAAAGGAGAAGTGTCAACTTTTGTTCACCTTCATACCCACTCGAACTACACTTTCTTAAACGGTGCAAGCTCCATTGAAACGCTGTGTGCTACGGCTAAAGAACGGGGGTTTGTGCATCTGGCCTTAACTGACACTAACGGCTTTTACGGGCTTCAAGAATTTTTACAGATCTCATCACAATACAAACTAAAGCCCTTGGTCGGCACTTTTGTGAAAACCAAAGAAAACGAAGCTATTCTCATAGCCAAGAAAAAACCGGGATACCGTTTTATATGCAACTTATTGACCCGGCTCCATCTTGACGAGAATTTTTCGCTCTCTGAACATCTCAGAGAAGGTGCGCCAGACGTAGCCTTAATAAGCCAAGATATCGAGTTGCTTAAAAATACCAAGGACAGGGTTGAAAGCTGGGTTGAAATCAGGCCAGGACCCGCCGGTAGAAAAGCACTGGCATATGCAAAAGAAAATAACCTACCCCCTATCGCCACCAATGCCGTTTATTTTGCAAATAGGGAAGATTTTGAACTGCATCGGCTTCTTAGAGCCATCGACCTCAACTGTACGCTATCCGATTTAAAGCCTAACGACATGGCATCTCCTGAACAGTGGCTAAAACCGGAAAAGCTCCTTGTACATAGTTTTCCCCATGTTCCGGAAGCCCTTGAAAACACATGGAAGCTAGCCAGAGAATGCGAAACCGAGTGGAAGACACGTGAACAAATTTTCCCATCGTACCAGGACAAAAACGATGACCATTTTGATATACTCTTGCGGCGATGCTTTGAAGGTGCGAAAGCTCGTTACGGAAATGTAACTGAAAAGATAAAAAAACGGCTTGATCATGAGCTTTCCGTGATTCGTGAAAAAGGATTTGTAGATTATTTTCTTGTGGTTGCCGATATCGTTAATAAATTTCCCATCCATTGTGGACGCGGGAGCGCCGCGGCAAGCCTTGTAAGCTATCTTCTCGGCATAACCAATGTTGATCCCATAAAGCACAACCTTTCTTTTTTCAGGTTTCTGAACCCCAACCGGGTGGACATTCCTGACATTGACGTCGATTTTCCGTGGGATGAACGGGATAGAGTCATTGATTTTGTGAGGCAGACCTATGGCGACGAACGGATGGCAATGGTTGCAAACCATGTTTGTTTCAAAGGGAAAGGAGCCCTCTGGGAAGTGGCCAAGGTATATGGTTTTTCGCCTGCAGAGATAAAGAATGTAACCAAGCGCCTGAGCATTTACACGAAGGGAGAAAACCTTGAAGAGCAGATAAAAACAAATCCCCGATGCAAGGGCCTGGATCTGCCAGATCCCTGGCCCGAAATTATTTCCTATGCCACGAAAATCAGCAGGTTCCCGAGATACCTTTCTGTTCATAGTGGCGGTACCGTTATCGTTCCTGACAGAATCAGCAATTACGTTCCTGTGCAAAGAGCCCCCAAGGGAGTAAACATTATCCAGTGGGAAAAGGACCAAACGGAAGCGGCGGGGCTGGTGAAAATAGACCTGCTCGGCAATCGGTCTCTCTCGGTAATAAGAGACACTCTAAAGGCACTCCGGGAAAATTACGGCTACAAGATTGATTACTCCCTCCTAAATCCCCTCTACGACCGCCCGACATTAAGGCTTCTCGCAGAAGGCAGAACCATGGGGATTTTTTACGTGGAATCCCCCGCCATGAGGCAACTACAAAAGATGACGAAAAAAGGAGACTTTGAACACCTCGTCATTCATTCATCCATGATAAGGCCCGCCGCTAATCGTTACATTCGGGAATACGTTCGCCGGCTCCACGGCAAACCGTACAAGCCTCTCCATCCTTTGTTAAAGGATGAACTCACCGAAACATACGGCATCATGTGCTACCAGGAAGATGTCACGAAAATTGCGGTGAAACTCGCCGGATTTGATTACAACACGGCAGAAGACCTAAGAAAAACCTTGACCAAAAAGAGTCATAAACAGATAGGTGTATATCGTGAGAAGTTTATTGAGGGATGCAGGAATAAAGGGATCGATGAGAAAATTATCTCTGAAGTCTGGAAGATGATAGAATCCTTCGGTGGATATTCATTCTGTAAGCCTCATTCGGCATCTTACGCGCTGGTGAGTTTCAAAGCCGCGTACCTGAAGGCTCATTTCCCCGCGGAATTCATGGCCGCAGTGATAAGCAACCAGGGAGGGTACTACTCTACTTTTGCATATCTTTCGGAAGCAAAAAGAATGGGAATCAAAATTCTCGGGCCAGACATAAATGAAAGCCACTGGCACTATACGGGCAAGAAGAAAGAAATACGCATTGGATTTCAACAACTCCGCGATATCAAGAGAAACACCATGGAGAAAATTCTAAAGGAAAGAAAAAAGAAAAGATACACCTCTCTTGCCGATTTTTTGACTCGGGTTCCCATCAAGGACAATGATTTTAGCGTACTGGTAAAAAGCGGTACCCTGGATAGTATATCTCGGGGATTAAACCATCCACAAATGTTCTGGTTTTACAGATTATGGCGAAAAAGCACAGGTCGGGAACCCTGGTTTGCTCCTTCTCCGCAAAGCCAGGTTCCAATGGTGGACGATTATTCGGAAGAAGCTAAATTGGCACACGAGTTGGAAACCCTCGGCCTTTGCTATTCCGTACATCCCCTATCGGTCAACAAAAAAGCTTCAAGAAAAAAGAGTAAGAATTTCATCTTTGCTAAAGATCTAAAAAAACACATCAATCAAATTGTAATTATGTATGGCTATTTAATCACTCGCAAAGAAATCATGGCCAAAAACAATGAACCTATGGAATTCGTTTCCTTTGAAGACGAAACGGATATATACGATGTAGTCATTTTCCCCGATGTTTACAGAAAGT
>JALSTM010000156.1 GCA_026983715.1 Desulfobacterales bacterium
TAGCCCACGGTTTTAACCGTGGGTATATGAAAGACCAATTACATCAATAACCGATTCATCGGTTTCTCACTAAAGAAGAAATTTTAAACATGGGAAAACTCTTATAAGTTTGGGTTTTTAGGTCTATCAACCAATTAAACAAGTAGGACGAGCACAACCCAGAAACTCTCATCTCTGCCGGAGCGAAGCGTAGAGCCGGAAATAGTATTTGAGGTCAGCCATTTAAACTCCCATGGCGCTCACGTGCCACAAAGAAGCATGAAAATTCGGCATGTATTTCTGTCAGGGGCATAGGAAGCTTTTCGAAGCCATTGCCTGAAGACCCGCTGTTTTTCCTTGCCTCAGCAACAGGGGAGACCGCAGCACCGCGCCCATTCTATACATTCATATTATGGGTAACTAAATGCCGGTGTGAATATTACACCCGGGATAGGATACTCTGAAGGCGATACCCTAAGCCAGCGAAGACACAACCAACTTTGAACCGCTAAGACGCCCCAGCTAAATGTTATAAGATTTAACGGGGCAAGCAAAGAGCGCAAAGGGATATTCTTTTTTCCTTGAGCAGTGCCCCAGTGAAATGCTACGTATCCTTCGGTCCTGGTGAAACAATTCAAGGTTTCACTGGATAAAAATTTCACGGGGCAAGTGCCTCCTCAAGGAAAGAGACCTGCCCTTCGGGCATGCTATTAAATTCAGACACCTTGAGTTGGTACCCGAAACTTTGTGTCTTGTGTACGCCTCCTGGGATATGCTAGTTCTCCATTGCCCTTGTTAACCTGAAAGGGTGCAAAGCACTGTGGGCGGTATTAACCGGACGCCCACCAATATTTTCCTCCTTAGCGTTCTTCGTGGCTTGAGCGAAGCGGGCGGTTCATTTGTGATGGACACTGGTAGTATGAGAATTATGACACGATAAAACGCCACATGTTTATAGGGAAGTATTCTAAAATGGTGCGGGGAATGGAGAGGGGACAGCGTCCCCCGTCGATGGGGTATAGTCAAAAACGAGGGTCTCAAGGCCGGCAGAAAAAAGCTTTCCATGTCCCAGGAAACAGTTTTCGTTAAAAAAAGCCCTTTTGAGCCCTCGATAATGAATGTTCCCTGATTGGTCGGGTAAGATGCAAGAACTGTGGCCGCATTGGAACCCTGGTAAGACGTGGGAGCATGTTTGAACCAAAAATCGTTTGCACAAGATGCTCAGCTCAAGCCTGGGAAAAGGCCCAATAAGGTTAATGCATGTCCAGATAATCGGCCCTGTTAATGTTTCTGTATTCAAAACCTTTCTTGTAACCGCAGGATTCACATAAAATACGATCCGGGGTGTGGCCTATTCCTCGATCATAAATACATTCGGCGCCACACCTGGGGCACGTCCCTTTACCTCTCTCCCACTCAAAGGTATTTCCGTATTCATCTGTTTCGTAACATCTTGGCATATTTCAAAAATCCCTATGCCGGAATTTCTTGTTAGCCCTTATTCTCCGAAAGAGTCTTCATCTTCCATCAGATCACGATACCTATTTTCCGCTTGTCCCACGGGAACCCACTTTCCCACGGTCCATTTACCTTTTTTGTCGTAGTGACCGGGAACCCACTTGATACCGGGTTTAGGTGGACCTATGTAGTTCCAGTGACCGGGGACAAAATGCCCACTTGAGTCCACGTGAGGCTGTACCCATTTGAAACACTGTCTCGGCTTGGATGACTCTCCATACGCCCCAAAAGGAGCAAAACAGAAACTCAAAGCAAAAACCAGAAACAAAACCGTTACGGATTTTAATCTGAACAACATAGCGCTCTCCCCCTTGATCAGCCTGATTCTTGTTTTTTCAAGCCGATCAAAACATTTTCAAAAGAGGATATCCACGAAATGACTCAAAACGATCCTGTCATGAAAAGCATAACTTAAAATCTATCTTCGACGCAACTATAAAGAAAACCCTTGATTTTGAAAACAAAACGGGAAATAGTAAACGAAACATAAAACAAGATTTTTATAACTCGATGCTTACCGGCAATGCAAGATTAACCATTAAAAGAAACCTTTACTGGCTCATCGTGCTGATATATGCACTTGCTCTACCTGAAGCCATCCTCGTTTATAAAAAATTAACTGTCCTTTTTAAAGACACGTACATTCACCTCATTCCGACAATCCTCTCCCTGTTCATTGGTCTTTTATATCTTTACAAGGGCTTAAAAAGAGGTAATCGTAAGAGATTATTCCTGTTTTTCTTGCCGTGCCTTACGATCTATTTTCTCGTCCGATGGATCGAGCCCTACCCCAACAAACAAATTCACGTCCCGGAATACATCTTGATGGCCTGGATCGTGTTTTACGCAGTATCTGTGGACTATGAAGGTAGAGGCCTCCTTATTTTGGTTTTTATTCTTTCCTCGCTCCTCGGGTGCGTTGACGAAATAATTCAGGGTATCCATCCTGCACGGTTCTATGGTTGGAAAGACATAGTTGTTAACACCCTGTCTGTTTCCATCGGAGTACTAATGATCCTGGGGTTTTACGGTTCAAGTGGTGGCAATTGGAACTGGTTTACCAGATTAAAGAATGAAAAAGTAATCTTTTACCCAACCCTATCCGGTTTTTTGGCTGCAGGATTCACCCTTTATTATCTTTTTCAACTGAAAAACTCCGGTTCCAACTTTTCTACATACCCCTTATGGTTAACATCATTAAACTGCTTTTACATCGTGTATTCATTGATCCTTCTACCAACCCGGGCAAACAGATCAAGTCCTTTTCACGAATCCCCTGGCACTATCTCCCGAGGGAAATCTCAGGTATCAAGAAAGACTACCTGCCTCTGGGTATACGGCATAACTTTGCCTCTTGTGATAATACACACACTTGCACTTTACATCCGTTTAACCCACAGCCCGTTCAAATAGATGTACATTATCTCTCACATTGGCTGTCATTCGCATACATTGAAATTAAAACTATACCATTTCTATCCCTTTTGTATTATCCTATGCCGAACAAGGAAGGGAGGGGATACAAAATCATGAATTTAGCGTTACGAACAACTTTCCGCTTATGTTCTCTTTTTCTCATGGTCTTAACCCTTGCCTTTTCAACCGGTCTTTCCCTTGCAGAAAGGAAGAAACCGGCAATGCATCCGGCCCTGGTTGAGGTTCAACCGATAAAAGAGATGAAAATAAAGCCTAATGCCATCTATACCGGAACAGTTCACTTCAAGGATATTTCCGACATAGCATCCGAAGTTGAGGGCAAGGTAGAAGAAATCTTTTTCGATGAAGGATTCAGGGTAAAAAAAGACGCTCCACTGCTCGTTTTGAATT
This sequence comes from Desulfobacterales bacterium, assembly GCA_026983715.1. GTDB lineage: Bacteria > Desulfobacterota > Syntrophobacteria > B119-G9 > B119-G9 > B119-G9. The sequence goes on from JALSTM010000156.1 coordinate 3,325, forward strand.
CTGACATACTAAAAAAAGAACTATTGTACGCAAAGAGTCGATGGCAAACTGCCAGGCTGGAGCTTGCAAAAGCAAAAATTGATTTCGCCAGAATAGAGAAACTTTACAAAAAAGAGGGCGCTTCAAAACAGCTCTATGACGACCTTTTGTATAAAACCAAAATCCTGGACAGCAAAGCACGAGGACTTAAGATCGAATATGAAAAACTAAAGGTGGAACTTGAGAAGAAGACCATTAGATCTCCTTACAATGCCGTTGTGATGAAAAGACCCGTGGACACAGGAGAATGGGTCTCGAAGGGTTCCACGTGCGCTCGATTGGGGAGGCTTTCATCCACCGAAGTTATTGTTCATGTTCCTTCAGAGTATTTAAAATTTAATAGTGTCGGAGACCCGATACCACTGTCTGTACCCTCAGTTTCCAAGGCTTTAATAACCGGGGAAATATATTCCGTTATCCCCTCCGGTGATATCTCCACCAGGACATTTCCGGTAAAAATCAGCATTAAAAATGATCGGGGACTTTACCTCGACGGGATGGAGGCAAAGGTTTACGTTGCTACGGGAGAACCCGGGAAATATCTCGCAGTAAGCAGGGATGCTCTTATACTTGTAGAAGGTACCAATTTTATTTACATCGTGAAAAACGGAATCGCCCAAATAGTTCCCGTTAAGATAAAAGCCTACACGGAACAAGAAGTTGCAGTGGTAGGACCTGGTTTAAAGAGTGGGTTACCCGCAGTTGTTCGCGGCAACGAAAGATTACGTCCGGGCCAACCTGTGAAAATACTGAAAAGACACTAGACATGGACATAATTTCATTCTCCATAAAAAAACCTGTAACTGTAATCGTTGGTGTAATCCTGGTTGTTCTTTTCGGTTACATTGGTCTTAAATCACTCCCGTACCAGCTTACTCCCGATGTAACTGCACCTGAGATAACGGTTAAAACCATCTGGGTGGGAGCAACCCCTTACGAAATCGAAAAGGAAATCATCGAAGAACAGGAAGAGGTACTAAAGGGAATACGAGGCCTCACACTTCTCGAAAGTCACTGCTATAATGGCCTTGGCACCGTTTCCCTTACGTTTAAAATTGGTACCAACCTGGATACCGCCCTTCTTAGGGTGTCCAACAAGCTAAACGAGGTCCCAGAATACCCAGAGAATGTCGAAAAACCAGTCATAGAAGCTTCCGGAGCCAGTTCCTCGCCCGTAATCTGGCTCACTTTAAAAACGCTTCCCGGCAGCAAAAAGGATATCAATGCTTACAAAACCTATTTCGAGGACGAAATCAGGCAGTACATTGAAAGGGTTGAAGGGGTAAGCGATTTGCTGGTGTTCGGTGGTCGTGACACTGAGATTCACATTAACGCTGACCCGGCTAAGCTCGCAGCCTATCACATGACAATTGGTGAAGTGGGAAGGAAAATTCGCGAACAAAACGCGAACACCTCGGCAGGTTTCATAGATGTTGGTAAGAAAAGCTACAGGATGCGAACAGTTGGCCAGTTTAAGAAACCTAAAGACATTTACAGGGTTGTTCTCAAAGAATCGGGAGATCGACGGGTCTTTGTCAGGGATGTCGCGACTGTAACAGAAGGCTATTCAACCCTTCACGAATCGGTAATGCAGAACCTGGCAACGTGCATAGCAATCGGAATAAAGAAAGAACCCGGTGCAAACGTTTTGACTCTTACCAGGGAAGTAAGAAAAACGGTTAACGAACTAAATAGGGGAAAACTCAAGGAAAAGGGGCTGTACCTGGACTGGGTTTATGACCAGACTCCTTACATCCAGAGTGCCATAAACCTTGTAAGGCAAAACATTTACCTCGGTGGGGCTCTGGCCATAATCGTTCTTCTGATTTTTCTAAGGAGTGCAACTTCAACCCTTGTGGTAGCCACGGCAATCCCGATTTCTGCAATCGGAACATTTATATTTATGTGGCTTATGGGAAGAAACTTAAATGTTGTCAGTCTTTCAGGGATTTCTTTTGCCGTGGGCATGCTTGTGGACAACGCTATTGTTGTGCTGGAAAATATTGATCGACACTGGAAACAGGGAAAATCGCCTTTCAAGGCATCCCTGGACGGAACGAAAGAGGTATGGGGAGCCGTTCTCGCATCCACCGTAACAACAGTGGCAGTATTTCTTCCCGTGATTTTTCTTAAAGAAGAGGCGGGACAGCTCTTCAGGGACATCGCCATTGCGGTTACATTTTCGGTATCGCTCAGCCTGGTGGTATCCATCACCGTGATCCCAATGCTTAGCAGCAGGCTCTATTCATGGTTTTCCACTAAGAAAGAAACGAAACCCGGTATCGATTTGTTAACCAGGTTAGGAAACAAGCTGATAACCTATATCGTTTCCGCTGCTAAACTCTGCATAAAAAACCCCTTAACCCGGCTTAGCACAGTATTTTCCCTGACAATTCTTGCGATTTTGTCAGTAGTTCTGCTCATCCCAAAAATGGAATATCTCCCCCAGGGTAACAGAAACCTCGTCATGGGCATCTTGATACCTCCACCTGGTTATTCCTACGATGAACGAAACAAAATAGGTAAGTACATTTTCAAAATTGCCAAGCCATATTTTGAACAAAGCAAAGACGGGATACCCAAAATCCGGAACCTCTTTTTTGTGGCCTCGGAACGATTCACCCTTTTCGGGATAGTGGCTGAAGACATGAGCAAGGCAAGATTATTGCTCCCACTCGGACAGCGGATTGTTAAAACCGTACCCGGCGTTTTCGGCATCGTAATGCAGCGTGGAATTTTCGAATCAAGGCTTGGCCGAGGAAGAACCGTGGTAGTTAACATCGCAGGCCACGAGTTGCTGCCCCTCGTAAAGATGGCCAGGGCCATGTATGGGATGATTCTCAAAACCATACCCGGATCACAGGTAAGACCCGTGCCATCCCTTGAAATTTCATACCCCCAAACCGATTTCGTTCCGGACCTTGAAAAACTTTCCGCCAATAAGCTTAGCGTAAAGGACCTTGGGGTAGCAATTGATGTTCTTGTAGATGGCAGAAAAATCGATGAGTTCAAGCGTGAAGGACTAACATCCCTGGACATCATTTTAACCAGCGGAGACAAGTATTTTAGGTCACCCGAAGAAGTAGCAAATACGCTTATTGCCACGCCGACCGGCAAACTGCTCCCGGTAAGCAGCCTTGCTAAACTGGTATACACGCAGGGGTTGACAGAGATATATCACATGGAAAGAAAAAGGACCTTCAGCCTGGAGGTCACACCACCATCCGAGGTGCCCGTTCAGAAGGCGATGGAAATAATCAAGAGCAACGTGGTAGAGCCGCTAAAAAATGCTGGCAAATTAAAAGACATGGCAGTTTTTCTTGGCGGAGTAGCAGACAAGTTGACCCAGGCAAGGCTTGCTTTACAGGGAAATTTTCTCCTTGCGGCGATAATTATTTACCTTCTGATGTCAGCGCTGTTCGAGAATTTTCTCTATCCTTTTATCATTATCTTTTCGGTACCACTCGCTGCTGCGGGCGGCGTGATTGGTTTAAAACTAGTTAACATGTTTATCGCGCCACAGCCTCTGGATATTCTCACCATGTTGGGTTTTGTAATCCTCATAGGAGTTGTGGTAAATAACGCAATACTTATCGTTCACCAGACCCTCAACAACGTCAGATACGAAGGTATGGGAGGCCAGGAAGCCATCCTGGAATCGGTGAGGACCAGGATTCGACCGATATTTATGAGCGCTATAACAAGCATATTCGGTATGTTACCACTGGTAATCGCACCCGGTGCGGGTTCTGAGCTATACAGAGGTCTCGGGAGCGTTGTCCTGGGCGGCCTTGCGCTTTCAACCGTTTTTACATTGTTCGTCATACCGTCTCTTCTCGCTTTCTTTGTAAAGAGACGGCTTGAAGGGGAGCAAGAGAAATGAAAAGGATAGCAACAGTCCTGTTAATTGCACTGGTTATGGGAGCTTTTTTGAGTCCGTGTTGGGGCATTTCCCTTGAGGAATGCATAAAAATAGCCATTAAAAACAGGGATATCATTAAAAAATACGAGTACCAGGTGAAGGCGGCAAAGGAGAAGGAACGAGCGGCCCTTGGCGGTTTTCTTCCCACCTTCGACCTAGAGTATTCCGCTTCCAGAAACAGGATAAGGGGTTCCTATGGCAATAGTGACTATCAGAATGGGACCGGCTTAACAAGGGGCAGATCATATGTTCCCACCGGCGCATTGACTTTTAGCGGAGACCTCAACGACACACGATCTTACTCCACTTTTTCAGCTACCCTGGCCTATAACCTTTTCAGAGGATTTGGAGATTACAGGGCTTTGAAAGCAGCAAGGTATTCCACGTCAGCCCAAAATTACCTTTTGAGTGCCCAGATTGCCGACGTGGTTCTCGATGTAAAAAACGCTTATATCGAGGCCCTAAGAGCGAAGAGCCTCGTCAATGTCGCTAAAGCGGCAGTAAAGCTTCTCAAGAAACAGAAAGCAGACACAGAGACAAAGAGAGAAGTCGGACTGATAACAAAAAGGCAGCTACTCAAAGTAGAAGTGGAACTGGACTCGGCAAGGCAGGATCTCCTTACTGCAAATACTAACTTTACCAAGGCTCTGGATCACCTTAAGAGAGTTACCGGTATTCCTTATTCAACAGGTCTGGAGTTGGACAAGGTATCACTTCGTGAAGTGAATGTAGCCGATTTTGGTAGGCTTAAAAAGGAGCTTATGGAACGAAGAAGCGAAATCAGGTACTACCGGATGTTGATATCATCCCTGGAAGAGCAAAAAAAGGCTTCCGAAGCAAACTACTACCCGAACATTGGTGTGAGCCTTTCGTACACGAAGTTCGGAGACGATTTCGATATGAAAACAAAAGACGATGGCATTGATTACGAAACCCTGTTCATGATGACTGCCAGGTGGAACCTTTTTAACGGTTTGAGGGATTACGCAGGGGTAAAGGAAACACTTTACAAGAAGATTGCAACTGAAAGGGAGCTACGCGAGCTTGAAAACGAGCTTGTACTACAGCTTAGGAACTCCATCGATAACCTCATTGTCGCAAAAAACAGGCTTAAAGTAGCTGAAAGCGCTGTCAAAGAAGGAAAGGAACATTACAGGATAACCTACGAGTCTTTCAAAAACGGGCTTGCAACTACCACAGATCTCCTTGATGCCCGTTACTTTTTAACAAGATCAGAAAACCAGAAGGTAGATGCTTTTTACGATGTGCAATCGGCAATCGCACGGTTGCAAAGGGTGCTTGAAATAGACACGTACTAGGTAGGTTGATTTCAAAAAACATCCGGATTATTCCGTCATCGCGAGGGACTTGACAAAGGCAGGCGACAAAGAAAGTTCTTTGGGTATCAAAGCATTGGAAATTGCTTCACTGCGTTCGCAATGACCGTGTCTTACCCTTTTGTTTGGCACGGTATCCGGGAAGCGCCTTACTAGGTAGATTCCAATTCTTCTTCTACCGCTTCTTTCTTTTTCTTACCGAATATCTGGCTTATTATTATGCTCACCTCATAAAGAACGATCAAGGGCCCGGCCATCATTATCTGGGTTAGCACGTCCGGGGGGGTTAAAATCGCAGCCAGTATAAATATGACCAGTATGGCATATTTTCTGTACGTTCGCAGCATCTTGGCATTAATTATCCCCAGCTTGGTGAGAAACAGGCTGAAAAGGGGTAACTCGAACACGATACCGAAGGCAAACAAAAACTTGGAAGTAAAGGAAATATATTCTTTCATCCTTATGAGAGGCATGAGCTCAGAAGACGTAAACGAAACGAAAAACTTCATTCCGAAGGGCAAAACCACGAAATAGCCGAAAAGAATACCGAGGAGAAAAAATATCGTGGATAGACAGATTATCGGGAACAGGTATTTCCTTTCGTGCGTGTAAAGCCCGGGGGCAATAAATCGCCATAAATGGTAAAGAATCACCGGTATGGCCAGTACCATGCCGCATATAAACGCCAACTTGATGTAGGCAACGAATGCCTCGTGAGGTCCGGTAAAAATGAGCGTCTGGAGAACGTCGGTTTTGTTTCCGGTTTTTCCGGACTGAGCCTTTAAAGCTTCTATCAAAGGAGAAGTCAGGATCTTAATGATGCGCTCTTTAAAAAAGTACGAGACTATTCCCCCGACGGCTATGGCAATAAAACAGTAAATTAGACGGCGCCTCAGTTCTTCCAGGTGGGCCGTGAAAGGCATTTTTGCTTCTTCGGTCATTTTTCCGTTTCGCTTTCCCCCAGATTTTTCTCGCTCTCCTCAGATTCCTTGTCATTTTCAACTTTTACCGACTCAATTTTGGCATCTTCACTCTCCTGTGCCGAAGATAGTTCCGTCTCTTCAGAATCTTCGCCAGTACTTTCATTTTCACCCCCTTCCCTGACCATGGACTCGCTTTGAACCGGAACATCTACTATGGCATCATGAACTTCTTTTACCTCCTTTTTCAAATCCCCCAGGGTATCGTCAAGATCGAGGTTCTCCTTGATCTCGTTTGCTGCCCTTTTGAACTCTGCAATACCTTTACCAAGAGCCCTCGCCAGGTCCGGCAACTTACTAGGGCCAACAACTATAAGCGCGATAAGAAAAATCAGGATGAGCTCCGGCATTCCAATGCCAAACATTTTATCTCTCCATGTACAGGAAATTCTTGGATCTATTTTATCTGGTTTATCTTTTCTTTCATGATTTTTGAGCCGGATACTTCCGACGCACGATTACGTACTGCTTTATCTTGCCGGACATCGCCACCTGCCTCCCCGGCGTTTCCGTCCGGCAAGGTATCATCTTTTTCCACCCATTTCTCTACCACGTCATCTTTTTCGTACTCGTTTTTCGCATCTTTAAATTCGCGCATACTTTTACCCAGACTCCGACCGATCTCGGGAATCCTTTTCCCTCCGTATATCAGAATCACGATGATGAGAATAACTAGTAACTCCGAGGGTCCCAAGCCAAAAACCAAGTCGTTCCCTCCTTTTACTTGGTCGCGTAGCTATGCAAACCGGAAAGCAGAAAGTTAACTCCAAAATACGTGAATAAAACACATGCGAAACCAATGATACCGAACCAAGCAATCTTTTTGCCTCGCCATCCCCTAACCGCACGAGAATGAAGCAACGCAGCATAAACAAGCCAGGTAATGAGCGACCATGTCTCCTTCGGATCCCAGCTCCAGTAATTACCCCATGCCTTGTTAGCCCAAACAGATCCCGTAATTATACCAACGGTCAGTAAAAGAAACCCAAACATAACTGTCTGGTAGTTAAGTTCATCAAGGGTATGAATGTCCGGAAGAGCAATTCCACGGGTGCTCTCGCCAGTATCACCCGTTTTCTTTTTAAAATCCCCACCTGGATTGTTACGCACTTTAACTAGGTAGGCAATGCTTATACCACAAGATACCGCAAAGGCAGCGTACCCCAGAAAGCAGGTAATAACGTGAGCAATCAGCCAGTTACTTTTGAGAGCGGGTACTAGTGGTTGTATGCTGCTTTCAATATTCTTAGAAAAAGACGCATATGCCATTGCCAGGAAAGCACACGTTGTGGGGAAGACTCCCAGGGACCTGACCCCTGTTCTCCATTCCATGACGAGATAGATCAACGATATCGCCCACGCGCCAAAAACTAGCGATTCGTAGAGGTTGGAAAGAGGGGCATGACCTATCCCAAGCTTGTAAGATTCAACCCATCTCAGTATAATTCCTGCGGTGTGACTCAGAAGGCCCAAAATAAGTACTCCTGAACCAATCTTTGCCAGTATCTCTTTTCTGAAAGTGAGGCTTCCCAGGTACAAAACCGCTGCGCCCATGTAAACAAAGGTGGTTATGCTCAGTATCAAGGAATTTAAGATCATTAATTCTACCTCTCATTTCTTTTGGCACCCGTCCGGTAATTGCGCCCGGAGGGGATTTCTCAGGAAACTTTTCTTCGTATCTCATCCACAAAGACTTCAAATTCTTTTTTAAACGCACCCCGGTGTTTACTGCAATTCCCAGACAAAAATATGGCTGACCCCGGGTTTCCTGCCTCGGCAAGTATCCATACCCGCCTGTGACTCGTATAAAAAGTCAACGCGATAGCAATCATCAGCAGCGTACAGCCGGTCCACACAATCCACACACCGGGATCTTTTTTTACCTGTAAGCCCGTATAATACCTTTTTTCCATCGAATCAACCGTAACCTTGTAAGGACCAAGCAAATTCCCATGAAACTTCGGAAAATTAACGAGAATCCAGGAACCTGTAGGCTCGGTGTCTTTTTTGAAAATCATTATGCCCAGGGCAGGACCGAAACCAGAGAAATTATCTTTGAAATCTACTAGTTGCACCTTGTAATCACTGCCGGGAACGTCTACAGTCTCCCTGTAGGGAAGATCCAGCTTCATTTCCTTCCCGCTTTTCTCATCAACAAGTGAAATCTTTGCACCTTTCAAATTGACTCCATAGTTGGACTGGAAAAAAGAAATACCGTCAAACCTCAAGGGGTCATTAACTCGAACTTCTTTCCTTTTAACCACTTTACCGTCTTTTATGACGAGTAACCTTGAAACATAGTCCTTAGGCTGACCCGTGTCGTAAAAAGAAACGGTAAACTTTTCACACCGTACCTTGAAAGGGAGTTCAAGCATTTTTCTTTCGCCAAAGGTTACCACAACGCTTGAATCCGTCCCCTCGTCAATGTTCATAAAGCCGTTAAAACCAAGAAATGACCCAATTAATGCCCCGAGGAAAATCAAGAGTATACTGAAATGAACCACGTAAACCGCGAACCGGCTGTAACGCCCTTTTTCAGCAACCAACCCTCTGGACTCGTTACTTTGCCGTAGAAGGTGCAGCTTCGGAAAGTGTTTCTTTACAACATCCAGAATCTCCTCCCAGCATTCATCCAGGTCTTTCCCGGATTCAATGGTGCGGTGAATACGCATCTTTTCTATCCGTTCCCGGGATACACTTGGGCTGGATACCTTCACCAGCTTCATGGTTTTCGGGAGACGCTTTAGAGTGCAAACAACAAGATTCACCACAAGTATGCTCAGTAAAAGCTGAAACCACCAGGAATGGTACATGTCCGTTAGGCTAAAGAACCTGATAAGTTTGTATCCAAAATCTCCGAAATGCTGCTGGTACTGGAAAGGTTGCCAATCCTGGGGAATGACAGTGCCGAATATTGATGTTGCTGCCAGTATAAGGAGTAAAACTACGGTTAGCTTTATGGACGCAAAAAAGTCATATATTTTCTTCATTTAAGACCTCGAAAACAGGCATCCCAGCATCTTTACCTTGCAAAACATCGAAGGAACCCGCCGGGGCAGCAATTTGAAGAACGAATACTAACACGATAAATTCTCGCTTTCAACTTTTAACACGAGATTACATTCTTCAATCACGAGAGAACATAGTAACGGGATGATGGAAACCTGAATTCGTGGTCGTGCACCTTGGCGGCAGATGCAAGGAAGAACCTCTCAGGCTATAGTTCGCCATGCCGGGCTGGCAATGGCGCCACA
>JALSTM010000157.1 GCA_026983715.1 Desulfobacterales bacterium
GGAATGACCCATTCCCACGAGGATGTTCGGAAACTCGGCAGCCAAGTTGACCAGGTTCCATTGAACTTTTTGGTTTCCCAGTATGTACTTTCCAATGGGTGTTGTCAGCGTTCCCATACCCAGCAGCGAACTGGCGGAACATTCGCCTCCAGTGTTGGAATATACCTGAGTGTCCGTAACTACTATAAAGTTAAGCACGCTGGGCATTCTTTTCCTGATTACGAAAGCTTTCTGCCGCAGAGCATTCAACCAGGCCGGAAGCCCGATGACCGAACCACCGTCACCGCTCTGGCTTACTACGTACCTTCGTCCCTTCTTAAGAAAACCATACTTGATTGCCAGTTCCTCGCTCATCGCAATGGCCTCGGCAAAGGCAAAGCCACCACCAAAAACAGTCCTACCTCCCTTTACCTTTTGAGCCACCTCGCATGTTTTATTAAGGGTTTCACTCATACAGCCGGTTTCACACGTAAACGTTACCTCCGGTATTTCACCTCTTGCAAAGCTCATCAGAAATGCCATGTACACAGGAACTGCAAGTACCTGTGCCTCCGCACAGGTCGGACATGCAGAGTGACCGCTGGCAATTGCCATGGTTCTGTACCTCGCATGGATATGTGCAGAATTGGTGGGAATATCGCCAAGGAATCCCCTTGCCATCTCCGATTCGGCAAGCATGAGTTCCGGGTACTTCGGGAAAATTTCTACTAAAATATCCCTGATCTCATTAATCAACGGATCATTCGTAAAGGTAAAGGCCTGGATCACGTTCGGTGCCATCACCCGGCTAAGTCCGCCTGTTAACTCCAGGAAAGTAGTCTGTACGTACTGGGATACAGCTTTCAGGTAAGGACTCAGAACAATGTCGACTTTCCCCTTTGATACAAGGTTATCAAGGTTTTCCCCTTCATCGACCAGACCCAGGGAAGCCATTCGGCGAATAGCTTCGTTGGTGGGAGTAATAACCGACCGCTTTGATTGATCAATTACCCCGATTATTCTTGCACCCGCAAGCTGAGTGCTTGAAGCCATATCCATTTCAATATGGCCCTCCTTCGTATGAAGCAAAACCGCCACATTGGCTTCCTGCCGTATAATGACTCGGTCCCTGTCATAGGCACTGCTCTTTGGGTAAACCACACCCGTAACCAGCAACGGTCTAATAGAGTCATAATCACCATAGGTAGGTACAACTTGATGTTGTTCTATCCTGCACAGCGCTTTACCATTGGTTTTAGCTATCGAATCCCCGGAATAAACGAGATTAACATCAAAGGGAAAATCAGTTATTTTTCTAGTGTCTGCCTTAAGCCAATTATTAAATTCTTTTCCGATTTCACCGCCCAGGATTATACATTCTCCCCCCTGATATAGAGGCATATCCGGGTAAAAAGTGGTTGGTAATTCGTCCTTCAAATGAGGCGTCAAATACGGGCACCTTTTCTGGCACAAGCCGCAGTTGGTACAGTGATCTTCCGCTGGCCCCAGGAGTTTCATCCCTTCCGGTGTAGGAGTGGCCTTTAATTCACTACACGACGGTACACAGCGAAAGCATTGAGTACACAAGTCTCTATTCAATACCACCTTTTTGGCAAGATGCTTTTTGACCATCTCCGTGCTATGTCGCTGTACGATGGATGGGGCACCTAGGCGGAGATAATCTCCCAGCGAATCGTACCTGGACAGGGAGAAAGGATACCTGGAAACGGCCAGAGAATACGCAAGTAGCAAAGAAAAGAGCTGATTATTTCCAACGTTTTGCTTGTTAAACTCTAGCAGGTACGTGTGACCATCCGGATCTTTGAATACGGTAAACAGCGGAAGATGTTCCCCCTCGGGATCTCTTAGATCTTCGTACAGCACCACGTAGAAACGCCCGTCGGTGGCCTTTTCTAAAATCGCCTTTTTTGTCTCAGCATCAAGGCTAGCCAGTCGATTAGCATTTTCCAGGACATCCTGGTAGTAGTGAGCCCCCAACAGCCACTCGGAGAAACCAAGTTCAAGAGTATTCCTGTCCACGAGGCGGTAGAGCTTTTGGTTGAGGTTCAACAGCGCTATACCTGGATTAGACCTTGAAAGTTCCCACCTGTGGCTATCTAGCGCAACTTCAGGTAATTCGCAGACCGCCAATGCATTATTCAAACACTCTCGAAAAGATGGCTTTCTATCTGCCATAATTCAAAACTCCTATCTAGCATTCAAAAAATAATGAAAAACTATCCCACCTTCCGATTATCGAGATACGTAACTCCTTGCCCGGGAAAACTCCATCCACCGGCGCCACCGAAAACGGCAGGAAAAATCACCGAGGGAAAGCTTCGAGTATCCAGGAGTTACGAAAAATTCAACAATCAGACTACAAACTTTAAAAACTTCATTTCACAACATCTTTTACTATTTTTTTGGTGGCAGGAAAGGTCAGCTTCTTTTACAAACAGAGAGCACTTGTGCTTACAAGGCAGTAGAGAATGACATCCAGGTGGCCACCATCCGGATTTAGCTGTATTAACTTCCAACATAGGAACCTATTTGTCAATAAAATAAAATTCACAAAACATGACCGCTCCCTACCCGTAGGGTGCTCTTTTTGAATATTTTAACCCAGAATTCACCAACATCCAGGCTAACGCTTCTCTTTCTTTATGTAGGCACCCCCTATTCCCTCTTCTTTAATCAATTTTTCTTTCAATTGCAGCGCCTCAGAGCGCTTTTTAACCGGGTCAAGGGCGACGTGATACATTACTCCCAGATCCCCATGCTTTCTGGCTGTAAGAAATACCCTGTATCCCTTCTTCTTTAACTTGTCCATCAAAAGCAGGGCGTTCTTCTCTTTTTTAAAAGCTCCGACCTGTACCACGTAAACGAGTTCTTCTTTCTTTGCCGACGATTTGTGAGTTTGAAATACTTGCCCTGTGGTCGCCTGTTTATCCTTTAATTTTGCAACACTTGTCTTTTTTACAGGCTCACTGGCTGATAATTTCTTTTTTTTCCCATATAGTTCGTTCAGCTTTTTTTCTCTGGGAGTGGTGATTGCAGGTCTCGAGGTAGTGGCTGTTTTCTTACTCTTAGGTGCAGATGACATCGTCGCCGGGAGAGGTACCTTTTTAATCAAGACATTCTTTCCAGGTAAATCGAAAATCACCTTGCTCTTCTCCGGCTCCTTTTTCTTTTTAAAAATGGGAAGAAGAGCAAGAACGATAAAAAATAAAATGATTGACAAAAAGGTCCATTTCAGAGCCCCGCTTTTCTTTTCACGTATTCCGGGGCTCTTGTTTTTATACCTGTAAATGAAAAGTTTTTCCCCCATATCCCTGTCCTATTTCGTCACCCTATCCAGAGCTCTTTTAAACCCGTCAAAAGACCTCTTTATTGTCTGATCATCAACGCAATACGCCAACCTGAAATATCCAGGTCCCCCGAAACCGGCACCGGGGACAGCCAGAATAAGTTCTTCCTGAAGTATCCGTACAAATTCTACGTCGTCCGGTATGGGGCTTTTTGGGAAAACATAAAATGCCCCCTTGGGGACGGAGAATTCGTACCCTGCATATTTTAATCCTTCGCACAGGAGGTTCCTCTTTTCCTCGTAAATGCTTTTATCAACGCATACCCCCTGAATCCTGGCAACCAGCCTCTGCATAAGGGCCGGAGCGTTTACAAAACCCAGAATTCGGTTCGCAAGATTCAAAGCACCGAGAAGCAGTCCCACTTGTTCTGCATCAGGATGGACAATCACATAACCTATTCTTTCACCTGGTATAGACAAATTCTTCGAATACGAACTTGTAACAATGCTATGGGCATACGCCTTGAACAGTGACGGAACTTCTATATTATCATATACTATATCACGATACGGCTCATCAGAAATCAGGTAAATTCTTCTTCCTATTTCTCTTGTTTTTTCATCAAGAAGACTCCCCAAAGCCATTAAATCTTCCTCCGGGTATACCTGGCCGGTAGGGTTATTGGGGGAATTAACCAGGACAGCCTTTGTTTTTGGTCCTATTGCTTCAGCCAACCCTGAAAGGTCGAGATTGAAATCTTCTTTAGTTGGAACGGTGACCAGCTTTCCTCCGTGGTTATCACAATAAAAACCGTACTCCACAAAGTATGGCGCTGGACAGATAACCTCGTCACCGGGATCGAGCAATGCTTTCAAGATTATGTTTAGGCCTCCTGCAGCACCACACGTCATAACCACGTGATCTGCACTTACCGCCACACCGAAAATTTTCCCGAGGTAGGACGCCACTGCTTTCCTGGTTTCTTCATATCCCGAGTTTGGCATGTATCCGTGAACACCTGCCGTATTATCGGATACCAGCTCTTGTAATGTCTTATTCACGAGATCCGGGGGAGGAACGTTAGGATTTCCCAGGCTAAAATCGGAAACGTTCTCGGCACCGTGAATCGCTTTAAGCCTGCTTCCCTCTTCAAACATTTTCCTGATCCACGACGACTTTTCCATGAATTCTTGGATCTTGGTAGAAATTGCCATCTTATCCTCTCCTGATTCTGACTAGTACAAGTATTGTAAACAGAACTTTAGGATGCCTAGGGCAGTCCGCGTAGTGTAGCATCTAGAAGTACCAATTTAGAAATAGATGGTCAAGGTATATAAAGTTTCTTGAGAGTATAGCTTTACTTGATTTCCCGATTGCTTGTATAATTCTCAGAAACTTGGCACGGAAATAAACATTACATGCTCTACCTATTGATGACGGATTAGTTTAGTGGGGGCTCGGACGGAATGGAAGCTATTTTGCTAAACTTGTTTTTTGTTCTGGCAGGAGTGGTTTTATTAACAAAAGGAGCCGACTGGCTTGTCGCGGGGAGTTCAGGAATCGCCAAAAAGTTTGGCGTGTCATCTATGATCATCGGGCTTACCATTGTTGCCTTCGGAACATCAGCACCAGAACTCGCAGCTACTCTCGTTAGTGCAGCCCACGGCAAAGGAGACATAGCCTTTGGAAACATAGTCGGTAGCAATATCTGTAATATTGGCCTTATACTTGGCGTTGCCGCATTACTAAAACCTATTAGCATCGAAAAAGGTGCCATAAAGCGAGAAATTCCTTTCATGATCATGGCGAGCGCTCTAGTGTACGCTTTCGCTTTCAACTATACGATAACGAGATGGATGGGAATAATCCTGCTTTTCGGTTTTTGTCTTTTTCTTATATATTGTGCCAAGAACGCTCAGGATCCTGACTTGAAAAGCATCGACATAAAGGAATCTACGACAAAACTTGTCGTCTACATAGTGGCCGGTGGCATTGGTCTCGTCTTAGGTGCTGAAGTATTTTTGAGGGGTGCCGTCAATCTGGCTAAAATTTTAGGAATAAGCGAAGCTATTATAAGCCTTTCCCTTGTGGCCCTGGGGACGTCTTTGCCGGAGCTCTCTGCTTCCCTTGTTGCCACGTGGAAAAAGGAACCTTCCATCGCCCTTGGTAACGTTATCGGTAGCAATATTTTTAACATACTTCTTGTCGGAGGGGCCACTGCCACCATTTGTCCTTTCAAAATTTCACCAAATTTCATATACATAGGATTACCGGTGATGCTAGGTTTTTCCCTTTTGTTAATTCCATTTGCCCTAACAAAAAGCAAGATCACACGTAGCGAGGGACTAATATTTCTGGTTCTTTACGTCCTTTACATTGGCTGGTTGTATGGTATGAATCATTAACCACCCCAAAATAAAAAAGGAGAAGCCATGGGATCTGATGTGTTTTTCATTGATATGAGAGCTTCAATAAAACGTACCAGGTTGCAGAAGATTTCAGACTTAATGGAAAAAGTCAAATGGGATACTCCGCTGCCAAAAAAAAGTCTTGTGGCCATTAAGATTCACTTTGGAGAAAAAGGAAACACATCCTACATACACCCCGTTTATGTTAGAAAGATCGTAGACAAAGTTAAGTCCTGGAATCTCAAGCCTTTTTTAACAGACGCGAACACCCTCTACGTTGGAAGCAGGGCAAATTCCGTAGATCACCTTGTAACAGCTATAGAAAACGGGTTCGATTACAGCGTAGTTGGAGCGCCGATACTTATTGCCGACGGGATTAGGGGGGCTTCCGAGGAGGAAATTGTAATAAACCAGGAGATATATGAAAGGGTTTACATCGGCACCGAAATCGTTAATGCTGATGCCATTGTTAGCCTCGCCCATTTTAAAGCTCACGAACTATCTGGCTTTGGAGGGACAATTAAAAATCTTGGGATGGGGTGTGCTTCGAGAAGAGGCAAAATGGCGCAACACAGCGAGGTGTCTCCCAAGGTAAACAAAAAGAAGTGCATAGGATGTGGGACGTGTTCCCTGCACTGTCCTGCTAATGCAATACGAGTCTCTGACGATGATGGCAAAGCAGTTACATTTGACGATCTCTGTATTGGTTGTGGAAGTTGCCTCGTGGTATGCCCTCAAAATGCCCTTGAAATTAGGTGGGATACTGATGGAGTGAAATTCCAGAAAAAGATGGTTGAATACACCATGGGAGTTTTGAAAGGTAAAGAAGGCAGATGTATATACATCAATTTTGTGACCAATATTACACCGGAGTGCGATTGCTATCACTACAGTGACGTACCAATAGTTAATGATGTTGGCATATTAGCAAGCAACGACCCGGTTGCCATTGACCAGGCTGCCTATGACCTGGTAAACGAACAACCGGGAAGAACCGATTCGAGGCTCAAAAAGGCGCATGAACCGGGAGCCAATAAGTTCAAGGCTTTATACCCTAAAATAGACCCTGAAGTTCAGCTTGAATACGCTGAAAAGCTGGGGCTTGGTACCAGAAAATATAACCTCATAAAGGTCAAATAAATGAAAAAACTCAGTCCGTCTCACGGGATTCGAAGGTTAAAATGGTATTACGCCGTGGTGAGCGTTGTTGCAGTCTTCCTAGTTGCGGCGTTACCCTCTATTTCATGGGCAACCCAGATCCATGATAGGCCAGAGGGTTTGTTTGCTCACCAGATGGCTCACATCTTTTTCATGACGAGTATGATATTCCTCGTTTACTGGTTAAGAAAAAATAGGTTTGTGGAACAGAAAGGATGGAGACTTATTCAGTACTCCGGCATCCTGTTTATCTTGTGGAACATAGACGCCATGCTTGTCCACTGGATGGATTGCCTGATTGATAGCTCCGTTTTTGTCGGGTGCCAAGTAGATTGGTCGAAACAATTAATCATAAAAGGGCATCCGGAACTCATCATTTACTATATCGGAAAAATGGATCATTTGCTATGTGTTCCGGCTATTTTCCTGCTCTATTTAGGCATAAAAAAACTGGACGAAAGTGGCCATCCGATGGCGACAAATGAAGAGTAACAAAGAATATTAACGAGAACCGGAAGTACAGGTTTATGTTACCCCTATTTCCAGTTTACAT
This sequence comes from Desulfobacterales bacterium, assembly GCA_026983715.1. Lineage (GTDB taxonomy): Bacteria > Desulfobacterota > Syntrophobacteria > B119-G9 > B119-G9 > B119-G9. Next base: position 7,407 of record JALSTM010000157.1, read on the forward strand.
TGTGGACCTGGTTGGATCAGCCTTGATGATAGTGATTTCTTTTCTCTGTGTCACTCTGGTGAGACAGAAAAAGAGAGAGGATCCCACGAATGTTATCTGGACTTACCTTCTTTGGCTCTCCCTTGCACTGTTCGCCTTTGCCATATCGCGGTCGGTGGGACATATCATAAAACATTTACTGATTGTGAGCGGAAAAAAATCAATATGGTTCAAGCTACGCCCCTTCAGCGGTGCAATGAACACCATAATGTTTGTCCTTGTGGCCTCAATAACGCTCTTTTTTCAAAGGGTGCAGAACATTTACTTCCAGATTGTCAAGGACAAGCAAAAAATCCAGCGATTCAGTGAAAAGCTCATGTGGCTCAACCGCCACCTGGAAGACCTTGTGTCAGCGAGGACCGCGGAGTTGCAAACGTCCGAAACAAAATACAGAAGAATCTTCGAAGGATCCAACGACATGCTTTTCGTAGCTGACAACAGGGGAATGTTTATGGATATAAACAAGTCAGGGCTCGACCTTCTCGGATATCGAGATAAATCCGAAGTAATCCAGAAGGTCAACCTTAAAGATGTTTTTGCGAACGAGGCAGATTTTAATTATATTTCCGAAGAGCTTCGCGGGAAGGGAATTATACGAGACTACGAAACTGAAGTCCTTTCCCGGGAAGGTTTTAGAAAAACCGTGCTGTTTAGCTGTACGATTCAACCAGGCCAGGAAGATGATCCTGAAACCCTCCAGGGAGTGATCAAGGATATTACCCACCGCAAGGAGATAGAAAAGCACATGTTACGGGCAGATAAATTGGCATCCTTGGGAAAACTCTCTGCTGGCCTGGCACATGAGATAAATAATCCGTTGGGAATGATTCTTGGCTATACTCAGCTTTTGCTGAGATACGAAAAACCTGAAACCCAGAGATATTCAGACTTGAAAATCATTGAAAAACATGTTCGTAACTGCAAGGCTATCGTGGAGGATTTGCTAAATTTTGCCAGGAGCACCGAAACCAAAAAAATAGAAGGAAATATAAACGAGCTTATAAGAGACGTGCTAAAGGTAATGGAACATCAGTTCGAAATGAACGGAATCGAGATTATTTACGATCTTAATGAAACTCTTCCTAACATGACAATCGACCCGGAAAAGATCAAGCAGGTATTCATGAATATCTTGATGAACGCCAAAGACGCTATCCAGGGGAAGGGAAAAATAACGATAAAATCAGACCTTGATCCCAAGGATAGCTCTGTCATTATAACATTCTCCGACACTGGATGCGGTATTCCTGGAGATAATCTGCCACATATTTTCGATCCTTTTTTTACCACGAAGCCCACGGGTAAAGGAACTGGACTCGGATTATCGGTAAGTTATGGTATAATACAGGATCATGGTGGGAACATTGAAGTAGAAAGCAAACTTGGGGCAGGAACAACGTTTATAATAACCTTGCCGATTAAAGATATCAAAAAGACTGAAGTATAAATTTTTACAAAAGTTGAAGCCATGGAAACGATATTAGTAGTGGACGACGAAAAAGATATGCTTAACCTCTTGAAGCGTACTCTCGAACCGGACCTCAACTGTGAGGTCATCACCGCGGATACCGGTCACAGGGCCCTGGAAATCCTCGAAAGCACAAATGTTGACCTGGTTTTGGCTGACATTAAGATGCCAGGGATGAACGGCCTTGAACTCCTAGAAAAAATCAAGGACAGGAATCCCTGGATAACGGTGGTGATGATGACAGCATATGGAGTAGTAGAGTCCGCAGTTGAGTCCATTAAAGCCGGCGCATATGATTTTGTGGTAAAACCATTTGACCATGAAAAACTTGTTCACCTGTTGAGGAAAGCCCTGGAAAGAAGCCGGTTGCTTCGTGAAAATATACGTCTCCAGTTGAGGGTCAAGGAAAAAGAAGTTTTCCAAAATATTGTTGGCTCATCGGCCAAGATGAAGAGAGTTTTTGAAACGATACAGATGGTTGCCAAGACCGATATTACCGTTCTAATCACCGGCGAATCTGGCACAGGGAAAGAACTTGCCGCAAGGGCCATTCACGCACTTAGCAACAGGCACGGACAACCATTTGTACCGGTCAATTGCCCTACCCTTCCGGAAAATATACTTGAAAGCGAGCTATTTGGCTACAAGAAAGGTGCATTTACACACGCAACTTCCAACAAAAAGGGACTCTTCGAAGAAGCTCACAAGGGAACAATATATCTCGACGAAATCGGTGACATAAGTCCCGCCATCCAGACAAAGCTCTTGAGAGTGTTACAGGAGAAAGAAATAAAGCCTCTGGGACAGACAAAGAGTGTAAAGGTAGACGTGCGGGTTATTGCATCCACAAACAGGGATTTGGTTGCAAAGCTGAAAGAAGGGCAATTCAGGGAAGATCTTTACTACCGGTTAAACGTACTTCCGGTCCACATGCCTCCCTTGAGAGAGCGCGTGGAAGATATACCTCTTCTGACAGACTATTTCCTGAAGAAATTTAGCCGGGAGATGGGCAAGGAAGAGAAGAGAATTTCTCCGGAGTTAATGGAACTCTTCCTTAGACATCCATGGGAAGGAAACGTTAGAGAACTTGAGAATATCATAAAAAGGGGTATCCTTTTCGCCCCGGGTGACGTAATTTATCCTGCCGATGTAGGCTGGGAGAGAACGGAAAAACGTAAGGTATGCTTCGACCTCGAAGACATCAATAGCCTTCCGTATAAAAAAGCCAAAGCAATGGTGTTGGAAAATTTTAACGTTGAATACATATCGAATGCACTTAGAAAAAGCGGCGGAAACGTTACCCACGCTGCAAAGATGTGCGGCATGGAAAGGCAGGCCTTGCAGCATATAATGAGACGTTACGGCATAAAGAGTGCCAATTTCAGATCGTAAGGAGAAACGATGGACAGACCTATCTACCTGGACTACAACGCGACAACCCCGCTGGCGTCCGAAGTAATCGATGATATGATACCTTTCATGAAGGAACATTTCGGAAACCCGTCAAGCTCCCACTACTATGGTTATGAACCCAGAAAAGCCATTGAAAAGGCAAGGCAAAGGGTTGCCCGATTGATCAATTGCGAGCCTGGGGAAATCATCTTTACCAGCGGAGCCACCGAGTCCAACAACCATGCCTTGAGAGGCATAGCAGAGAGTTGCAGGGAAAAGGGTAATCATATTATCACTACTGCTATCGAGCATCCGGCAATTATCGAACCTTGCTTGTACCTGATGAACAAGGGTTTTGAGATCACTTTCTTACCTGTGGATCACTATGGAAGAGTAGATCTCGATCGACTGGAAAAGGAAATTCGACCTGAAACCATACTCATTTCGGTGATGCACGCTAATAATGAAGTTGGAACCGTGCAACCTCTTTCCAGTATTAAGTCTATTATAGGCGAGAGAGACATTGTTTTTCACACGGACGCCGCTCAATCAGCAGGAAAGATAAAAACAGATGTTAAAGAACTCGGAGTCGACTTGCTTTCCCTAGCGGGTCACAAGCTGTATGCGCCGAAGGGTATCGGAGCACTGTATGTCAGGGAAGGGGTTAAATTGCCAAGGTTTATTCACGGGGCAGGCCAGGAAAAAGGGCTCCGCGCTGGAACTGAAAATGTAATAGAAATTATCGGGCTTGGCAAAGCATGTGAACTGGCTGCAGACAATTTTGGAGACAATTTTGAAAACATGAAAAAAACAAGGGACCTTCTTGCGGAAAAGTTGATGGAAGCATTTCCTGAAGCAAAGATAAATGGCCATCCTTTAGAAATACTTCCGAATACACTTAGTATAAGTTTTCCCGGAACAGAAGCAAACCAAATCCTTGGAAAGCTTGATTCCGTTGCTGCATCGGGTGGAGCTGCGTGTCATTCAGGTGAGGTAAAAGTATCACACGTCCTTGACGCCATGGGTATCCCCATGGATTATGCAAAAGGTACGTTGAGATTTTCAACCGGCAGATTCACCACAACGGAACAGATTCTTCAAGCTTCCGAAGACATCATCGAAGCCGTTAAATCGATTGCCGACTGACAAGATAACCATGGGACAGCTTATTGCAAAATTACCACATTTCGACATTCCCCTTGAGTATAAGATTCTTATTCTCGTAGCCTTTGTCTTTATAATAAACCTGCCTTTCGGGTACTGGAGAGATAAATGCAGGAAATTTTCCGTTAGTTGGTTTTTGGCCATCCACATACCCGTACCCTTTATTTACCTTGCAAGAAACACCCTTATGGTACCCTTTTACTGGATACCAATCCTTATTCCCCCTTTCTGGGGAGGACAGAAAATCGGTTCAAAAATAAGGTTAGGGAAAAACAAGAAGGCATCCGGGCAAGGTACTGGTTAATCCTTTTTTGCCATGGAAAAGGCGTAGAATTGAGATATATTTGCTCGCTCTTAAACGATAACACTATAATAGTACATGTGAGACACAAGGAGGTTAATTGATGGAAAAGACATTGTCGATTATTAAGCCCGACGGAGTGCGCAAAGGAGTTATTGGTGAAGTGATCAAGAGATTCGAGAACGCTGGGATTAAGATTATTGCCATGAAAATGGTTCATCTGACCAAAGAGAAGGCAAAGGATTTTTACTCGGTACATAGGGACAAACCTTTCTTTGACAGCCTGACCACCTTCATGTCATCGGGACCGGTTGTTGCAATGGTTCTGGCAGGGGAAAACGTTATCGAGAAAAACCGCGAACTGATGGGTGCAACCAATCCGGAGGATGCGGCCCCCGGAACAATCCGAAAGGACTTCGCATCAGACGTGGAAAAAAACATTGTCCACGGTTCCGACAGTCCTCAAACTGCAGCTATTGAAATAGCTTTTTTCTTCAACGAATTGGAAATTTGTGAATAGAAACATGAAATACGATAAAGCAAGAATAATCGATGGATTCCTCATCACGGAGTTTTCAAAGGAAATTGCCGGTACAATTCACGGGTCGTTAAAAAAGCTGGTACCCTCGCTTCCTTTTTACATCCTTTCGGTAATAATCCTCATCACGATATGTTTTACAAACCCGTCTTTTGGTGGTGAGCAGGGTATTCCAGCTGAGTCGTCCACGACTCAACCCTCCCAGGAAAAACTTCGTATTGTACCTTTTTTCCCTCTCCCTCACGAGATAGAACTGTGCGGAGAACCGGTTCCCCTCCAATACAGGGACGTGCGTGAGAGGCTTGAAAGAGAATTCATAATTTCCGTCTACAATCATGCACAGGTTTACTTGTGGCTCAAACGCAAGACCAGGTACTTTCCTCACATCGAAAAGAGACTCAAAGAAGAAGGTTT
>JALSTM010000158.1 GCA_026983715.1 Desulfobacterales bacterium
CCTTTAATTTTCCTTTTATAATAGGCTCAAACTTATCCTCTATCAGCCCCTGGAACACTTCGTTGCCAGTTATAATAATCCCCGCGCTGGCCTGCCTGATTTTAACCACCGAAATAAGCCCTCCTGCCTCCGATGCTACTTCAACTGCACGGTCTATTACTTCTCGCTTAACCACGAGGGGGATAGCGCGAGCCCCTGCGAGTTTTTCTCCCCTGTTCACCACGGTGTATCTGTGTCTTGTTGCACACATAACCTCTGGAATAAGGTTGAATTCCAGGAGTGCTCGCCGATTAACAACTAGCAATCCGTCTCTTGCCGCGTAGAAATCTATCTTACCTTCCCGTGGTTTCCTGTCATATTCAACCCCCGGGCCGGCAATATTTTTTGCCAATTCAATTGCTGCGTCGTCCTCGTGCAGAAAACCATTGTCAGTGTCCTCTAAAACGTAGATATGCCCCTTCCCCAGTTGTTGCAACCGGCACAAATCACCCGCTTTTACAACGTAGCCTTTTTCGAACTCGGGCCCTTTAAACTCACCCGGAACTATCTTCGTAATATCATGAGCAAGTGGCTTCCCTATGGCTTCTTCCACCGGGACCTTCAAGAATTCAACGTCAGCTTCCTCTTCCTTCGCCCCTTTTTCTCCCTCTCGGTAATAGCTGCCACCTGACTGACACGGTATGCAAACAAGACCATGTTTCAAAGGGTAGGCATCACCACACTCCGGACATATCCCAATCGCCCCTTTACTTTTTTTATTCTCTGGGACAACGTGCACATACCGGTAAGAAAGGACAGATTCTCCAGCTCTTATCATATCTTCAATTATGCGGGATTTACTCTGCTCTTTCTTCGGTTTCAGCTTGAGAAACCACTCTTTAAAATCCGGGTACTTTTCGAGTTTCCGGCAATCTATAGTAACTCTAACCCCGGTGCCGTCGAACTTATCATACATAGTCAGCGCATATTTACCGACATCCCTGATCTTCATCCATCCGTTTCCGATGGAGCAAGGAGTCAATAGTTGCACAGCATCGGGGAGGCACGCACCGGTTTCTACTATTACGTCACAGATTTTATCTTTCCCCATCATTTTTCTGGCAAGGTTTACCATGAAACCACCAATCACAAGGCCAGGTGCAAGGTTGCCATGCATTTTTTCGGCGGCTTCGAAATAATTTCTAAGGCTCATCCCGCAGAGTTCAACAGAATCGGGTATACTTATTTCAGATTCCCGGTGGGCTTCGGTTACCATGGGACCCTCCTATTATGGAACCTTTGCTTAATCCTTCAGATAGCCAGGAGACCTCTTGTACGTCATGCCAGCCCCTTGGTCTGGACAAGGGCAGGATTGATCCGCCATCCAGCCAGAGCTTGATAGATTCTGGCTCCACGCTTCCCTCCGGCCGGGATGACGGACTTCGTATTGTGCTCGTGCTACTTCTAGAAATCCAGATTTGTCTGAGTTTCTTTATGTTAGAAGTAACATAGCGCTAGAATACCAAATTATTCTATAAACGCAAGTAAAATTTTTATTTCACCGGATTGCTTAACGAGATAAGTCGTCTGCATATTTTGACGCAACGCAGCAGTTTTCGAAAATGACTTGTACGTGATTGCGGGTATGGTTCCGGGGTTTATCATTGAACCGATCCATCGGTTTTCCAGATCTACTGGGTGCCCCTTCGTAAAGCTAGGCCCGTTCTAAACATTTACTTATGCCAAAAGAAAAATAAAAGGGACACATTTAACCTTCCCGGACACCATGAAATTTTATGCCAACAATACGGCAATAATTCCCGTGAGGAAAACTCCGTCGAAAGTACCAGCACCTCCTATTGAAGCAACCGGTGCCCCGATCTCCTTGATCTTGTCGAGATTCAAAAGATCTGCCCCGATCAATGTTCCCAGTGTTCCTGCGATATAGGCGGTTGCGGCCGACTCGTGGAAGTTAAGATACAGTGCAGCCAGCGCCGCTACTAGTGGTGGGATAAAAAGGGGGGTAGCTATTCCCACACCCTTAATTGGCTTCGCCATTTTGTGTACTACGAAAGTCACAATTGCAAGGGCGAGTAATGCCCTGACGGGGTGCTGTATGTGAAACAAGAGGTAAAGAGCTAGCATGGAAGGAATAATAGCACCACCAACGTTAACGGCGAGTATCATTTCTCTTTGCTGCCGTGTGGGAGGCTGAAACTGGATTCCGAAAAACTTTATTCTATCGTACTCAACAGGATGCTCGTCGGTAAGTTCGTATTTTTTGATTGGAATATTTACGAAGCTTCCAAAAATGCACAACATCATAATAGAAAACAAACTCTCAGGGGGGATACCCAACTTTGCAAATGCAAACCCTATCGCTCCTACCTGCACTAAGCCGAACACGAAGAAAAGAAGAACAAGAAAGAAAAGGAAAAAAATCATCAAAAATGGCGGAAAAAACATGATCTACTCCCTTCAAATTTAAGAACTATTCTAAACCCAGACCCTCCTCATACACCCTAATAGTAAATCATCCTGTTATTTGTCAACCACATAAAAAGAAACTCGACCGCTATCCAATCTGTTACACACGCCTTTACCGGAAAACTCATTTGCTCAATCTTTCAATGCAAGTCCATTCTCGCCAAGGAATAGTCTACTTTTTGAGAAAATCTGAAACACCAGGACCTTCCACCGGGGGATCTCTCAGTTTTTTAGTATCTCCTGGGTCTTTCCCCGAGCGTAATGTTGACCTTTCTCTTGTGTCCGTCCCA
>JALSTM010000159.1 GCA_026983715.1 Desulfobacterales bacterium
CTAGAGCTAAATACATGGAAGCTTTTAGCCGGCTGACTGGACGGACCCTCGAAAATGATTAAGAAGGTGCCAGCGGAAATACGGCTGGATGAGATAAATTTTGCTAATGAGGAGTTTAGGTTTTCAATCGGAGAACCGCCAAAGCTCCTGGCTGACTCGATCAAGAGCTACGGCGTGCTTGTGCCTCCGTGGGTTATTTCGCATTCTGACGATCCGGTCGGCTACAGGATACTTACAGGCTTTCGTAGGTTAGAAGCTGCGAAGCTGCTTGGGTTGGAAAAGGTGTTGTGCCTCCTGATTGAGAATTACTTATCCCATAGAGATCTATTCCTCATGGCACTGAATGAACGAGTTGGAAAGCGAGAGCTTAATCCCGCAGAAAAGGCCCTGGTTGTAGGTAAATCCGAAGAACTTCTCGGTGTTGAAAAGTCAATAAGAAGAGTCCTTCCGCTTATAGGGTTAGAGCCTTCAGAGAAAATCTTTGCCCAATACCTGGCGATCTCTCGTCTCGGGAAAAGAGTGCTGGAAGCGCTTTCAAGGGATGAAATAAGCCAGGCCGCTGCCCTAGAGCTTACCAAGGTGAAGGAGCAGGGTAGGAAGCGTATTGTTGAAGTAGTCACTACCCTCGGATGTAGTTCGAGTATCCAGAAGGAGATAGTTATCTTTTGTAGAGAAATTGCAGCGCGAGAGAAGATCCCGGTGGAAGAAATCTTTGAGGATACCGAGGTGGAGAAAATTTTGTGGAATCAAGAGTTGAATCGCCGTGAAAAAACAGCTTTGGTAAGGGATTATTTAAGAAAACGTCGTTATCCCATGCTGGTTAAATGCGAGAGAGAATTCCAGGAACAGCTAAAAAATCTTTCATTTCCGGCCGGTGCAACGATAAAGGCTCCTCAATATTTTGAAGGCAACAGGTGGACTCTTGAAGTAGTGTTTCGCAACGAAAAAGAGCTAAGGGAAAAAATTTCTGCAATCGAAAATGTAGTAAAGAAGGAAAACATTGCTGGTTTAATTAATTTGAGCCGGGGGTAAAGTAACCGCCCGGCGCAAGTTGTGAGCGTCAGATAACTTTTTCTTTCTCCAGTTTTTTGAGAACTTCCGAGTCGAAACCAAGGTACTTGTTGTAGATGAATTTGTTATCTGCCCCCACCGGCCTGCAGGCCCATTTCAGGTTTGGAGGTGATTCACTCATTTTTGCCGGAAGTCCCTGCAAGGTCAGATCACCGTAATCCCGGTCTTTGAACTTTACGAGGCTTCCACGCTCATACCAATGATCTATTTCCATGGTTTCATCCGGCTTTAAGATCTCTCCGGCTACTGTTACTCCGGGGCCTTTGTATTCGAGCCATATCTTGAGAATTTCCTCCCGGGTCTTCTGCTTGGTGAACTTTTCAATCTCTGTTGTCATCGGTACAAAGTTCTTCGGGTTTGTTCTCTCCTTGAGCGTCGGATACTTTTCCACGAGATCATCCCTGCCGATGATACTACACAGTGCTTGCCAGTTAGGATCAGCGTATCCCGCAAGGAACACGAGGCCGTCTTTAGCCTGGACATAATTGTATGCGTATGCCGCGGGCTCAAAATTTGCCACCCTGTTTATCACCTGTCCCGTGAGATGGTAGAGGTGGAATGCATAGTTATTTAGAGCCATAAGGGCTTCTGCGGGGCTTATGTCTATGAATTGTCCTTCACCGGTAAGGTCGCGGTAGAGTAGCGCAGTCATAATTGAAAATGCTGCCATGGCGCCACCGCAATACCAACCCATCCAATTTCCCATCCTGGTGGGTACTCTCGTGTGCTCGGGGAATTCGGTGTAATCTTCTGGCAGACCCACCGTCCACGCAAATCCTCCGAAAGCCTGGGCAATAACGTCGTAGTCGAGGGTTTCTGGTACTTCGTCTCCTTCAACCATGGGACCTTCTTGGCCAAAATTGTTAATGGCACAGTGAATAATCCATGGGTTCAAGGCTTCAATTTTTTCCCTGCCCAGGCCAAGCTTTTCAAGGTACTTGGGGGGAAAGGTTTCGATAAGCACGTCGAACTTCGGAATTAGTTCTTCAATGATTTCCAGTCCCCTTGCTTTCCTGATGTCTGCGGTAACGTGGTATTTGTTTCTTCCTTCGATCAGGTACGCAAGGCCGGTTCCCTTAATTTTCATTGCTTCGGGAGTCATCTCCCTGGCGATGTCACCCTCTGGAGGTTCAACGCGAACTACTTCGGCGCCCATTTCACTCAATAGCGAAGAAGCAAATAGTCCGGCATAGCTGCCGTAGCTCAAATCTAGTACCTTTATATCGTCCAGGGCCTGAGGTTTTTCCTTTGCCTTCTTCGGATCAGTGTTTTCCTTCGCCCATTCGGTCCAATCTTTCATGATGGTCACCTCCTAGTAGATTATGCCTTTCTTACCATCCCAGTCCTTGGGAGGACTAGTAGCAGGAAAATTTTCATCCCATTTTCCGAGGACTTCTTTCTCGTAGAGTTCTTCCACTTCTGATTCGTTCAGACCGAGTATTCTGATCATCACGTGTTCGTTGTCAAACCCAACCGGTCTCATTGTCCATCGGATCCTACCCGGGGTTCCCTGCAGGTGCCAGGGATTAGGGTATGCAAGGTCTCCGTACAAGGGATCTTCAAATTTCCATACGGTTTTTCGTGCGTTGAAATGGGGATTTTCGTGAATGGTTTTGGAATTCATCACAGGAGCAGCGGCGAAGCCAAGCTTTTTAGAAACCTCAACTATTTCATCGGTTGTTCTTTCTGATGCCCATCTGTCAATTATTGGGTATATTTCTCTTGCATTCTTTATTCGCTCCTCGGGTTCCCTGTATTTTTTTAACTCCTCGTTCCCCATAGCATCACAAAGCGCTAGGTACTCGTTTTCAGGGAAGGCAGCTATTGCAACGAAGCCATCTGATGTTTTTGCGATTAGGGAAGGTACCACTGCCATGTCCCAGTTGCCCGAGCGCTCCCTTCTCCTGCCTGTTTTCTCCTGGAACAGCCATGTCCAGTCCATTACTCGCATTAAAACCTCTGCCTGGGATAGATCTATGAATTGTCCCTGGCCAGTTTTCTCTCTATGATGCAAGGCAGTCAGCGTCAAAAATGCCGCTATGGTACCGGACAGATAATCACCTATCCAGGCCTGCGATTTCACCGGAAGGCCATCCGGGAACCCTGAAATCTCCGCCAGCCCCGTGATACCCTGGGCATACGCATCGTAGCTCGGTCTTTCAGCGTAAGGCCCCCAGTTACCGAAACCTTGCATGCTTACATAAACTATTCCGGGATTGATTTCTTTTAGCTGTCTGTAGCCGATTCCCCACCGGTCAAAGGTCCCTGGCTTAAAATTTTCCATGATCACATCTGATTTAGCTGCAAGGTTCTTTATGATTTCGATTCCTTCCGGTTTATGCATGTCTACCGCTATATAGTACTTGTTAGAGTTGCAGCACATCATGCCTGGAGAAAGATTTCTAGGGAATACACCCCCGGGGCTTACTCCTCGAATCAGTAGGTCGCCCATTTTGGGCATTTCCACGTGGATGACTTCGGCCCCCATTACGGCTAGAAGGTTCGCTGCCCAGGGACCGTAAATTATCCGGGTTATATCAAGAACCCGGAATCCTTCTAATGCCTCGTTTTTGGACATTACCTTCCTGAATTTCTCGTCGAACATAATGCCTCCTTTTCTTTGTGGGTTGAAGGAATGCAGGGATACGGTTCGGTCACCAATTTATGTGAAAAGGGGACAATAGTCAATGATCAGTTCTGTCCCCACTTAAGCTTGCTTCTCAGTATGTCAAAGTAGTTGTTAAAAGGGGTGCGGATAAGGTTGAGCGGAACCGGGGCCTTTTTGACAAGAACCCGGTCATTGGGTACCAATCTCTGGCCTATTTGTCCATCACAGGTCAATGTCACTTCGCCTGCCTTTTCTTCCAGTTCCACTTCTACTTCCATTGAGTCCAGAAGTATTATGGGCCTGTTGGAAAGGGTAAAAGAGCAGATTGGAGTTAGAAGAAACACCTCCGCAGTGGGGTAGACGATGGGACCACCGGCGGAAATGTTGTAAGCGGTAGAACCCGTAGGTGTGGCAATTATAAGCCCGTCCCCTTTGTACGTTGTTAAGTAATCGTTATTTATCGATACCCTCAAGTTAATAATCCTCGCCAGGACTGCCTTGTTGATTACCGCATCGTTTAGAACAGTCTGCTGAAACACCAGGCGATTTTCTCGCCATACTTCAGCAACTAGCCGGATGCGCCTTTCAATTTCATAGTCCTTGTTCAGGATTCTTTCGAGAACCTCGTAGCGCGCTTCCATGCATACTTCTGTCATAAAGCCCATACCGCCTCCGATGTTGATTCCCACCACCGGTATGGTGCTGTTTGAAAGAAGTCTTGCAACGCTAAGTAATGTACCGTCGCCTCCCAGCACCACCACCGCTTCGGTCTCAGGTGCTATCCTTATAGGGACTTCTCCCGTTTTTAACCTTTCAGGTTCATCTACGTTTTGCCTGAGGTTTACCTTTATCCCTTTCTTTTCGAGCCAAAGTTTCATCTCGTGGCCGGTTTCTTTTGCCAGCGACTTTCCTTTCTTGTAGATGATGGCTATTTGGCGTTTTTCGTCGGTCATTTATTACTTTGCTCCTTTAAAGTTCCTCTACTAAGATACCTCTCTATTTTGACAAATGAAAGTCAAATTAAATTTGTATTGCCAGGTACTTTGTGTTAATTTTTCATTAGTAGGGCTAGGATCAAGTCTATGGATTATTTGAGACCAAACAAAGATCAGGAACCACTCTCCCAGAAAATTCTGGTTGTTGACGACGATCCCCAGGTCAGGGAGTTGTTGGGCGAAGTACTGCGCCATTTTGGCCACGAAGTTGACTCCGCCGTTGACGGTGTTGACGCCCTACAAAAAGTTGAAAATGACACTTTCAACATTGTCATAACTGATCTCAACATGCCACGAATGGACGGCATGGAACTAATAAGTGAAATCCACAACAGGTTCACCAATGTCGATACCATTGCCATCACTGGTTACGACATGAAATACAAGTATACCGACGTTATAAACCTGGGAGCCAGCGATTTCATCACCAAGCCCTTTAACCTCAACGAACTGGAAGCAAAACTAAACAGGCTTATCAGGGAACGTACACTGCGAATGGAACTGGAGAAACTATGCATCCATGATTGTCTAACATCCCTCTACAACAGACGCCACCTGGAGTACCAGCTAAGGTTTGAGGCCGTAAGGGCTCTCCGCCAACACCACAATTTATACCTTATTTTCATCGATGTCGATAATTTTAAACAGTACAACGATACTAAAGGCCATCACGAAGGTGATGTAGTACTCGAAAAAATAGGGCGAGTTCTCAAAAAATCTATCAGGGAAAACGTTGATTCCGCATTCCGCTACGGAGGAGACGAATTCGTGGTGCTCATTCCCTACGCCACTGAATCCCAGGCGCTTATGGTTGCCAAGCGTATTCAGAACAACTTTTACGAGTTGGGGCTTGAGATAGTTTCATTGAGCATAGGAATTGCCAAGCTAAAAAATGATCCGTCCAATCCTCACGAGTGCATGGAAGAACTACTAAAAAACGCCGATAGGGCCGCTTACAAGGCTAAAAACGAATTTGGTGGCGACAGGATAGTCATTCATGGTGCGGACAGCCGTGAATAATCTGTAAAGTTTCTTACCATTTTCATTCCTAAACTTTCCTACATGGATTATAAATTAAACTTCTTTAATTCTTCTTGACAATAACTTTTCGGACGATTATATAGGTGCATCATTTCTAAACAATAAGTTTAGTTACGCTAAACTATGGAACCTGTTATTAAGATAGGGACAAAGCTGAGAAAATTACGTCAGGCTAAAGCCTTGACCCAGGAGGAGCTTGCAAACAGGTCTTATTTGACAAAGGGTTTTATTTCGCAGCTTGAAAGAGATTTGACTTCTCCTTCGATTGCTACGTTGAAGAGTATCCTTGATGTTCTTGGGGAGGATCTTGCAAGTTTTTTCAAAGAAGCAGAATCCCACAGGGTTGTGTGCTGCAAAAAGGAAAGAGTACTTCATTCGTCATCCACGGATGAAGTGAAAATTGAATTGATTTTGCCCCAGGCTCACGGAAGGTTGATGGACCCGGTAATTGTTACTATCCAACCGGGACAAAAAACTGAACCTGAAGGTTCTCACGAAGGGGAAGAATTCGGATTTTTACTCAGAGGCAGCGTGGGGCTTTGGCTTGACAGTGAGTGTTACAAGCTGAAAAAGGGTGATTGCTTTTATTTCAAGAGCAATCAAAAGCATTGGGTCGAAAACAATGGAAAACATGTTGCGGAGATTCTGTGGGTGGTGTCACCACCCGTTTTTTAGGTGCCACATCGCTAGGGATACCTCGTGAGGCTTTTTGATTCAGGAAAAAAGTTTTATGTATGAGATTTAGGCAGAGTTATGGAGGTGATGGCATTGAGCAGAAAACCAGAATACGGCTTTGGTCTTCATCTGATGATGGATGGTTACGGTTGTGACAGTGAGCTTCTGGATGATATCAATTATATATACGATTTTTTGAGTAAGTACCCTGATGAGATGGAAATGACAAAAATAATGCCCCCGTATGTCTTTCGTTACGATGCGAAAAAGCCGGAAGATTCGGGGATATCGGGATTTGTATTGATTGCTGAAAGCCACATTAGTATACATACGTTTCCGGAGAAAAATTATCTGAGCCTTGATATTTTTTCATGTAAACCCTTTGACGTTGACCGTGCGGTGGAGGTAGTTACCGGGTATTTCAGGATTGATAAAAAGGAACTAAACGTTGTCAACAGGGGCCGGGAATTTCCGAACAACATAAGGCAATCTAGCAGGATTGTGCAGATGGATAGGGCTCGCCATCGATTTTGACTCGGCAAGACAAAAGGGTCATGGGATAGGCTCAACAGAAAAGAGCAGAGTAAACTGCCGGTTTGTATCAATTATTGATGAGTATTTCGTCTAATTCAAACATACTGGAAATAGAGGGGGATAAATTCTACGAGTTGAATCCCCCTTTTAATTTTGCTGGATTAGAACCCAGGTATTCTAAGTTCCGCAACTCCTGGGCGGTGATTGTTCCTGTTCCGTATGACGCAACCACAACCTTCCAAGCCGGTACCAGAAACGGACCCCCCCAAATAATCCAGGCATCTCAGCAACTGGAGCTCTACGATGAAGAGACCGACACGGAGGTGTTTAGAAAGGGTATCTGTACCCTGTCGCCGATTTTACCAGATGTAACATCGCCTGAAAACATGGTTAAAAAGGTGCAGAAGGTTATTTCTTGGATTAAAAAGGAAGGGAAGTTTCCGGTGTTGCTTGGGGGGGAACACCTTGTGGCTGTAGGTTCAATAAAAGGCGTCAATGAATCGGATGATTTCACGATTATTCACTTTGATGCCCATGCCGATTTAAGGGAGTCGTATCAGGGAAGCAGGTTCAGTAATGCTTGTGTGATGAGACTTGTTGCAGATTTGGATTTCGTGAGCGTGGGTGTTCGCTCTCTAAGCCGTGAAGAGCATCTTTTTATGAAAGAAGAAAAAATTCACTGCGTTTATGCCCGAGATGTGGTTGAAAATCGTGATTATGCGTTAAAAAGAGTGCTTGAATCCGCAGGAAAGAAAACATACCTAACCATTGACCTTGATGTCCTTGACCCTTCGGTGATGCCGTCGGTTGGGACACCTGAGCCTGGCGGAATAAGCTGGTGGGACTTATTGTACTTTTTGAGGGCCATATGCAGAGAATCCCGGGTGATTGGTTTTGATGTTGTAGAACTTTTGCCGCAGCCAGGAAATATTGCCCCTGACTTTTTGGCGGCTAAGTTGGTTTACAAGATACTATCATATGTTGCTTATTATCTGGACAAGAAATCTAATCTTTGATATTCTTTTTTTATACGTCTAGGTATCAGAAAAATTTGCTGGCCTTACCGTGGATTGGCTCAGTCAGATAAAGCACAGGAGGTGTCCGCGAGGGTGAACAATCGGCGGAGACCGCTTAATATTTCACCATCCAGAAGAGGGTTAGAATAATCGTTTGGGAAAGAAACTGATCGATTTTTTCAAACGCCTGTTTTTCCGCAAAAACGCTCACAATCTCGAGGAAGAAATTCAATCACTCATCGATGAAGGTGAGCAGCAAGGGCTACTTACCGAAGACGAAGGGGAGATGATTCAAAGCATCTTCTCCTTTCGTGACAAGGTAGCCAGGGAAATAATGGTTCCTCGTATCGATGCAGTATGCATAAACAGAAGCGCCAAAGTGCCCGAGTTGTTAAAGGTAATTATAGAAAAAGGACATTCCAGGATTCCCGTCTACGAGCATAATATTGACAACATAATCGGTATTCTGCATGCCAAAGACCTGCTTCCGTTCTGGGGTAAAGAGGATTTCGACTGGCCGAAAATTCTCCGGCAGCCCTATTTTGTGCCGGAAACGAAAAAAATCAGCGAAATACTGAGAGACCTGAGGAACAAGAAATCTCACATGGCAGTGGTGGTGGATGAATACGGTGGCACTGCCGGTATCCTGACTATGGAGGATATTATCGAGGAAATAATCGGGGAAATACAGGATGAGTATGATTACGATGATAAACGGATGATCAAGGTAGATGATAATACACTGGTGGTTGATGCCAGAGTAGATATCGAAGATGTTATGGAATTTTTTGGTGAAGAAATCCCTGAGGGAAAGTTTGAAACGATGGGGGGTTTTATAATAAGTCTCCTTGGTAGGGTTCCGACAGTAAATGAAGTAATTAAGTTCAATGATCTGGAAATGGTTATAGAGGCAGCGGATGACAGGAGGATCAGCCGTGTGAGGGTTAAAAGGGTGCCAGGGGAAAAACCTGTTGAAATGCATTCCCACTGACGAAAATGCCTGAATCCCCGGAGAAACTTTATGGTTGATTTGTATAACATGTCTAAATTGATGATTGTAGACCATACGGTCAGGGTGGGTCATTTTTCACCTTGTCAAGCAATCTTTTTCCACCCTGTGATTTGTCCACTTGCGCCGTATCTCAGTCCCAAGTGAACGATTACGGATTCAGGGGAAATGGGTGGTTGTTGGTGTGCGGCACTGAAATTTTCCCCAACCCCCTTCCGGTAACGAAGAATTGATTTTATGAAGACTCTGATAAATCTGGATTTCTAGAATCAGGAATTAGTTAAACAAGTAGGACGAAAACAATTCAAAATCCGTCACTCCGGCTGAAACAAGGCGGAGAGCCTGGGTCTGCTTCCATGGGAACTGGATGCCGGATAAAGGCCTATCACCCGATCAGGGTGCGGCGTGACTCGAACGTATATTTTTTGGTTTAGGAAACATTGCTCGTAAGAGCATTTTTTTTTGCAGCGCTCATGGATAAAACATCAGGGTACTTTAAAAAGATAGTACTTGTCCTTTTGAGTGGGGTGATGCTCACCCTTTCTTTCCCCACCCACTCGTGGTTTTTTTTGGCGTGGGGAGGTTTTATCCCGTTGCTAGTGGCACTGTCGCAATCGTCCTACAGGGAGTCTTTTCTTCTCGGGTGGTTACTGGGTTTGGCACATTTCACGTCGCTTTTGTACTGGATATTCTACGTGGTCAATCACTACGGAAAAATGCCTATTGCTCTAGGAATATTAACACTTCTGTTGCTAACATCTTATCTTGCATTATATCCCGGGTTTTGTTGCGTGATTTACCAATTATTTTGTAACCGGTGGCATTTTCCTCCAGGGCTAGCACTGGCAGTTGGCTGGGTTTCTACCGAATATGCAAGGGGACACCTTTTTACCGGATTCCCTTGGGGCCTTATCGGCTATAGCCAGGTTCCGTGGCTTCCGGTGGTGCAATCCATGGATATTTTCGGAGTCCTTGGAATTTCCTTCCTTGTTGTGTTTTGTAACGGTATTTTTTATTCCTTGATGAAAGATCATGCTATTAAACGTAAACTCGCTGGACTCCTTGTTTTCCTGGTAATATTTGCAGCCAATTTCATCTACGGTAAGTACAGGCTGTCGGAGATAAACAAAAAACTTCTATCATCGACCCCTCTTAAAGTTGCAGTAGTACAGGGCAACATCCCCCAGGATGTTAAGTGGGATGAAAAGTACCAGGTGAGCACTATCAACAAGTATAAAAAACTTACGAAATTGGCCATCTCCGAAGAAAAACCGAAACTGGTTATCTGGCCGGAGACCGCTGTTCCATTTTACTTCGGGATGAACACCAGGTTGAGCTTGAGGGTGATGGATATTGCAAAGAATATGGGTATCTATCTCTTGTTTGGCGCTCCGGGACTCGAATATCGCAATTCTAGCCCCAGATATTACAACTGGGCACTGATTGCTTCACCCAGGGGTAGAATTACGGGGGTGTATGCCAAAGAACACCTCGTTCCCTTCGGAGAATACGTACCACTTAAAAAGTTTCTGTTTTTCGTGAATAAGATTGCCGAAGGAGTGGGAGATTTTGTTCCCGGACGGCAAAACCAGGAACTATTTGACGTTGAAGGAAAAAAGGTGGGAGTGCTAATCTGCTACGAAGTGATATTCCCTGAATTGGCTTTACAGAGGCTAGAACGGGGTAGCAATTTTCTGGTAAATATTTCCAACGATGCCTGGTTTGGGGATACCAGTGCGCCTTATCAACATCTGGAAATGGCTCGTGCAAGGGCAATCGAAACGAGATTACCCGTGGTTCGTTGTACCAATACTGGTATCAGTGCCTTCATAGACCAAAAGGGTGATACTATTGGTACTATTCCTTTAAATACCGCAGGATACCTGGTGAAAGATGTTCTGATATCGGATATAAAAACTACATACCCCCGGGTAGGTGATATCCTGCCATTGCTCTGTGTTCTTTTTTCAGCGCTTGTAATATTTTGTGTATTCTGTGATAAAATAAAATACAAGAGCATTCTCGGGGAAAAGGCATAAAAGGAGAAAATCGATGGATGTTGAACTCAAAACAAGACTAAAAGAGATGACAGACCGCTTTAACTCTTTAAGAGGTTATCTTTGACCTGGATGCGAAAAGGAAGCGGTTCGAAGAACTTGAAAGAATGATGGGGAAGCAGGATTTCTGGAGTGACCAGGAGGCAGCAAAGGAGATCCTGAAGGAGAGAGCTGCAATTGCACAGATGATCCAGAAAGTCGAGGAACTGGAACAGGACCTTGAAGATACCGATATACTACTTGAAATGTGCCTGGAAGAAGACGATGAAGAGACCCTCCAGGAAGTCAAGGAGAAAATCAAGGAACTCGACGGCCGGATCAGGCAGCTTGAGATGGAACGGATGTTTAGTGGGCCAGACGACGATAAAAATGCCATTCTGAATATAAATGCCGGTGCAGGGGGAACGGAGGCCCAGGATTGGGCTGAAATGCTACTGCGAATGTTTCTGAGATGGGCGGAGAGAAAAGGTTTTGAAACGCACATCATAGACCTGCAGCCTGGTGAAGAAGCGGGTATCAAAAGTGCAACGGTAACCATAAGCGGGAAATATGCTTATGGGCTGTTAAAATCAGAAACGGGAATACACAGGCTTGTAAGGATTTCACCCTTTGATGCCAGTGGGAGAAGGCATACTTCCTTTGCCGCGGTCTCTGTTTTTCCAGAAGTTGCCGAAGATATTGTCATTGAAATCAAGCCCAGTGACTTGCGGATAGACACTTATAGAGCAAGTGGCGCAGGGGGACAGCACGTAAATAAGACAAGTTCTGCGGTGAGGATCACTCATCTTCCCACTGGTATAGTAGTCCAGTGCCAGAATGAAAAATCCCAACACCGCAACAAGGACATGGCCATGAAGGTTCTTCGTGCGAGGTTATACGAGCTTGAAAAGAGAAAGCAGATGGAGAAGAAACAACAAATTCATGAAAGTATGGATGAAATCGCATGGGGCAGCCAGATAAGGTCGTACATTTTGCAGCCGTATCGATTAGTAAAGGATCACCGAACCCAGGTTGAGGTGGGAGATGTAAACTCGGTGCTTGACGGAGATATAGATAAATTCATCGAAGCCTATCTTTTGTCAGCATCGATGAGAGAAGAAGGTGCGAAGGAAAAGTAAATCTTTATGCCGGATTCCTTTAAATTCGAAAAACGCCAAAAGTCAACCTTTACGTTGGCATTTTCTGCGTTCAATCCGATTTAGTATAGAAAATCCGAGAACGCGTGCGTTTGGTTCCTCTGAAGAGCGCAAGCTGTTGAGGATACCATGATAAATTCGGACCTCCTTAACTCCTATGCAAAAAGAAGGCTAATAAAAGGAATGCAAAATCCCTCATTTTGGTCAGAGCGAAGCGTAGGACCGGAATCTACCGCCCTTTGACTTGATGCCGGATCAAAACTTCTCCTTCTGGACGAGATGTATGACTTAAAGTGGGTGCGGGATCGCAATGACTGTGCTCTAGCTTTTCGTTTAACCCAAGTTCGTCAAAAAATCCCTTAATATTAACATAACCAAGGTATTTTGGTTTATTTATTACGTATAACCTATTGAAATATATGGAGGTGAGGTTTGAAAATGGCGATGTAGTGGTAGAATATTACTTTCTCTCT